>JAZSPJ010000160.1:0-7444 GCA_045537365.1 Clostridia bacterium
GTAACATTTATGATAGAAATATGATTCCGTTTACAAATACTCAACCTCAGAAATACATTTTTAATCAGGACGGATTAAAAGAATATTATAACGGTGAAACCCAAAATGGTTATGTTTTTGAGGCACTTGCAAGATATAAAAAAAACGGCTATGCCCGCCACCTTATAGGCTATTTAAATGATGATTATTCGGGGGCATCGGGGCTTGAAAAGCTTTTCGATAATGAGCTTAAAACCGAAAAATACCTTGCCTTAGTACACAATAATACTGCAAGCGGAGCTCCGTCGTACACACAAAACTACAAGCTTATAAACAACCATTACCTGTCCGACAGCAATTTAAAGCTTACCCTTGACTACAAGGTGCAAAAATGTGCCGAAGATGTTATGGATAAGCATATACAAAAAGGCGCAGTTGTTATACTTGATGTTAAAAGCTTTGATGTACTCGCAATGGCAAGTCGTCCAAACTTTGAACAACAGGGCATAAAAGGGCAGTTAAACGATAATGACGGCGAATTTTTAAACCGTTCAATAAGCAGTTACGATGCTGGAAGCATTTTTAAAATTATAACATCTGCATCGGCTCTTAAAAATCCTGATTATACAAAAGAGCATCAGTTTGTTTGTGATGGCAGTATTAAAAGCGGTAATTTAACCTTTAACTGTACCGCAAATCACGATATTTTAAATTTTAAAAGTGCTTTTGCAAAATCCTGCAACTGTGCTTTTTACTCAATAGGTATGCACATCGGCTCAAATGATATTTTAAATACTGCAAAGAATTTTGGCTTAGGCAACGCAGTTTCAAATCTTGAAGCGCTTGAAACTTCGGGTAATCTTCCAAACGAAAATATATATTCGGTTAACACAGCTATAAATTTAAGCATAGGTCAGGGCGAAATGCTTATAACTCCACTTCAGGCGGCAAAAATGGCAGCCATTATAGCAAACCGTGGTGTAGCGTATGATATTAATATTGCCGACAGTATTGTAAATAAACACGGTGCAGTTATAAAAGATTTAAGAAAATACGGCTCAAAAAAGATTATAGATACCCAAACTGCAGATTTTATTGCACAAATGATGCGTGAGGCGGTTTTGGAGGGAACGGCGCAGTCGGCACAAAACGGCATTTTTGGCATAGCAGGTAAAACGGGCACGGCACAAACAGGCTGGTACAATACTGATACTAAAAGCCTTAATGTGCACGGATGGTTTATAGGCTTTTTTCCTTATGATAATCCAATGTATGCAATGGCAGTATTTTGCGAGGATGGAAAAAGCGGTGCAACATCTGCCATACCACCGTTTAAAGAAATTGCCCTTAATTTAATGAACTGCGCATAAAAAACTTGCTAATATTTTCAAATTATGGTATACTTTTTGTAGTTATATTTAAAAAGGACGGAAGTATTATGAAAAAGCTCCTTATTATTGATGGAAACAGTATAATTAACAGAGCATTTTATGCCATAAGGGCACTTACAAATAAAGATGGTATTTTTACAAACGGCATATACGGTTTTTTAAACATATTTTTTAAAAACACCGAGGATTTAAAGCCCGATTATATTGCTGTGGCATTTGACCTTAAGGCGCCAACCTTCAGGCATAAAAAATACAGTGCATATAAGGCACAGCGCAAAGGTATGCCCGATGAGCTTAAAATGCAGATGCCAATTTTAAAAGAGGTATTAAAGGCAATGAATATTGCCATATATGAAAAAGAGGGTTATGAGGCAGACGATATTATAGGTACCGTAAGCCGTATTTGTGATGAGCAAAATGTAGAGTGCTATATTTTAACAGGCGATAAGGACGACCTTCAGCTTGCAAGCAAAACCACAAAAATACTGCTTACTGTTACAAAATCGGGTGTAACCGATACTACCGTTATGGATGCCGACAAGGTTTATGAAACCTACGGCGTTACACCAAAGGAATTTATAGATGTAAAAGGTCTTATGGGCGATACATCCGACAATGTACCCGGTGTTAGGGGCATTGGCGAAAAAACCGCTTTTTCATATATACAAAAGTTTTCGAGTATAGAAAACCTATATAATAATCTTGATGATGAAATTATAAAACCTGCCGCAAAGCAAAAGCTTGAGGACGGTAAGGATATGGCTTTTTTAAGTAAAGAGCTTTGTACTATCGACAGATTTGTACCAATGGACTTTAAGCTTGAGGATAACGAGGTAAAACCATACAACACTCCCCTTTTAGCACAGTTATTTAAAAATCTTGAATTCAAAGGATTTTTAGCAAAAATTCAGGGAGATATTGAAAGTACAGAAACTAAAAAGCTTGAATGCAACCGAAATTTTGTTTTTCTTGATTATGCCGATGGGCTTTATAAAGAGATTTCAAAAGCAAAAGATTATATCGTATACAAAACATTTTGCGATGAAAAACAAAACCTTATGGGCATAGCATTTTATACCGACAGCCACAAAGATACTCTTTACTTTATAAAATGTGATTTGCTTACACTTGACCAAAACATTGCAGACAGTATTAAGGCTGTATTTGAAAACGAAAGCATTTTAAAAATATCCGACAATATAAAAGGCGATATTGTTATGTTAAATAAATACGGCATAGATTTTCAAAATGCATATTTTGATACATCAGTTGCCGCATATATACTTGAGCCTGCACGCTCGGATTACGAAATAAGCGGTATAATGGGCGACTTTATGGATATAGCCATTTTAGATGATAAAACCGTTTTTGGCACAGGCAAATCAAAAAAATATATTGATGCAATTAGCCAAAATGTATTAAGCGATTATATCAGGCAACAGCTTTTAGCAATATATATGCTTAAAGATTATGAAGATAAAAAAATTGCAGAGTTTAACCAGAACTCTCTGCTTTATGATATTGAGCTTCCGCTTATAAATGTTCTGGCGCAAATGGAAATTGAGGGCTTTAAGGTTAACCGTGAAAGTCTTGAGGCATTTTCAAAAATGCTTAAAGAACGCATAGAAGCACTTGAAAAGGATATTTATTCGATGGCAGGTGAAAGCTTTAATATATCGTCGCCAAAACAGCTTGGAGTTATACTTTTCGAAAAAATGGGCTTAAAAGCTTTAAAGAAAACCAAAACAGGCTATTCAACCGATGCAGATGTACTTGAAAAGCTAAAAAAAGAGCATCCGATAGTATCTGCAATTTTAGAATACCGTACACTTACCAAGCTTAAATCAACTTATGCCGATGGTCTTGTAGAGGTTATAAACCCAAAAGACGGCAAAATACATTCAAAATTCAATCAAACAGTAACCGTAACAGGCAGAATAAGCTCAACCGAGCCTAATTTGCAGAACATACCTGTAAGGGATGAGCTTGGCAGAGAAATACGAAAAATGTTTGAGGCGGAAAGCGACGACTTTATACTTATAGATGCCGACTATTCGCAAATAGAATTACGAGTGCTTGCGCACGCATCGGGCGATGATACTATGCAAACCGCATTTAAATGCGGCGAGGATATACACCGCCAGACTGCATCAAGCATTTTTGGTGTGCCGGCTGACGATGTAACCGATACTATGCGAAGCCACGCAAAAACTATTAATTTTGGTATTATATACGGTATGGGCGGTTACACCCTTGCACAGGATTTAAAAATATCCAACAAAGAGGCAAAAGCATATATCGACAGCTACTTTGAAAAATTTTCAAAGGTTAAGGAATATATGAACGCCACTGTTGAAAACTCAAAGCAAACAGGCTATGTTACCACATTGTTCGGACGGAGAAGATATATACCGGAACTTAAATCCACAAACCACATGGTACGCTCTTTTGGCGAAAGAGCCGCTATGAATACCCCTATTCAGGGCTCGGCAGCAGATATTATAAAAATTGCAATGGTAAGCATTACAAATAAGCTTAAACAATCAGGGCTTAAATCAAAGCTTATACTTCAGGTACACGATGAGCTTATTATTCAAGCACCAAAGGATGAGGCTCAAACCGTTAAAGCGCTTTTAACAGAATGTATGGAAAATGCAGTAAATCTTAATGTACCGCTTATTGCCGAGGCAAACACAGGCAAAACCTGGTACGATGCAAAATAAGAAAGGATGAGCTTTAGTGATACTGGGAATTACGGGAGGCTCGGGTTCAGGCAAGAGCATTGCATCAAAGTTTTTTGAGGATAACGGCTTTTATGTAATAGACTACGATAAACTATCAAGAGAAGTATGCGATCAGGGTATGCCCTGCCTTGACGAGCTTAAAGCTGAATTCGGCGATGATATAATAGATGCCAGAGGCAATCTTTTGCGCAAAAAGCTTGGCGAAATCGTATTTAAAAATAGGGAAAAGCTATGCATTTTAAATAATATTACGCATAAATATATAATGGAACAGTCGGACAAATTACTTGCATCGTTAAATGGCAAAAACATTGTGCTTGATGCACCATTGCTTTTTGAGGCAAATTTGAACTTAAAATGCGACAAGGTTATTTGCATACTATGCCCGAAGGCTGAGCGCATAAAGCGAATTGCAGAGCGTGACAGAATCAGCATAGAGCAGGCAAAAAACCGCATTGGAAGTCAGCCCCCGGATAGCTTTTATAAAAAAAACGGCGATTACTGCGTTATAAATAACGGCAACTTAGATGAATTGTACGACAGTTTAAATAACATTTTAAAGGAGCAAAACTGTGTTTATAACAATAACTAAAAAAACAATAAAAAAATTTTTAATTGCTGTTATAGCTATACTTTTAATAATATTGATAATTTCGGTAAACCCGTTCA
This sequence comes from Clostridia bacterium, assembly GCA_045537365.1. Classification (GTDB taxonomy): domain Bacteria; phylum Bacillota; class Clostridia; order UMGS1810; family UMGS1810; genus UMGS1810. Next base: position 4,784 of record JAZSPJ010000160.1, read on the forward strand.
ACAGAATTGCAAAAAAAATATATCCGCTTACAAACAGCGAGCTTATTGTGGATTATTCTAAAGAATACGGGCTTGACTCTTACCTTGTTATGGCGGTAATAAGCACCGAAAGCAAGTTTAACGAAAAAGCCCAAAGTCATAAGGACGCAAAGGGATTAATGCAAATTACCGATTCAACCTTTGATTGGGTATGCAAAAAATTCAATCTCGAATATACCCAAGGCGATATTTTTGAACCTGATGCAAATATACATACGGGCTGTGCATATATAGCATTTTTGCTTGATGCCTTTAATTATGATTTAAAAACCGCTTTATCTGCTTATAATGCAGGTCAGGGAAATGTAAACAAGTGGCTTAAAGACAAAAAGTATTCAACCGACGGCAAAAAGCTTGATAACATTCCTTTTAAGGAAACAAGCAATTATGTTGATACAGTTATTAAAAGAATGAACATATATAAAAAACTATACTAAATTAAATAAACTAAGGAGAAACCAAAATGGCAACCAATTTCACCGCAACACTTTCACCAATGGTTATGCTGTTTATTTGCATATTAATAGGCTATGTACTTAACAAGTTTAGAATTATACCCGAAAACTCGGCAACCGTACTTTCAAGACTGGAGAAATATGTTTTTTTACCCGCCCTTTGCTTTTCCACATTCAGCACTTACTGTACAGTAGCATCGTTAAAAGAAAATATTGCTATGTTTCCCTATGCAGTTTTGGCATTGGTTATTTCAATGGCTATGGCTTTTCCTTTGTCAAAGCTATTTGAAAGCAAGGATGTAGACAAGCGTAACATATACAAGTATTCGCTAACAATTGCAAATCACGGCTTTATGGGCAATGCCATTGTACCCCTTATTTTAGGCGGACAGGAGCATTTGTATATGTATCTTTTATTTACGCTTCCCCTTTATTTTATTACATATATATGGGGCATAAACATATTAACACCAAAAACCAACCGCTCGGGTAATGTTTTTAAAAACCTTATAAATCCTCCAATATTATCTATGGCAATAGGAATTGTAGCGGGCTTAACAAATACACAAAAGTACATACCCGAATTTTTAAACAACACCGTTTCATCACTGCAGGCTTGTATGGGCCCCGTTGCTATGATACTTGCGGGCTTTGCAATTGCCGATTATAAATTTAAAGAGCTTTTAACAAACAAAAAAGTTTATATTGCAACCGCCTTAAGACTTGTAATTTTGCCTGCAATTATTATATTAATATTAAAGCTTTTCGGTGCAAGCAATTATATGGTTACACTTGCACTATTTGGCTACGCTACACCGCTTGGTTTAAATACTATTGTGTTCCCTGCGATTTACGACGGCGATACAAAAACAGGCGCAAGTATGGCAATGATAAGCCATGTGTTTTGCATTATAACAATTCCGCTTATGTATACTTTACTTAATGCGATTTTGAGGTGATACTTATGAAAACAGTGTTTTTAAATATAGGCTATATGAAATATTACAGAGGCATAAATAAAACCGATACCGAAATAAACGGAAACGAAGATGCCTTTGACCAGTTTAATTTTTGTATGGCAAATATTGATGAGGAGGAAATCGTTATAGGCTATTGCGATTATGGTAATGCAAAAGGCGGTGTTCCCACATCAAAGCTTGGCTCCGATACGGATTATGCCGAAAATATTCTTGCAGTATGGTGTGCAAAAAATGCCGATAACAATTTAGTTGTTGTGGGCTGGTACAACAATGCTACCATTTACAAAAACTATTGCAGCTGCACATTTGAAAGCGACGATGCTGTATGCGGCTACGAACAGCTTTTTAATGTAGAAGCTTATGCATGCGACTGCGTACTTTTACCCGAAGCCGAAAGGCAAAAACCAAATTGGCATATTTCAGATACAGATGTAAATAATTTTGAAAAGCACAAAAATGTATGGATTGGAAATATAGACCGCATTGAAAACGAAATAAAAAAATATAAAGGCGATAATTTAATGCTATACAATATTTAATATAAAAAAACGGCTTATACAAGCCGTTTTTTTGCTATTATTCTGTTAAACCGCACACATCTACCCAACCCGTGCAGTTTATAATGCTTTCAAATTCGTCTACCTTAATTTCGGCAGTAGCATTTAAATCGCCTGCCGCCGCATAAACGGTTTCAAATCTTTTAAGCGACACATCCAGATACACTTTCACATTTTCATTAAGTGCAAAGGGGCAAACACCGCCCGGCTTATGCCCTGTTATTCTTTCAACATCCTCAAAAGGTATCATTTTGGCTTTTTTTGAAAATGCTTCTTTATATTTATTATTTTTTACCTTTACATCGCCTGCACAAACAATTACTATTGCATCATCGTCAAGCAAAAACGACATTGTTTTGGCTATCTGCGCCTCAGTACAGCCTATATTCTGAGCCGCATGTTCAACGGTATCGCAGGGAGTTGTATGCACTGTAAGTCTATCCTCCATATTTATACTTTCAAAATAATTTTTAACTCTTTCGTATGACATAATAATCCCCTTTTATATATTTTATTTTGCAATCTTTGACACGCATTTGACACCCTATTTTATTTACTTTTATTCGCACCCATACTTGTTCTGCTGCGAATAAGTTGATTTGTAAATACGCTTATTCACTATTACCTATT
>JAZSPJ010000003.1:0-7316 GCA_045537365.1 Clostridia bacterium
CCCAAATCATCAAGATACACCTTAAAGCCCAGTTCTTTACAAAGCATAACATTTTTCTTTGCATTTTCCATATTCTTTTCGATGGCATCCTCGGTTATTTCTATTGCCAATTTAGATTTATCAAAATCATAAGAATCGGAAATGCTTTTAAGCTTTTCAATACAATTTTCCTCCGAAAGTGTTATCCTTGTAAAATTGCAGGATATTGAAAGGTCCTCGTATTCTGTTCCTTTCCACTTTTCAAGCTGACGGCAGGCATTCTCAAACATATAAAAATCGTGCTTACTGATAATACCTGCACTTTCCATCTGTCCGATATAATTTGCAGGGCCTACAACACCGTCTTTTGGACTATGCCACCTTGAAAGTGCCTCTGCCGAAACTATTTTTTGATTTTCACTGTCAACTATAAACTGCAGATACATCTTAAACTCATTGTTGTCGATTGCATTTAAAATGGTTTGTGTTACATTATTCTCCATTTTATTAAATCTCCTTACATACAAAAAATTACTTATTATCTCTTGTGCTATTTATAGTTGATGATATTATATATTTAGGTCGTCCCTTAATTTCCTCATAAATGCGTGCAATGTAGTAACCAATAATGCCAAGGCTTATCATAATTATACTGCCTATAAATATGGTTATAATTATAACCGTTGTCATACCCTCTAAGGCTCTGCCTGCTATTTTATCAATAAGTGCCCACACACCGAATATAACAGATATTATAAGCATTATAAAGCCAAGAACTGTTACAGTTTGCATAGGTGCGGTTGAATATGATGAAATATTTGAAAATGCATATTTTATAAGACCTCTGGTTGACCACTTTGACTCGCCGTCAACACGCTCGCCCACATCATATCCGACGGTTGTTTTATTGTACCCTACCCAATATGAAATTGCTCTGAAAAATCCTCTCTCCGGCATTTTGTTGAGTACATCTATTACCTTTCGGTCAAGAAGCTTAAAATCAGATGAATTTGCCATATCAAAGCCAGCCATTCTGCTTATAACGGAATAAAAAATTTTAGCTCCGATACTGTGCATCTTTTTTTCCTGACCACGTTCATTTTTTATGCCCTCTACTATCTCATAGCCCTGTTCCCACAGGCGGTACATTTCAACAATTTTTTCAGGCGGGTGCTGCAGGTCGCAGTCAAGTACAACCGCACAATCGCCTGTAGCTGTGGCTAAGCCTGCAGATATGGCAGACTCTTTGCCGAAATTTCTTGAAAAATGAAGCCCTATTATATTTTCGTTCTCAACCGAAAGCTCTGATATTGTTTTATAGGTGTTATCATTTGAGCCGTCATCCACAAAAACAAACTCACTTTCAATATGATTTTCTGTAAGCAATGTATTTATTGCAGTATATATCGGCTTTATGCATTTTTCCTCATTATAAGCCGGAATTATTACTGATAACATAAATTTTCTCCTTACTGTTTATCAAATAATGTTTCAAGCTGTGAAACCGGCATTGGTCTGTAAAAATAATAGCCTTGCATAATATCTGTACCGGCATCAACAGCGATTTTTCTGTGTTCCTCAGTTTCTATACCCTCACAAAGTGTTTTAAAGCCAAGGTCATGCGCAGTTTTTATAATATTTTTAAGAATTACAAAGCCTGTTTGATTAACTCCGCACTGTGTAATTGATTTATCTATTTTAACAATGCTTATATCAAAATCCGTTAAATCGCCAAAATTGGCAAAGCCTTTACCGAAATCATCCAGCAAAATTAAAATGCCCTTACTTTTCAATTGGATTAAATTATTAATCATCATAGCTTTTTCATCATTATTTAAGCTTTTATCCTCAAGAATTTCAACAGCTATACATGAATAATTTATACCGTATTTCTCTATAATGTTTATAATATTATCTGCAAAATCCGCATCACAAAGCGTGTATCTTGAAAAATTGATTGTATATACATATTTTGAGCGGTTTTCCTTATCGCTTGAAATCCATTTACAATTCTTTTCAAATATATAATAATCAAATTTTTTATTTAAACCAACATTATTTACTGCAGAAAGAAAATGCCCCGGTGTTAAAACTCCCTCCGTGGGTGAATTAAGCCGTGATAGCACCTCTGCACCCATAATTTTATTTGTTTTTGCATCTATTACAGGCTGGTACTCCAGAAAAAATCTGTTATTGTCGATTTCGTTTTGTATATTATTCTCAATTTTGATTTTCCGTTCAAATTCCCTGCCGTTTATACTATCCCACCTGCTATATAAAATATTCTTGTGCTCAGCTATGCTAAGTGCCTGTTTTGCACGGTCGAGTGCAGTTTTAAAGGATACCTCATTTGAACTTGTAGTATAAAATCCAAAGTTTATACTTACAACATTAACTGCGCTGTTTTCAATAAACAATGCATTAATCTTTTTATAACATACATTAATACAGTTTTCTGTATCCTCTGGAGTTAAGCTGTTCAGTGCAACAAAATTCTCTTTTGAGTACAGAGTAATATTTCCGCCTGTATCAAGGCAAAAATTTTTAAGCAAAACACTTTTTATTTGCTCGTATAATCTGTTTGCCTTTGATTCTGAATAAAGCCTTTTCATACCGTCAAATGATATTGAAATATATACAAGTGTGCGCTCTTTGCGATAGCTTCCCGCTTTTTCAAAATCATTTTCAATTCTGCCAATACTGCAAAAGCTTTTTTCAGGTGACTCTTTTGCTGTTTTTACGGATTTTACCGTAAAGTACAACCCAATAAGCCCCATACCTATAAAAATCATTACAAGAATAGTTATTATAACATAAGGGTATTCAAAAAAATTCATATTGTAAACTCCTGCCCTTTATTTTTCAAAAATCGGAAACTCCTTTGTTCCGCCTGTTTGTTTCAAGTCTAAAGCATTTGCAACCTTCATACATTTTTTAATGTCTGATTTTGCATCCTTTTTTCTGCGGATAATCTCTTTTAATAAAAACAACGGATTAAATGTAAGCATTGCTTTTATAATATCGCTTTTTGCTATACCGCATCTTTTATATTCAGCTAAAATTTCCAAAAGTGCATAGTTTATGCTGTTTCTTTTAAAGCTTTTATAAGTTGCGCCTTTAAGCCACCTTGAATATTCAATAAACTTTTCTATATTTGCATCCTCTTTAAAATAAATACCGCTTATATAGAATTTTTGCATATTTTCATCCATTTTGCAAAGCTCGGCTTCATAGTATTTATTTTGTATACCAAGAACTTCTTTATGCTGTCTTTCCAAAGTGGTGCTTGTAATCTGCTTATCGTGAAGCCTGTATATTAAAAGACATTCATCAAGAATTGCCATTTTTTTATTATTCATTGCAAGTCTTATCCAAAGCTCTAAATCCTCTGTACAAGTAAGGCTTGTATCGTAATTAAGCTCCTTTAGTACCTCTGCCCTTGCAATTACACCTGGGTGAAGTATCGGATTCATAACAAGAAGCATTGCACAAAGCGATTTATTATCACGCCTTCCCCCAGCACCTCCCGATGCATATACACCGTTTTTTAATGTCATAAATCTTACAGACGACATTGAAACATCCGGGTTATTCTCCATAAATTCAAATTGCTTTTCCAGCCGTTCCGGAAGGCATATATCATCTGCATCCATTCTTGCTATGTATTTGCCCTGACACAAGGAAATTGCCTTGTTTAAAGATGAGGGCAGCTTTAAATTTACCTCATTGGTATAAACCTTTATTCTGTTATCCACAGCTTTAAATTCGTTTAAAATTTCGGCTGTTGAATCTGTTGAACAATCGTTTATAACAATAAGCTCAAAGTTTTTAAATGTCTGGTTTATAACACTACTGACAGCCTCTTTTAAATATGCTTCTCCGTTATATACACTCATAATTACCGATATATCCGGTATCATAAAACCTTTCACCCTCTCTTTATAATTCTTTTTATATTTTTACACAGATTAAGAAAACAAAAAGCTGATGTGTATAAATTCCTTTTCATAAGAAACACTGTGATTTTGCTTTTTACTGATATATTTTCAAACTCCGCACAAGGTATTTTTTTGCCGTGCATAGAGTTTAATATATTTTTCCTAATTGTTTTTATGCTGTTAAAATAATTTCCCTCTGCCGCCGATGCAAGTATGGCAAAGCACATAAAGCATGAATAACGGCAAAGCTGTTTTTCAATATCCGAAATATCTGAAAAATCATTTTTTGAAATTTCATTAATAACATTTTCTATAAGATAAATCTGGTTTGAATTAAAATCTTTTGACAGAGAATCCTCTCTTACGGTGTATAAATACACCTCTTTCTTGCTTAAATACACACTTTGAGCTTTCAGATAGCATGGTACTACACAGCACAAATCCTCTCCAAGTGATATTTTTTCGCTCACACTGAGCTGAATTGGTGTTAAAAGCTCTCTTTTAACAGCTTTTCCGGAAAGATAATATGAAATATGCTTCATATCCTTATCCATTAAAATTTTTGGATATATATTTTTTTCTATATCCTGCTTGCTGTAAAACCCCTCGTCCAAACAATCGTCTGTAACATTAACGGTTTTACCGTTTTTTACCCATTTGTACGAAAAAGATACTATTTCGCATTTTGTATCATTTATAATATTATACGCACATTCCAATGTGTCGGTCAGAATAAGGTCGTCGGAGTCAAGATTAAAAACATAATCGCCTTGTGCAGCCTTTATTCCTGCCCTTCTTGCACTTGCAAGACCGCCGTTTTGTTTATGCACAACCTTTATGCGATTGTCCTTTTCTTTAAAACTATCGCATATATCGGGGCAACTATCGGGTGAGCCGTCGTCTACCAGAATAAGTTCAAAATCTGAAAAAGTCTGATTTAAAACACTTTCTATGCAAGCGGGCAGATATTTTTCAACTTTATAAACCGGCACTATTACCGAAAAAAACATTTTTACCACCTATTTGTTTCTTAATATTACAAGTAATTTTAAAAATATATACAGTCTGTATTTCATACAATATGCAAAAAGCATTTGTTTTAAGGGCAATTTATGTATAGGATATGTATTTAATACCCTTTTGGTATTACTGTGTGTACATACCGCTTTAAGCCTTTCCTTCAGGTCAGCAAATTTTATATTATTGTCAATAGCATACATAATTTCCTGCGAGCATATAACCCTGCATATTGCCTGCCAGAACCTGTCGATATAAATCTGATACTCTTTTGGCTGAATATCCTTTTTAAACCTTTTTTCTGCCTCGCCCATAAAAACAAGGCTTTTTTCAAATCTGTCCTTTTTATAGGATTTTGAAATGGAATCGCCGTTTCGGCAGTAATTGTAAAATGCTCCGTTTATTCCTGTTGCCTTATTTATACATGATATATAATCCACCATAAAGAGTGCATCCTCGGAAAGCATTTCACGCTCGGATTCAAACCTTAAATTATTTTTCTTTATAATTTCGTGCTTAAACAGATTTTTCCATATACTCATTCCGTATTTGCTATCCTCGTCATCTGTTGGTTTAGCGCCTACTATTCCCAATTTAAGCTCTTTTAAGCTGTTTTCAGTATCAAAGTGTGTATCGGTATCAAAATATGTTTTAACCTCACATTCGCCCTCTTCTTTGAACATATTTCCGCCTACAAACACTACTCCCGATATTACAAGCTCTGAGTTATATTTTTGGGCTGTATCATAAAGTGTTTTAAACATATTTAAATCTACAAAATCATCCGAATCCACAAAGCCTATATACTCGCCTGCTGCGATTTCAAGTGCCGCATTCCTTGCCTTGCCTGCGCCCTCGTTTTCCTTATGCAAAACCTTTATTCGGGCATCGTTTTCCGCCATTTTTTTGCACATTTCATAAGATGCATCGCAAGATGAATCATCTACAAGTATTATTTCAATATCCTCAAGTGTTTGATTTTGTAATGAATTTACACATCTTTCAATATATTTTTCAGCATTATAAACCGGAACGATAATGCTTACCTTTGGGCCGTGCATTTTTTCACCTCGCAAGTAATTTTTCGTATTCTTTAATTAAAATATCCGAATAAGTTTCAACACTTAATATGTTGTCTTTTTCATTTTTGCAATTTTGTTTAAGGTTGTTATAATAATCCTCGTTCTCAAGGGTTTCTTTTATTTTATTTGCAATCCCCTCGGCTGTTGGCTCGTCTACAAGTGTGCCGGTGATGCCGTCTTTTACAAGCTCTGCCATACCGCCGCTGTTCATTGTAACAACGGGCACGCCCATCGAATGTGCTTCAAGTATGGAAAGCGGACAGTTTTCATAGCACACAGACGGCAAAAGCAAAATCTTTGCATTTCCCATAAGCTCTGTCAGCTTATCGCCTGTTAAAAAGCCTGCAAGCTTTATGTTTGGAATATCCTTTAAAATATCCTCGTCAGGACCGCCGCCTGCAATTATAAAAGTATACTTCGGCAAAAGCTTTGCTGTGTCTTTTATATTCTCTATTCCCTTTTCTTTTGAGAGCCTTCCTACATAAACAATGTAGTTATCGCCTTTAGTATCGGTATTTGAAAACTTATCTTTATTAATAAAATTATGTATTGTTACGGTTTTACCCTCATAGTATTTTCGTGCAGACAATAATTTGTTTTCAAGAAAATTACTTGGGCATACAAACAAATCTACCATTTTATAGGTTTTAAGAAAAGAATACAATTTTGCCTCAGTAACGCCTATAATGCTTTTAACCAATGAACCGTGTATACACTTATTTTTTACGCAGTTTATATGCGAGCCGTTAACACATTTTTCACAGGGTATATTTTTTTGAAAATTATATAAAAGATGATTCGGGCATATCATTTGATAATCGTGAACAGTTTGAACTACAGGTATACCCTTTTTCTTAATGCCGTAAATTACAGAAGGTGTAAGCTGAAAATTTATATTATTCAAATGAACTATATCAGGCTTAAAATCATCTATTACCTCCATAATTTTTCTTTTTGCTTCAAAAGAATAAATTATTTTAAAGGGATATAAAAATCTTGAAAGCCCTTTAGAATGGAAATCCATATTTTGTGTATACAATCCTTTAGAATTTCCAACTGTGTTATTTTCATCGTACATCCCAAAAAACTCAACCTCATGGCCAATCTTTTTAAGATGCTCCGCAAGGTACAGCATATAGCTTTCACTTCCACCTCTTGGGTACAAAAATTTATTTACCATTAAAATTTTCATATCAGCAATTCACTTTCCTTATGTGAGTTATCCTCTGAAATATAACCAAATATTTTCATCTCAGTTTTGCGTACATTATTGTCAAAGCTTTCTCCCATCATAAGCAAT
>JAZSPJ010000107.1:0-2353 GCA_045537365.1 Clostridia bacterium
TCAAGCATTGCACCGAATTTTATATATCGGTTACACTCAATACACGGGTTTGGTGTTTTGCCGTTTATATAAGCATCGGTAAAATAATCAACCACATATTTTTTGAAAAAATCCTCATAATTTAAGCTTATATGTTTGATGCCAAGCTTTCCTGCTACCTTTTTTGCATCATCGCCGCAATCGTGCGGGGCAAAGGTACAGCCTTCACGATTTTCGTAAAGCTTTTCGCTCCACATTTTAAGGGTTATGCCTGTAACCTCATAGCCTTGTTCTTTTAAAAGATATGCGGCAACGGAGCTGTCAACACCTCCGCTCATGCCGATTAATACTTTTTTGCTCATATTATAACTCCGTTTATTATATAATCACTTTTTTAGGACAAATTTCTTTGCATTTTCCGCAGTTTGTACATTTATTGTAATCAATAACCGCTAAATTATTTATCACCGTAATTGCACCGGATTCGCAGTTTTTTTCACATAAACGGCAGGCAATACAGCCTGCTTTGCAGTATTTATTTACATCTGCACCTTTATCGGTTGATGAGCATGCAATAAATATTTTCGCATCCTTTGGTACAAGCCCGATTAAATTTTTCGGGCAGGCTTTAGTACAAGCACCGCAGCCTGTGCATTTATTCTCATCTATAAAAGCTTTATTATCCTTTATTGTAATTGCACCGAATTTACATACATCACGGCAATCGCCAAGTCCTAAACATCCGAAAGGACAGGCTTTTGCACCGCCTGAAAGAAGGTTTGCACTGTAGCAGGTATAATCTCCCGAAAGCTTTGCAGTATTTATGCATTTATCAGAAGTACCGTTGCATTTAACTTTAGCTGCCTTTTTAACGGCGTCTACCTGTTTATTTAATATTTGAGATACACTTTCTGCAATTATATCATTCATAAGGTTACACCTTGACGGGTCAGCTTCATCATTAACAATCGCCTCGGCAAAGGCTGAGCAACCTGCAAATCCGCAACCTCCGCAATTGGCATTCGGCAGAATTTTTGTTATTTTTTCTATTCTTTCATCTTTTTTTACCTCGAACACTATTGACGAGACACCCAGTACCGCACCGAATAAAAGTGCAATCGCTCCAAGCGCAAGTGCCGGGTAAAGTATAACTGATATATCCATTTTTTCTCTGCCTCCTTATAATGCCAAGCCCTGAAATCCCAAAAACGCCATTGCAAGCAATCCTGCTGTAATAAGAGCAATAGGAAAGCCCTGAAGTGCTTTTGGAATATTTGCGCTCTCTAATCTTTCACGAACACCTGCAAAAAGAACTATTGCAAGCATAAATCCAAGTGCTGAAAAAAGCGAGTAGCACACAGTATAAAACAGGTCGTAGTTTCTTTGAACATTTATAAGCGTAACAGATAATACTGCACAGTTTGTTGTAATTAAAGGTAAGTATATACCAAGGGATTTATAAAGTGCTGGCAACACTTTTTTTACAACCATTTCAACAAACTGAACAAGTGATGCAATAAGTAAAATAAATGCAATTGTTTGCAGATATTCCACGTTTAAAGGTACGAGTATATATTTTTGTACAGTATAGGTTAAAATTGACGACAGCACCATTACAAAGGTTACCGCCATACCCATACCGATTGCAGTATCTGTTTTTTTGGACACACCCAGAAACGGGCATATACCGTAAAATTTAACAAGTACAAAGTTTTCTACTAATATTGATGATATAGCCAGAGCTAAAAATTCTTTAATGATATCCATTATTTTTCAGCCCCCTTGCGTGATTTTATCAAGTTATACAAGCCTAGTAATACACCGAATACCAAAAATCCGCCCGGTGCAAGCATAAAAAACATATTTGGATTGTAATGGCCGAAAAACAAATCAATACCAAGTATAGTTCCCTGACTTAAAATCTCACGTACAGAGCCGATTAAGCTTATACCGAGTGTAAAACCAAGTCCCATGCCAAGGCCGTCAAAAGCTGAGGGAAGTGCTTTGTTTTTTGATGCAAAATTTTCGGCTCTTGCAAGTATTATACAGTTTACAACTATAAGCGGTATAAAAAGACCGAGTGATTTTGAAAGGTCGGGCAGATATGCCTCAAGTAACATCTGAATTACCGTAACAAATGTCGCAATTATAACTATGTACGATGCAATTCGTATTTTATCGGGAATTAATTTTCGCATAAGCGATATTACAAGATTTGAGCATACAAGTACAAATGTAGCCGAAAGTCCCATACCTATTGCGTTTTTTAAATTTGTGGTAGTAGCAAGGGTAGGGCACATACCAAGCAATTGTACAAAGGTAGGGTTTTCGTCTATTAAGCCGTTTTTAAGTATTTTAAGGTTTGATTTTTCCT
>JAZSPJ010000149.1:0-2297 GCA_045537365.1 Clostridia bacterium
TTGTCATACCAATATACCATATTATTAATGACTTTGTATATCCATACCACAAAATTATTCTCAATTACGCTGTTCATAATTGCATTGTCCGTAGCATAGCCGTATAAAAACTGTTCCGCAACAAAGTCAAAACACACAACCACAACAGGTACAACAGCATGAAAAAGTATGTTAAGTGCAACTGTTGCAAAGGTATTGCCCGTAAGCATAGCCACAAAGGTTGTGCATGCAAACATCATAAACAGACATAAAAGGTTTAACCCAATCCACACAAAACAGGAGCTTACAGTTATAATTTTTGAATAAGAGGTTAATGCCATTATTACAAATATAAGTCCATTTAAAATTACAGGCACAAACATTAATGTAAACGCCCCTGCAAGAGTAGAGGTATAAACAGATGTTCTGTTTACGGGCAAGCTGTGTGTAAACACGCTCGCCTTTTTTGAATGTATAAATCTGTACACAAGTAAGCCTACAACCGTTGCAACACCTATAGCTATGGTTATTGGCAAAAACAAGTAAGTTCCGTTATCATACAACAGGGAAAATTTATTTGCATCCATATACCTGTATACATCATCAGTCTCCACAGTCAAAAGAATTGGCAAAACCGTAGACAAAAACAAAATTATAAAATACAGCACCCCGCCCCAAAGGTAGCGTCTTACTGTGGATTTATATATACCCTTATTAAACAATGATGTTTTTAAAGTCATAACCTAAACCTCCTAACTCATAGATAAATACTTCTTCCAAAGTAAGGCTTACACGCTCGCACAAAATCGGGGACATAGCCATTATCCGTGCATCAGTTTCTTCCATATTACCTCGGATAATTATGTTATATACTGCCCCTGTGTTAGATATGTGGAGTACATCATCCTCCGTTTCAAGCCCGCTTATACCCTTTTCACCAAATACCACCTGATATTTGTTAACATTACCCTTAAGGTCGTCCAACGGCTTTTCGATAATCATTTTTCCCTTATGTATAATACCTACCCAGTCGCAAATATCTTCAAGCTCACGCAGGTTATGGGACGAAACCAAAACCGTCATTTCCCTGTCCGCCACATCTGCAATAACAAGGTTTAAAACCTGCTTACGCATTACAGGGTCAAGCCCGTCCAACGGCTCGTCAAGTATAAGCACATCAGGCATAGCGGAAAGTGAAAGCCAGAATGCAACCTGCTTCTTCATACCCTTGGAAAGCTTGCGGATTTGCCTTTTTTCATCAATCTTAAAGATTTCCTTTATAGCCTCGTATCGTTCCCAATTAAAGTCGGGATACACATTTGAATAAAACTTTGCCATTTCCTTTATTGTAAATGTGGCATAATAAAACCAATCATCTGCAATATTCAATACTTTCTTTTTAATACTTTCGTTTTCATAAACCTTTTCGCCATTAATTGTTATTTCACCGCTTACAGGCCTTAAAACGCCGCTTATGTGGTTTATCAAAGTAGTCTTACCTGCACCATTAGGACCTATAAGACCGTATATTGTACCCTTTCGTACATGAATAGATATTGCATCAAGTACTTTATAATCATCAAAATATTTTACAACATCTTTTACAACAATCATTTTTCATCCTCCATTTCCGTATATATATTACTTATGATGTTTTCAATGGCCTTTTTGTCCTCACCCATAAACATCAGCTCTTTTACTGTTGATGTAAGGGTTGAATACAGTTCCTCCGCCCTTTTTTTGTCCATTTTACCCTGTACTGATGCCACAAAGTTACCTTTACCCTTGACGCTATATATAAAGCCGTCAAATTCCAGTTGCTTATAAGCCCTTTGCACAGTATTCGGATTTATGGTAAGCATTACCGACAGCTCCCTTACAGAAGGCAACTGTTCATCAGCAGACAATATTCCGTTGATTATCAAATCTTTTATGCCCGACTCAATCTGTTCGTGCAATGTCCGTCCGTCCTTGTAATCCACATTAATCATCATATCACCTCCACGCAACTGTATTATTTGTATTAGTACAGTTAATATACCATATATTTTTATAGTTGTCAACACTTTTTCAAAAAAATAAAGGGCAACCGAAAAGGTTGCCCTTGTTAATTCTATTTCACATCGTAATCCAGTTTGAACTTCTCACCACAGCCATATTTTTCATAAACATAGTCAATATCCTTATCCCCACGACCTGACAAACAAGCAAGAATTGAACCTGACTTATGCTCCTTTGCATACTTGATTGCATATGCAACAGCGTGTGAACTTTCAATAGCAGGGATAATACCTTCATATCTGCTAAGTAAGAAGAAT
>JAZSPJ010000058.1:0-19123 GCA_045537365.1 Clostridia bacterium
CATTGAACGGCCGCCAAGAAAATAATCCTTTTCTGTAACATCTTTTGATTTAAAGAAAAAGTATATACCTATGGCAATCATAGCCACAAAGTATAAAACAAATGCAAAAATATCCATTTTTTAAATTCTCCTTTTGTAATAATTTTTCGCATATAGGTAATTATATCACATTATTTTACAAAAATCAATAGAGAACTAAGTATAGACTGTATTCTATACTTAGTTCTCTGTAAATGCTTAAAATTCTATAAATATCTATATTTTTTAGTATACTAAATCAAGTACGAATTTTTGACAAAAACACAGGCATAACAGTTTTGGCGTAAGTGTACAGCGAATACTCGCCATTACACAGGCACCAATCATAAATAAGTGCCCTTTCGCACATAGCATAAAGCTTAACTATTTCCGATACCGTCATATCCAAAGTAAGCTCACCGTTTTTTTGACCTTCTGTAACTATGCTTCGAAGCAGTTTATAATAAATACGCTTATTATCCAACAAGTGCTTTTCTCCTTTGGTTATAAGCTGTGTTGAGTAAAGCCTTGTAAGCAGGTCAATATCTATACGGCTTTCAATCATGGAAAACAGCTCACGGTTTAAATACAAAAGTTTATCAAAAGATGTCATTTTACTGTCAAAGTTATCTCTTAATTTTTCGTACTCCTCATCAAATATATAGGAAAGTGAGCCAAGCAGTGCATCCTTACCCTCAAAATAATGATAAAATGAGCCTTTTGATGTTCCTGATTTATCAATTATTTCCTCTACCGTTGTATCATCATAGCCCTGCTCATAGAACAAATCCCAAGCGGCATTAATTATTTTTCCTTTGGTATTTCTTTCTGTTTTTTTTGACATATTTAATCAATCCTTGTATTAATTAGCTTTTTATTACAGTTTCGCCAGCTTTAATTTTAATTATATAATTATGAAACCTGCATCTGTGTCAACACACATAGAATATATGTTATAAGCAAAGTATACCATATTATAGATTATAAATCAATGTGTATTTTATATATATATTTAGTAATTTTATTAGCATAAAAAATCCGCACACTTACGTGTACGGATTTTTAAAAATATATAAAAGTATTTTGTATACATCATATATTATTTGGGTTTTTCTGCCATTCATAAACAAATGTTCCGGCTGAAGTTCCTATATAAACCTTTGGTAAATTCGGATGGAACTCCAGTGTCCAAACATCTTTTGATGCCGGCAAGCCCTCTACAAGCTTCCATGTTGTACCACCGTCAAAGCTTTCAAAAATTCCCGAACTTATAGAATATGTTGTATTATTAGCACCACCGCATATAAGATGCTCTGAATTATTTGGATCCTGTGCAATATCCTTTATGTTTAAAATGTTTTCGCTCGATACAAGACCTGCATTTTCCTTGACTAGTGTAATTTTATTATCCGCTTTGCTTAAATCAATTATATATAAACCTGTTGAAAAAGTTCCAACATACAGTTTATAAGGATTTTCTGAATCAACAATACATCTTTGCATAGAATAAAGATTGTCTGCAACCATATTCCATGTTAAGCCGCCATTTTCGGATTTATAAATATCATCTGTGCCAAGCGAATATACTATATCACCGTTTGAAGGTGACATTGCGCAAACAGCTCTGCCTACATCAAACCAGGTAGCACCGCCGTCTATGCTTTTTAAGTTTGCCGCATATATAATGTCGGGATTTTCGGGATGGAAATATATGCGGTTAATTTTAAGCATAACAGAATCATACTGAAGCGACTCACTTATGTCTGACCAGGTTTTGCCGTTATCCCAGCTCTGCCTCAATATATATAAGCCTGAGCCGCCGACACATGCAATAATGTGGTTATTGTCTTCAGGATCTTTTTCTGCGGCAAGCACAGTCATTGCCATATTATAGCGTCCTAATGACAATGAAATGCTATAATCAAAAGCAGGATATTCACTTATTGTATCACCTGATACCGTTTGCATAAATCCACGGTCGATCTGGGCAATACCAAGATAGTTATTATTATCTTTATCAAAAACAAAATCGCTGGCGCGCATACCCGAATATCCGGACTGCGAAGGATAAAAATTCTTTCCACCATCAGTTGATTTATGCAAATCGCCGTCAAAAAAAGCAAATATATTATTATTGTTCTTACATATTTCGATTGGTTCTGATATATAGCCTATATTTTGAGCCATAAATGAAAACTCGGAATGCACCTCTGGTTTGTTAAAGGTTATTCCTTCATCTGTTGAATATCTTACAGACGGTCCGGGAATGCTTGTACCTAAATACAGTGTATATGTATTATTTGGGGTTTCCATTACCTCTAAAAGCTTAAATGATGATACCATAACATCTGTTACATTGTTTATAACATTCCAGTTTTCGCCGCTATCGGTGCTTTCGTATAGCAATTTTTCGCTTATGCAAAATAAATGACTATTATCGTAAGGATCGGCAATACAGGAAAGAATTTTCTTTTGACCGTATTCAAAGCCCTGTATTTTGGCGTTCCAGGTTTTTCCTGCATTAAAGCTTAAAAACAGCCCACCTGTTGTAGTTGAAACTGAAATAAAATCGTCTTTTACATATAAATCCCTTATAACCTGTGTATCAAGACCACAGTTTTGCCAGGTAATACCCTTATCGTAAGATACATACACACCGCTTAAAATACCTTCTGTGTTCGTACCCACATATATTGGACATACACCATTTTTATCAGGTGTGCCTGCCCCGAAATACCTTCCCGGTGTTTGAATAGTGGGCAGATACTTTACTAAATCCCAGGTTTTTCCTGCATCCTCACTTCTGTATATACCGGGATATATGCTTTTTTTTGCATTTTCAATTGATTTGCCGGTAGAACCTAATGCATAAACAATGTTACTGTCTGATGGATCAAAAAACAAATCGCTTACGCCGATTGTCATAAGACCTCCGTCTGCACAAACCCAGTTTTTACCTCCATCCTCACTGCGCCATATACCATTCATATCTGTACCGCATACCATAAGGTCAGGATTGGTTGGCGATATTGCAAGTGCCTGACCTGCCTGACCTGCCTCACCGCCTTTAATGCCCGCTGTTATCTGAGCATTTGATGTAAGATGATAATTTACAAACCAATCGGTATATCTCGTAGTTGTATATTCATCTACGCCCGTCGGTGCAACCATAGTTATAACAAGCTGTGGATTTGGTTGCCATGCCATAGGTATATATACATTAGATGATGTAAAATATTTGTTTTGTTCTACTGCGAAGTTAAACTTTGTAAGACCGGCATCTCTTGCTTTAGTTACAGCCTGAGTCATATCAACTGTAAACTGCATACTTGAAGCATCATCATCCAAGCGGCTTACCTCGGTATAATCAGACGATGAAATACTTTTACTTAAAAAATATGATGAATCAGATTTATAACCCAAATCACTTACAGCACTATTATAAGTAACAGATTTATCAAATGTTTTTTCATATTCAAACTGTCTGAAATTTGCCGTCCAGCTTACAGCTTCTGTAACTAACGCTTTCCACTCTGCCTTAATTATTTTTGCATCCCCTGCAATTGCAGATAAATCATACTGAAATAATGCGGCAGATGAAGCCGATTTGAAAATCCACCATTGATGCAGGTTTTCTGTTACAGCAGATTTATTATGATCGTCGGCAAAAATTACGCCATTAGATGTCATAGGCAGCTGTGTTACTATATTTTGTGTTTCCTCCGCTTGCACGGATGGCTGACAAAAAATTGTCAGCCATACAGCAAGTATTAAGGAGAATAGTTTTAATCTTTTTCTCATTACTTATCTCCCATTTATTATAAATGCCTGATTTATTTGGATATAATGTCCGTAACCGGCTTAAGTGTGCTCATATTTTCCCATACAAAGGATTTAAATTCAGCTCCGGCTGTTGTATTTGTTAAAGTTGCAGTAAGCTTGTTGCCGACAATCTCATCTGCAATTACACAACTTTCTAATTTATCGCCAACATAGGACGCAAGAATTAAAACAGGAGCTCCTGATGTAACATCAACAGTTGCTGTTGCTGTTCCGTTTACAACATTAAGAATATGATTTGCTACAACTGTTCCTGCTACAGGCTCTGTGTATGTTGTATATTCAACCATAAGTGTAGGCCAGTAATATGCACCGTTTGATTTTGCCATAATTAAGTCAGTATCAAAATAATTTGTAGTATGGCCTTTTTCACCAACGCTGAAGCCGAAATACTGCTCGCCGTTTTCAAAAGCTGATTTAACAGCATTTGTCATATCAACTGTTAAAAAGTATCCCTCTGATGCTGTAGCAGCGTCTTTTACAGGTAACGAATTAGCATAACCTGTAAACTCTTTAGTTACAAACGGCTCAGCAGCAAATGTTGTATCTGCAGTGATTGTACTTGTTGCCCCTGCATTGCCGTAAACATTTTGTGATGTCTGTTTATAGAATGACATCTCTGTGCCTGACCAATTTGGAGCTGACTGGAAGCCAAAATACCATGTTGCACCGGTAATTGTTGCATTTTCAGGGATATTCATTGAACCAAGATCATACTGCCATGATGACCAGCCTTTTAAATTGATGTTAAACTGAGCATTGTATAAACCGTCAGATGATACTGATGATTTATTTACCGATGTTGTACCAACTACATTAATTGTTACTGTTTCCTTTGTAACAACACCATCTGCATCAGTTACTTTTATTATAGCAGTATATGTGTCTGCCACAAGGCCATTTGCAAATGTCCATGTATAAGAATTGCCGTTTATTGCAAGTGTGCCTGTCTCTTTTGAAGCACCTGTGCTGTCCTCAACCTCTAATACAACAGAGGATATTGCACTTGAGCCTTCTTGAATGGTTGCATTAACAGTAAATGCAGTATTTTCTTTTGCTGTTATAGTTTTATTTGAAACTGTTATTTCAGGTACTACTGCTGTATTGATAATAATCTGCGGCTTTGGTGACCATGCTTTAGGAATAAGTATTTCATTGTACGCATTTGTACCGCTAACCACAAAACTAAAATACGGATCACCATCAACAATTGCAGTTTTAATAGCTTCTGTTACATCTAAAGAAATCTTTGCATATTGTGTTGTTAATCCATCAGGATATGCAAGTGCAGTGATTTCGCTTGCATTACCAGACCATATCGGAGTTGCTCCATCATTATATCCTGCGGCAATTATAGAATTATATGTAGCAGATGATGCAGTAATAATGCTGTTTGTATTAAACTCAACTGCCTTCATAAGCTTGCTTGGCAAAGAAGTGCTGGTTGTAAAAGCTTCCCATTTGGCTGATGTAATTGTCTCGTTAGCTCCCAAAGTTGGCAACTCATACTGGAAATATGATGCTGTTTTACCTGCAGGACTTATTTTCCATTGATATACAGAACTATCAACTGCAGTATCAGCTTTTTCTGCATCTACTACACCGGCAGATAAGTATGAAAGCTTCATAGCACCCTGAACATTAATTGTAATATTTTCTTCTGTTGTATTGCCGTCTGCATCTGTAACCTTTAATACAGCATTATATGTACCCGCTGCAAGACCGCTTGCAAAATTCCATGTATATGTATTGCCGATGATTGAAGGTGCACTTACTGTTTGTGCATTACCGGCACTATTTTTTACCTCTAATGAAACATTTGATATTTCACTTGAACCTTCTGTTATATTTGCACTTACATTAAATGCAGTATTTTCTTTTGTTGTTAAAGTTCCGTTTGCAGGATTTGTAAGCTCAACTTTAGCTTTTTCGACAGTTTTTGTTGTAATAACAAGCTGCGGTCTTGGTGACCATGCTTTAGGAATATCAATTGATACAAAAGCAGTTGTACCACTAACTACAAAGCTAAAATACGGATCACCTGCATTTACAGCCGCATTAAGTGCAGATGTAACATCTACGGAAAGCTTTGCATATTGTGTTGATAAGCCGTTTGGATATACCATTGTACTAATGTCTGATGTAAGACCTGTCCATACAGGTGTTGCACTGTCATTATAGCCTGCTGCTACCAAAGAGTTGTATGTGGTTTCAGAAGCTGTGAGCAAGTTTTTTGTGTCAAATTTAACAAGTTTCACATACTTAACAGGTGCTGTAGTGTTTGATGTTATTGCCTCCCATTTTGCAGATGTAATTACCTCATTTTCTGCAAGTGCTGGCATCTGATACTGGAAATATGATGCCTGTCCGCCGGCAACACCGATTTTATACTGATAAATACCTGTATCAACTACATTATCTGCCTGTGTACCATCAATTACTCCGGCTGAAGCAAAATTAATTGCAGTTGTGCTTTCTTCAGCAAATGTTGTAATGCTGAATGTGCATACAATCATTACCGTTGCCATGAACATACTTAAAATTCGTTTCATAGTTTTTTTCATTTTTTTCACTCCTGATTTAAAATATTTTATATATAATCAACATGCTTTAACATGCTGTATTTTTACGGATAAACAACATATTCCTTTATGGGCATAAATCCGTTTGAATTATCGCAGATAAATGAACGATATGTTAAACCGTCGGCAGATTCTATTGTAAGAGTTGCCATTAGTCTGCCGTTTTCGGGTATACTGTCGATTGCTATACCCGTCATAATGTTATTTTTGTAAGCAACAAGAACTAAAACCGGGTTTGATGATGCAACATCTGCAATAGCATTTGCTACACCGCCGTTTACTGAAATCTTGTGATTACTAACAGGCATATCACCCGATTTTAAAACAATATCTTTTACAGTTTTTACACCGAAATTATCTTCTGCTATTATTGTAAGCTTATAAAGTCCTTGTGAAGTTTCGGGGATTGTAATGGTATATTCTCCGTTAGCGCCGTCAGTAATACAATCTGTATCATTATAAGTTGCAGTCAAATTATTAATAAGACCGTCCTCCGCTACTGTAACATTAATAACATTTTCTGCGTTTGCCGATATATAATCACCGTCTGAAGCATCTGTGTAAATTACCGGGCGTACATTATCGCTCACAACAATATCAAGATACGGTCTGGCTTTATCGGTTTTATCTATAACCAATGTATCAGCGCTTTCGGTTCTTATTGCAAATTCTAATGTTGTTATGCCTTTTTCAAGCAGTTTATTTGCATAAGCCGTCATATCAACGGCCGATACTCCATTTGAAATTAAAAATGGTTCAGGCGATAATTCAGGCATTATACCGTTATCAACCGACATACTGTTCCAGCTATTCAAAATAGCATAAAATTTCACTTTGCCGTTATACACATTATTCGGGCAAGACCATATAACGGATTTTATACCATTGTCTGCAACATTTTTTAAATCGTAAGCAAAATATGCAATTAAAGAATCATCATTTGCCTGCCAACTGTAATCAGCTTCCCAATTAGCTCCGTTATAAGAATTGCCATGAGCCATAACATCTGACAATATAACAGATTTGGTAACCTCGCTTGTTCCTACAACCTTAAACAAAAATTCTTTTTCTGCTTTATCACCCAAAGCATCTGATGCAACAACTTTTATTTTGTAGTTGCCTGCTTCGGCTATGCCGTCAGCCCAGTTTAATGTATAAACATCACCAATTTGATTTATATATGAATCCGAAAGCATATTGTCATTTAAATATATTTTTACACTTTCAATATCCGAATCACCTTTTGTTACGGTAATATCTGTATAAAACGGTGTGTTTACAGCTACATTATTAACCTCACCCGATATAACAGGTAACCTGTAGCTAGAAGATGTTACACGAAGTGAAGGATACGGCATATATTCGTTTGCTCTTCCTATTACAATAGGAGATCTGTTTTGCACAGCTTTAACTACAAAGCCGAAATATCTTTCGCCATTTTTTAATGCTTCATTTACGGCATCTGTTAAATCAACATTGAAATAGTCTGCAGTTATACCATCCCATGTTTCATTTTTATATCCGTCTTTGAGCATATCAGGTGTTGTATAAAAAGGCTTTGCATCAAATGCAGGAATTTCAAGCTTATTTTTTGTCCATAATCCAAACTTTTCTTGCGAAAGTATCTTATAAAATGCCAAATGTGTATCAAACATTGTTGTACTTCTGAAATTCCATATAGCCTTTGACACTACATTGCCTTCAGGTATCTCTGACAAATCGTACTGAAATGCTGTATCATTAGCTATATTTATCATCCAGTTATATGGGAGGGCATTTGCCTGTGTATCACTTGAACCGTCAGCAGTTGAAACAAAATCCAACTTTGTATTTGTTTCACCAAGTACATCAATTACAACTGTATCAGATGCAGTAATACCTGCATCATCTCTTGCGGTTATTCTTATGGTATATATTCCTGAATCCAGACCGTCAGCAAAGGTGAATGTATAACTGTTATCGGTAATAACAGGTATAATTGACGAAACATCAACATTAGCACCCTGACTATCTGTTACAGCAATAGTAACACCATTGTTTTCATCCAGGCTGTTACTTCCCTCGGAAACAATAGCCGACACATCAAAGGCTGTGTTTTTCTTTACTCTTTTTTCACCGCTTTCAGAATCTATAATTTCAACTGTTGGTCTTATTATTGTTTGTGTGGTTATTACAAGCTGCGGGCTAGGTGTCCAGGCTTTAGCCATCTGGATTATCGTATTGCCTGCTGTTCCGCTTGCTACAAAGCTGAAATATTTATTTCCGTCATCTATAGCTGTCTGCACTGCCTCTGCCATTTCAACAGAAAATTTAGGAAACTGTGATGTAAGCCCGTTCGGTGTTGCCATTGTGCATACATCCTGACTTGAGCCGCTCCATATAGGTGTTGCACTGTCATTATAGCCTGCGGATAAAACATCATTATATGTAACTGTTGCCGGCGAGAATACTGTGTCTGTATCAAACTCTACAAATTTTATTCCGTAAGCCGGTATAGTTGAAGGACTGCTTATAAAAGCCTCCCACTTTGCAGATACAACCATTTCTCCTTCTGCCAATTCAGGTAATTCGTACTGATAGACACTGGCATTTTTGCCTGACGGATATATATACCATTGAAATTCAGAACCCGAATTATTAGAATCAGGATTCACCGGATCAATATTTCCTATGCCAACATAAGAAAGTGTTGTTTCACTGCCTGTATCTGATGCTAAAGCTACCGGTAAAGCGGTACTTACAAGCATTACTACAGTTAGCAGCATACTTAAAATATGTTTTATAAATTTATTCATTTTATGCTCCTCCTTTATTCACTGTAGTCAATATACAACATAGATACCGGTCTTCCGAATGCTGTCTGGAGCAATACATATATATCACTAACTCCCTGTGAATAACCCGGAAGTGTATCATTTTTTGTCATTTTTGTAACAACTACTTTTCCGTTTTTGGTAACCTTTATTAAAGCCATATTCTGTGCAAACTCGTATTTTATATGTGTTTCAATATTCGTTTCATCCATTGCACCGTTTATATCCTTAATAATACGGGTATACCCGTCAGCCATTTCATAAAATACACCTGATACAAAGCGTGCATCAGAGTTGCTCGAATACGGTACAGTTGTTTTCATAAGCTTTTTAGTGCTATAATCAAATATAAGTTCTATATTGGCAATGCCTTTATATCCCTTTGAAAGTCTTATTAAATCACCGGCTTCAAGACCGTAAACAACATCTTTTAATTCCTGTGATAAATCATCGGGTATTTTAATGCCTGTTTCTTTTCCTTGTTCATTTACATAGTAAAGCACATCAACAGCTTCTTCATCAATGTACTCGCCTAATATCTTAACAAACGGACAGCAAGGTATTTCCCTGTCTATTAAAGCCGCATCGTCATTTAATCCTCTTACAACTGACATCTGACATACAGCAGTATCGGTGCCCCATGAATACAAGTCAACATCATAGGTTCTTTCCTGTGTATATTGCGGGGTAAACATATTATTATAATCTGTTTCGTTTTCGGGCAAAGCATAGTTTAAAGCTGTATCGCTCAATACAAGCTGGCCGTTAAAGTTGTTACCCCATGATGAATAGAATAATCTGCCGGACACTTTTCCGTCATAACGCTTTGCAAGAGAATCTTTATGCTCATAAGCAAGATTTCTAGTAACAGTATCCACTTCCGAAATCTCTCCATCGGCATTTAATACTATTGCCATAACTTCAGGGAATTTATCTTCAGTAAGTGTTTTTGTAATATCCTCTTCCTTTACAGAAACTCCGTCTATTTTTACTCTTGATGCAAACTTATATTTATTAAAGAGAACATTTTCACCCTCAACACAACCAAATTCGCAGTCGACACCAAGCTTACTTACATTTGCAACCTTAGTAGCATATACCATCTTTTTGCCTGAAACCTGCACATAGTCAACACCGCATATAACTCCATCGGCGTCTATATAAAATGTGCCGTTCTGTCCTATTGACACTTTTTTATCGGCAATAAGCTCTTTCTTTATTTTATACTCAATGCCGTCTATTACCGCATAACCTTCAGTGCCGTTAACTGCTTCAGCTATTCCGGTAAGGGTTGCTGTAGATACCACAACGCATATATAATCATTTTCTATGCTTTGGCTTATGGTTACAACATTCCATTCCTTTATTGAATCAAGGGTAATAACGGAACCATCGGATGATTTAACGGTATATACTGTATCGCCTGTACCGTATAAATTAATATACTCCTGCTCCTTACCGAAAATACGTTCCCTTGTTGTATCAAGCGATGCAACCACCCAGCTTTCGCTTTTAGTAATAAATACAACATCTATATTGCGGTCACCATTATTATCGATAAGCTTAAGTCCCGTGAAACCGGTTTTAATCTTTTCAAAGCTATGCTCGCCAAGATTTACTGCTTTACCGTTATATATGAAATCTGCTGATGAAAGAATATTTTTTGATACCTCTCTTGCACTGCTGTTGTAATATGAGATTTTTTCTGCGGTAAATGATGTAACATCATCCGCAAAAAGCGTAATAACCTCATTATCAAGCTGGTAACTTGTAATATATACATAATTTTTCTGAACTTTATCGTCTTTATAATAGCAACGAACTTTATATCCCAATAAATCACAGCATTTATCAGGAACATTATAAATTTTAGTGTCTGCTACTACTATACATCCCTTATCTGTTTCAGATTTCTGGTTAATTGCCGTAATCCCGGTTGACTCTGCAATTCCTTCTATATATTCAACCTTATGCCAAACCGAAACAGAAGGATTGCCGGATTGATAAACAAAATCATCGCCTTTTATGCCTGATATATCATAATACTCTGTATGGAGTGCATTATAAATAATAAGTGTCATATCACTGGCCGTCAACTCTTTTTCTGACTCAACTCCATCCAATATATCAAGCTGGTTTGCATATTTTGCATAGTCGAAATCTGTTGTTAAAAAAGTATATCCAAGTGCCCTCATAAGCATATTTACTGCCATCTGTACCGTTGCCGGCTCATTTGGCTCAAACATTGCATTTCCTGTGCCGTTCACAATACCCAAATCTGCCGCAAGGTTTATGTAACCTGCAAATTCATTCCCCGAAACATCCATAAATATTGTTTTAGATTTCATTTCTTCAATGCTGTCGGATAAATTCATAGCAAGAATAATACGCTTTGTAAGCTCGGCACGGGTTATAACAGTATCAGCTATAAACGCTTCAACCTCATCTGTTGTATAAATACCAAGTGCCTGCAAAAGCCCTAAACTTACACTGTATTTTTCTTCCAACGCAGAATTTTGTGAAACATCTGTTGAAATTTCCTCTGCTGTTACAAAGGGAATTATTGATGTAAGCATTGCTAAAACAGTAAGCATGCAAATGAAACCTTTAAAACCTTTTATATTAAAAATCATTTTCATACCCCCTATTTATTCTTTACTGCGTAAATAAAGTAAACTACCTTTGCCGCCTCAGCTCTGGTACATACATCCTTAGGTGCAAATTCGTTATTGTCTTTACCATTTATAACACCTGCGCCTTTTAAAACCTGTACTGCTTCTTTTGCATAATCAGATATAATATCAGCGTCAGCAAATTCTGTATTTTCACCCGTTTGCATTTCTACCGAAAAAGCAAGCATAAAGCGATAGCAAAGTACTGCCATATCCTCTCTTGTTACAGGCTGCCCGGCACCAAAGCTATTTTTTGTAATGCCTTTTACAAGACCGTATTTTTCAGCCGATGCAATATAAGCTTGACTCCAATGATTGTTTAAATCTGCAAATACAGATTTTGCATTTTTATCATATATTTCAAAAACACAAGTAAGCATTTTAACAAGTTCATCACGACTTACTGTATCCTGAGGTGCAAATGTGCCATTTTCTTTTCCGTTTATTATGCCGTTTTGTGCAAGCACCTCAATTGCAGGTTTTGCCCAATCAAAACCGCCCAAATCTTTAAACATATCTGTCTTA
Source organism: Clostridia bacterium (assembly GCA_045537365.1). Taxonomy (GTDB): domain Bacteria; phylum Bacillota; class Clostridia; order UMGS1810; family UMGS1810; genus UMGS1810. The sequence goes on from JAZSPJ010000058.1 coordinate 12,451, forward strand.
TCATTTACTGTTGATGGAACTACTACTGTATCAGGTGCTCCGCCGCCGGAACTTGTGCCTGAGCCTCCGCCTGATGAACCGCCAACTCCGCCGGAGCCGCCTTTATCTATATTTTCTATTTCATAATTGATTTTGCTCTCCAGAGCTTTCAAATCTGCATAATTTCCACCTACAAGTGCAGTATCAACTGCTTTTGTACTGCCAAGTGCAAAATAATTATTAAGATTTGCTTTTGCAGATGCCTTAAGACGGGTTAAAATCGGCTTGATTTCCGTATAATTTTTTGTGTTTTTTATGCACACAAGATTTACAGCTTCATAAAAATTTGTCGGAAATTCAAAGCTTGAGCCTTGCATTTTCGTAGCAACGCTGTTCTTAAAAGCTTCATCTGCTTTAGAAAAAATATCATATTCAGGGCAAGTTTTTAACCCCAAAAGCTTACCGTAAGCTGTAAGAATAGCTGAGAGGTTTTCAGCATCAGCAGTATTTATATCCATAATCAGCCTGCTTTTTTGTGCCATTTCAGCAACATCGCTTAATTTTTCATAAGGCGAACTGCTTATAATGTCTGCACAGATAATAAGTTTTTCATCATCAGTTGAATTTGAATAATACTTACTGTTACCGAAAACAAGCTCTGTATTTTCGTTCAGGTATAATCTTAAATCACTTGCATCTGCTTTTAAATTAATAGTATCAATTACTGATGTATCGCCTGATGCAACATAAGCTATTTTACCTGTAATTATCCGGTTTCCGTTCTCAAGTGCTGCCTGATAAGGATAATATCCTGAAATACCATTAATCGCAAAGGTGAATTCGCAAGATGAATTATTTAATTTTTGTTGCTTTATAAACTTAATACACTCTGCCTTTGCCTCGTCATCAAGACTTGAAAAAGTTTCCGGATTATAGCTTTGAAAATCAAAAACAGTAAGCATTACATTGCCGTATGCGTTTTCAAAATCCACATACAAATTAACCATTCCGTTATCATCTATGTAATAGGAAACATGTTGTGCATTTGCTGATACCAAAGCAGGACCGCAAGACAAACAGCCTGTAAATACAAGTGCTAAAGTCAGCAAATATGCAATGCATTTTTTCATATAATCTCCCCTCCTATTTTACTGTTACCGACCTGATTATTGTTGTTTCGCTGGTTGAGGTATTTAATACCTTATAATAGTATGTTGAGCCTTTTTCTACATCTGTATCTGTAAACTCAATATCATTTGTAACTTTAATTGTTTCAAAGTTTATGCCGTCATTGCTTCTTTGTACTTCATATACATATATAGGATTTTCCCATTCATTAAAAGCATGCCATGCAACAACATCAAGTTCCTGTTCATCGTGTATTACGGCAGCATCCCAGAAATTCTCATAAAGTATTTCATACCATGAGTTATGCGGCGAATTATATATAGTAATTCCTGCCATTGTTGAAATATCTTCAAGGTCATACTTTCCGTTGCCATACCATCTGATATAAACATCATCATCTTTTTGACTTACTCTAATCTTTTTGCCATCCTGATGTTCAACACCCGGAGCATCAATTTTCCACAAGCCATAACAATTTGTTGTAACCCATGCTTCTCGTGTTACAGGATGTATAACAACTGCATTTGACTCTGACGGTCCTTCTGCACCCTCTTTGATTACAGAACGAGGATCTAACTTTGTTATTATTTCAAAGCTCTCTGCGCAGTCCATTGAGCGCTGTACAGATGCTGTATTATTTATATAGTTATGAGGACCTGCAATATATACAATATTCGGTTCTACAGGATCAACCGCAACATCCCATATTTCCTTACCTATAACGCCATCATGTACATTGACACCAACATCCACCGACTGTTTTGTTTTAACATCAACACGATGCAATTGTGCCAAATCAAATTTTGTTGCGTATACATATCCGTTTTTCCAGTCGTATGCCATTGAGTCGATTTCAAAATCAAGAGTTTTTATTGCATTCCAACTTTTTCCTTCATCGTACGACACAACAATTGTACACTCATTTTCACCTATTCCGTACAATTCTTTTTGTCCGTCAGGATCGAAATTATGGGCAAGCACTCCACGACAGCCTGTCATTTTTGTCCATGTTGCACCTCTGTCCTCACTTCTTAACACTCCTGCGAATAGAACATCTGTATTATTCGCCGACTGATAGCAAAAATAGGTTTCAGGATCAGTTTCCACAACATCATTGAACTGCATATAATGATATCCTCTTGCTATTCGAAGTGTAAGAGGTTTATCTACATGCTTACTTTTAAAGTATTGTGCATCAGTCTCGCCCTTAGGCCCGATAGCAAAAGCTAATTCATCATCTACAATCCAACCATCGCATACATTTCCACCACGCATTAAAAGCGCATCAGACCAAGTCCACGAATTGCCGCCATCATGGCTTGAAAATGAACCATAATCCTGACCTGCCAAAAACATCAAATCAGGATTGTTATGATTTATTGACATACTGTATGCCATAAACACACTTATGCCCTGACTTGCGTTACGGTATGTCTGACCGCCGTTAGTTGATTTTGTAAACCAGTCACCTCCTGATGAAAAGACGGTGTTTTCATCAAGATAAGACCATCTGTTATGAGCATTTCGTGTTGAATAGTGAACATCCGTTAAATAATCAACACCGCCTCTATACCAGCTTTTTCCGCCATCTCTTGAATACCAGCGTTGCCAGTTATACTCTGCAAGACCTGTGCAAATAACCATATTATTTGGATTTACAGGACTTACATTAAAATATCTATAGCCCATAAAACGAACAGGTTCAGTAGGCTCCAATGCATATTTTGGCGGTTTTGGATTAGCATCTATGGGTTCAAAGGTTCTTCCGCAATCTGTTGATATATAAATCTCATCCCAGGTTGACATATATACATTATTTGGTCTTGCCGAGATATAATCTACACTTAAAACCCAACCGTCAAAAGTTTTTTCAAAGGTTTTTCCCTGATCCGAGCTTATATAAAATCCGCCCTGTCCGCCGACATACAGCTCGCCAATATCAGATACTTCCAAATCCGAATCCCACAGCATTTCACTGTTTTCAATTCTTTCCCAGCTAAAACCGCCATCTACAGTTTTATACATTGAATTCTCAAAATTATCTATTCTGGCTCTTGCATCATTAGGCGTTGTATAGTAGCCTACCATACACATACCCTTTTTCTCATCATAAGATGTAGGATCAAACACTAACTGGTCACGAGAATCAACAGATGAGCCTGCGGGCATTTGCAATGCCTGTATCCAATTATCACCGCCATCTGTAGTTACATAAATTCCACAAAAATTTGTTCCTTGTCCATTACTATGAAAAACAATAACATGATTTTCGTTTTTAGGGTCAAATTCTATGTCGTTAACACCCCTTGTTTTAAAACCATAATTGCACTCTTCCCATGTTTCACCTTCATCATAGCTGCGGAACAAACCGCCAACATCTGTACCTGCCATCATGTGCATAGGATTGGCTTGTGATATTTCTATTACATTAGTATGCTGACAGCCTTCGCCTCCAATTAAACCACGATCTAATACATCTTCTTTAGCAAGATTTACAGACTCCCATTCTTCTGCATACGCTGAAGGGCTTAAAACGGATAAGGTCATAATTAAAGCAAAAAATAAAGCAAGTTTTTTCATTGTTATTACCCCCTTATCTTAATTTAATCCAAAGCATATTTTGGATTGCAATAGCCGCTTCGCCACGACTTAATTTATTGTTTAATGAATTAATTGTAATTTCTCCGCTTCCATTAATAATATCGGAAGCTCTTTGAAGCATTTCTTTTGCCTCTGCAGCGTTTATTATTTCTTCCGGTCTGAAGTAAGCGCCATCATCGGTGATTATACCTTTCTCTGCGGCTGTTGCTATAAATTTAAAATACCACTGTGACATATCCACATCCTTAAACCAGCATATAGCTCCATTATCCGCCTCACCTAAGCAACAAACAAGCATTTTCACAAATTCAGCCCTTGTAATTGCTCTGTCAGGAGCAAAGCTTTCAGATGCCTCATCCACAACACCAATTGATTTAAGATACCAAACCGCATTGTAAACATCGCTTCCTTCTGCGCAATCTAAAATAGTGTATACATTATCAGCTACAACATATTTTCCAAAATCATCAATTGCAAAAGTAAGTATTTTGTTTTGAAAATCCCAAGAAACCCTGTTAAGCCTTTTGTATTCACCCGTTGCAGTAATTCTTGCAACAACAGGCGGATAATTGCCGGTCTTATCATAAGCCAGACTTCCTATAATTGTTCCATCTTCTTTAACCGAAAACTGTGCATCATCGCTTACATAGCTGAACTCATAATGCTTGCCTGTAAGTTGTTTGTTTTCCACCGTGTTTTTGACTTGAGTTTCCTGAAATACCGCATCTGTTGTTCTCCAGGGATAAGCAATTTCTTTCATATCATTTATCAAAGTTGCAACAACTTCATTTGCACCGGATTTAACTGTTAAAGAAGTATCAACCTTGTCATAGGTAACCGTACCGTCATCGTTTCTTACTGCTGTCTGCTCATCCATAAGATATATAAAGCAGTTGCCCGACTTTTTTGCCTTAAGTTTAATATTTAAAATCACATTTCCATCGCCTCTTGGCTCATGACCAAGTCTTGTTGAAATTGTACGATATATACCTTCTATATTATCCTCGGCATAAAAGCCGGTCTCTTTACCATCTTTTTTATATACAAGACTGCCAGGAACATTCATAGGTGACTCCGGGATTTCACCGTAATATTTTATAAGCTCTCCCTCGCCTTGAATATATACCGGCTCTGCGCTTTCAAATTCAAAAATTTCTGCATCATAAACTATTTGTGCACGATAAGAATATATTGAATTATTCTCTGTTGTAATTATACACTCTACAACATCTCCTGCATTTTCAGCTTTTGCAGTAGATTTCTTGGCTGTAAATATATGCTCATCAGCAAAAGCCGGAACAAATACCGTTAACTGAGCAAAAATTATTAAAAATGCTGTCAGCATTTTTATATATTTTTTCATTAACCCTTTACACCTCCTGCTGTAAGTCCTTCAATAAAGTATCTGTTAAATATAAGATATACTACAAGCATAGGTACAATACTGATTACTGTTCCTGCAAGCATTAAATTCCATGATGCCGCTCCCTGACCGCTTCCTTTAAGAGCAACTATTCCAACAACAAGCGGTGCATTTTTAGGATTGCTTAAAGTAAATACCATAGGTAATAGATACGAGTTCCATGCCGCCTGAAATGAAAGTATTCCAATGGTTGCTATAATCGGTTTTAATAGAGGTAAAACTATTCTGAAAAATCGCTGAATAAAATCGCATCCATCTATTTCAGCCGCCTCCTCTATACCCGGATCCAATCCAAGAACATAGTTACGCACCAAAAAGATATTAGTTACATTTCCGCTTAATACAATAATTAGTATTACGCCCCACAAGCTGTTGTTAATATGCAAAAGCTTTGCAATCTGAAGCTGTGGGTAAATTGTAATTGTACCAACACATATAAACATTGTAGATAAAAACATACCAAAAATTAAGTTTTTGCCTTTAAATTCAGCTCTGGCAAAGGTGTATCCTGACATTGATGAAAACAAAAGAGTGCCCAAAACTATAAAAAATGACATATATACACTGTTAAAGGTATGTGTTTTAAAATCTGCAATTTCCCATGCCTTTACATAGTTTTCAAATGTAAAGGTTTTCGGTATAATCGAACCGGGATTTTTAAGTATTTCAAAATTAGTTTTAAATGATGACAAAAATGTGCATACAAGCGGGAAGATAACTAACACAAACAAAATTATAAGAAATATGTAAGCAAATGTCTGTCCCAAATATTTTTTTATGTTCATATATTCATCCCCCACCTTATCAATATACCGATTTATCCATTTTTCTTGTAAATCGCAAGTATATTATTGTAATTATTCCGACAATAATTGATGTTACCAATCCCAATGCAGCCGCATAGCCTACCTGCGGAATTGTTGACATTGTATCATAAGTAAAAAATTTCTTGAATACATAAGTCATAACAACCTCAGTACTGCCTGCCGGTGCTCCGTTTGTTAAAACCAACATAAGGTCAGAGCTTTTAAGACCGGAGGTTATCGACAGCATACATATAATCTGTGTCATAGGTTTGAGCATAGGCAAAGTAACATTTTTAAACTTCTGCCATCCATTTGCCCCATCAACCTCTGCTGCCTCAAACAGCTCTTTTGGTATACTTACAAGACCTGACAAGAAAAACAACATATTAACACCAAATCCCTGCCATATAGAAACAAGCACAATAACAACAGTAGCTCCCAATGTTGTTGAAAACCAATTGACCGGCTCATCTATAATACGGAAAAATTCCAATATATTATTTGCTATGCCGTCAAACGATGAAAATACAAAGGAAAATATTAAAGCTACAATTGCTGTACTTATAATATTTGGCATATAGAATACTGTCCTGAAAAATGTTTTTCCTTTTATAAATTTAGAATTCAGTAATATTGCAACCATAAGTGCCAGCGGAAGCTGAATTATAATTGTACAAAATACAATCAAAAATGTATATAGCAAGCTGTTCCAATATGCAGGATCATTTGTAAAGAT
>JAZSPJ010000108.1:0-10670 GCA_045537365.1 Clostridia bacterium
AATTAGCGGAAAAGACGGTAAAATAACATGCGATATTAAGCATGGCACAAAATACTATCATATTTTCGGCTCGGCAAGCCCCGACAGCTTAGATAATACAGGCGGTTATTTTATAACCCTTTACTGGCTTGATAAAACAGAGCTTGAGGTGCTTAAAGCAAAGCATAACGATGAAGCTTTTGTAAGCTGTATTATACTTATAGATAACTTTGACGACCTTATGCAGGAAACACCGCTTACAGAAAGGTCGAAACTGCAATCTGCCATTGAGGAAAAGATTTTGGATTTTGCAAATGACTCTAACGGTATATTAAAAAAATATGATAAAGATAAATATTTTTTCTATTTTCAAAAAAGTCTTTTAAAAACCTATATAGAAAATAAGTTTTCAGTGCTTGACAGTGTGCGCGAAATAGACCTTGGCAATAAAATACCTGCCACCTTGAGTTTGGGTATAGGTCTTGACGGCGAAAATTTTGCAGCAAATGACGAGCATTGCTTTTCTGCTCTTGATATGGCACTTGGCCGAGGCGGTGACCAGGTGGTAGTTAAAACCAACGACAGATTTGATTTTTATGGCGGTCAGAGTAAGGAAATTGAAAAGCACATAAGAGTTAAAGCAAGGGTTATAGCCCACGCAATTCGAGAGCTTATAAACGAGTATGACGATATTTATGTTATGGGTCACAAAAGAGCTGATATTGATGTTATGGGCGCTGCAATGGGTCTATACAGAGCAGTTCAGAATATGGGCAAAAGCTTAAATATTATTATAGACCGCTCCAACCAGACTGTAGAAAGATATTATTCAAAGCTTGACGACAGCTTAAAGCAAATTTTTATAACACACAGTGAAGCAATTGAAAGTGTTAACAAAAAATCACTCTTATTTATTGTAGACACACATAAGGTTTCGCTTGTTGAAGCTCCGGAACTGCTTGAAATTACAAAAAACATTGTAATTATTGACCATCACCGCAGAAGCACAGATTTTATTCAAAACCAGCTTCTTATATATCACGAGCCTTATGCATCATCTACAAGCGAGCTTGTAACAGAGGTGCTTCAGTATATGTCAAACGACGTAAACTTAAAGCAGGTTGAGGCAGAGGCACTTTATGCAGGAATTTATATGGATACAAAGGCATTTACATTTAAAACAGGCGTTCGTACTTTTGAAGCAGCATCGTTTTTAAGGCGTGTAGGTGTTGATACTGTTGCCGTTAAAAGGCTGTTTCAGACAGATGCAAGCGCTCTGCAAAAACGGTGGGCTATTATTGATAATGCACAGATTTATAAACGCACAATTGCAATTGCAGCCTGTGCAAAGTGTGACAGTGATATGCAAACAATAGTTGCCCAGGCAACCGATGAGCTTTTAAACATAAGCGATATTACAAGTGCTTTTGTTTTGTGTGACATGGGTGATGGAAATGTGGTTATTAGTGCCCGCAGTCTTGGCGATATAAATGTGCAGGTTATTATGGAAAAGCTTGGCGGAGGCGGTCACATGACTATTGCAGGTGCACAGCTTACCGATGTTGAGCCTGAACGGGTTGAAACGGTGCTTCGTGCGGCAATAGACGAGTATTTATTACAATCAGCTAAATAATTTTATTTTAAATACAGGAGGATTTTTAAAATGCAGGTTATATTTGTAAAAGATTTAAAAGGTCAGGGCAAAGCCGGCGAAACTAAGAATATAAGCGACGGCTATGCAAAAAACTTTCTTATACCAAAGGGTTATGCAATTGAAGCTACAAATGCAAACCTTAATGATTTAAAAGGCAAAAAGGATTCCGAAAATTATAAAAGAGAAAAAGAGATTGAGCACGCAAATGAATTGAAAGAGGCTCTTGCTAAAATTAAAGTAACCTTAAAAGCAAAAGCAGGAGAAGGCGGAAAGCTTTTCGGTAAAGTAACAGGAAAAGAAATAGCTGAGGAACTAAAAAAACAGCACAACATTGATATTGATAAGAAAAAAATCGTATTACCCGACGGCATAAAATCCGCCGGTACAACCAACGTAACCGTTAAGCTCTACCCTAACATTACAGGTGAGATAAAGGTTGAGGTTATAAGCGAATAATTGAAAGGAGCCTTAAAATGGCAAACGATGTAGTAAGGAGTATGCCCTGCAATATAGAGGCAGAGCAATATGTGCTTGGCGCAGTTTTATTTGATAACGAGTGCCTTGCAGATATAATAAGTGTGCTGAAGCCCGACGATTTTTACTTAGCACCCCATAAGCTCATATATAATGCTATGGTAAGCTTGTCAAACAAAGCCGAACCAATAGATTTTGTAACCTTAACAGCCGAGCTTGAGGGTGATTTTGACAGTGCGGGCGGTACAGAATATTTAACACAGATTGCCTTAATGGTAAATACAACATCGAACTTAAAATATCACTTAAAAATAGTTGAGGATAAGGCGGTACTGCGCCGCCTTATACGCAGTACAACGGACATTACCGATGCCTGCTATAATTCGAGCGATGATATTAACATAATTTTAAGCAATGCAGAAAATAAAATAAACAATGTAGTTTCAAACAAAAACACATCGGATATGACGCATATTAAAGAGGTGCTTGCAGATAACTTATCGCGCTTAGAGGATATGATGCAGAATAAGGACAAGCTGATAGGCGTGCCGTCGGGTTTTAAAAGCCTAGACCGTCAGGTAACGGGCTTTCAGCCATCGGATTTGGTGCTCCTTGCGGCAAGACCTGCAATGGGTAAAACAGCATTTGCACTTAATATTGCAACAAATGCGGCGGTCAAGTACAATATTCCTGTTGCGATTTTCAGTCTGGAAATGAGCAAAAACCAGCTTGCAAACAGAATACTTTCGTCGGAGGCACTTATACCTGCCGAAAAGCTAAAAACGGCAAATGTTAATAACGACGATATGAGAACTCTTGCATCAACCATTAATAAGCTTTCGAAAGCCCCTATTTACATAGATGATACTGCAGGCATCACAGTTTCCGAAATCAAGGCAAAATGCAGAAGGTTAAAAATGCAAAACCGACTTGGGCTTATAGTTATCGACTACCTTCAGCTTATTATGGGTAATAACCGTGAAAGCAGGCAAAACGAGGTTGCAGAAAACAGCAGGCTTTTAAAAATACTCGCGAAAGAGCTGGATGTTCCTGTAATTACACTTTCACAGTTATCCCGTGCATCGGAAACAAGAACAGACCACCGCCCTATTCTGAGCGATTTAAGAGATTCCGGCTCAATTGAGCAGGATGCTGACATTGTAATGTTTTTATACAGAGACGAGTATTACAATAAAGACTCGGAAAAGAAAAACATTGCTGAATGTATCGTAGCTAAATACCGTAACGGCAGTACAGGTACGGTAGAAATAGGCTGGCGCGGCGAGTTTACAAAATTTATGGATATTGATTTAGGACACAGACAGGGCTGATAATATGTATGAGTTTACAAAGTCATTTATGGCAAAAGCCGAAAAAACAATAACTAAATATAATATGCTTGATTTTGGCGACGGTGTTGTAGTGGGCTTATCGGGCGGAGCGGATTCCGTTGCGCTTTTAAAGGTACTTGCAAATTTTAAGGATAAGTATAATTTGAAAATTTGCGCCGTTCATATAAACCACTTAATAAGAGGCCCGGAGGCAGAGCGTGACGAAGTATTTTCACGAGATACTGCAAAAAAGCTTGGTATTGAGTTTTTAAACTTTAAAATAGATGTACCAAAGTACTCAAGCGAGCATCATATAAGCGAGGAGCTTGCAGGCAGAGAAATAAGGTATAAAAAGTTTAACGAGGTACTCTTACAAAAAGGCTTTGATAAAATAGCCGTTGCACATAATAAAAACGACAGTGTTGAAACAGTACTGATTAAGCTTGCGCGAGGCTCGGCACTTAACGGATTAAAGGGAATTATGCCAAAATCGGGCAATATAATACGCCCCTTAATTGCAACAGAGCGGGCAGATATTGAAAGGTTTTTAAATGAAAATGATTTAAGTTTCGTAACCGACAGCACAAACCTTACTTGTGATTATACAAGAAACTGTGTCCGAAACCTTATAATACCGCAGTTTGAAAAGCTTAACCCGTCGTTTATATCAACAGTATATTCAAACTTAGAGAGCCTATGCGATGATGACGAGTTTTTGGAAAACACTGCAAATTTATACAATAATATTTTTATAATCAACTCAAACGGCGATGTTGAGATAGATAAATTCAAGCTGAAAGACTTAGAAAAATCAATAAAACGCAGAGTTATTTTAAATGCATTATCTAATCTTTCGGGTACAAGGCTTGATATTGAAAAAAAACATATAGATATAATTATAAGTAATCTAAGCAACACAGGCGCACAGCTTGCACTTAGCAGGGGTGTTGTTGCGCATATCGGTGCAAATTCTGTTATTTTGAGTAAAAATTCAACACAAAACGAAAAAATTGAGCATATATTCCACATAGATAACTTTAAAAAAACTCGGATTGAATTTAGCTTAAACAGTATAATTCTTGAAATGACAGACTATAATAGTTTTATAATGCAAAAAAATGCTAAAAATACAGTTTATATAAACTGCGATAATACAGATACTGTTAAAATACGAACCCGTTTGGAGGGCGACAGATTTAAGCCATCAGGCATGGGCGGTACAAAAAAATTAAAGCAGTTTTTATGTGAGCTTAAAATTCCAGCAGTGTACAGGGATTTAGTTCCTATTGCCGAAATAAACGGCAAAATCGGAGCTGTTATCCCCTACCGCGTTGCAGAGGATTTTAAAATAAATAAAGATACCGAAAAAATACTTAAGATAACATTGGGAGGCACAAATGAGTAACAGCTATTTTGATGAGGTTTGCGAAAAAATTCTGTATTCTAAAGAGGATATAGAAAATAAGGTAAAAGAAATCGGTGATAAAATTACAGCCGACTATAAGGGTGAAAAAATATTTTTCATTTCAATTTTAAACGGCGCTTTTATGTTTACATCCGACCTGTTAAAACACATTAATACCGATTGTGAAATTGATTTTATGCAGGTATCAACTTATGGAAATTCTACAAATACATCAGGAGATTTTAAGGTTAAAAAGGATTTAACTGTGGATATTGAGGGTAAAAATGTAATTATTGTTGAGGATATTTTAGATACAGGCTACACTATGGAAAAGCTTATAGATTACTTAAAGATTAAAAACCCTAAATCTCTTAAGTGCTGTGCTTTTATTGATAAGCCCCGCAGACGAATAAATGATGTAAAAGCTGATTATTACGGCTTCACTATGGAAAATGATTACTTTATTGTAGGCTACGGTCTGGACTATGCACAGCTATACAGAAACCTGCCTTACATCGGAGTATTAAAAGAGCATATATACAGCTAAAAAATTATAACACAATTTTTAACACGGAAGGAATGATTTTTTAAATGAAAAAATACATAAAAGGTGCAGGCTTTTATGCTATATTGCTTGCAGTAATTTTTGGAATATATTTTCTTATAAATTACAGCCCAGCTCCCGACAAGCTTGAGTTCGGCGAGCTTATAGCAAGTATTAAAGCTGAAAAGGTAACCGACCTTGAGATTGTAAACAACAATGCTAGTGTAAAACTAAAGGACGGTAAAACCTATACCTGCCACATACCAAGCCAAAGTATACTTTACTACCATGCTGGCGACGAAATTGAGGCACAGATGGATGCAAAAAAATTAAAATACACCACACCTGAGCCTGCAACAGCGCCCTGGTGGCTGTCACTTTTGCCATCACTTTTACTTATGCTTGTATTTATAGGCTTCTGGATATTCTTTATACGCCAGTCTAACGGCGGTAAAGGTGCTATGAACTTTGGCAAAAGCACTGCAAAAATACTTGTAAATAACGGCGACAAGGTTACATTTGATGATGTGGCAGGCGCTGATGTTGAAAAAGGCGAATTAGAGGAAATAGTTGAGTTTTTAAAAGACCCGCAAAAGTTCACAAAGCTTGGTGCTAAAATACCAAGAGGCGTGCTTCTTGTAGGACCTCCGGGAACAGGTAAAACTCTTTTGGCCCGTGCAGTTGCGGGCGAAGCAGGAGTTCCGTTTTTCTCCATAAGCGGTTCAGACTTTGTTGAAATGTTTGTAGGTGTCGGTGCATCGAGGGTAAGAGATTTATTTGAGCAGGCAAAAAAAGCATCACCGAGCATTATATTTATAGACGAGATTGATGCTGTAGGCAGACAAAGAGGAGCAGGTCTCGGCGGCGGACACGATGAAAGAGAGCAAACCTTAAACCAGCTTTTGGTTGAGATGGACGGCTTTACACACAATCAGGGTGTTATAGTAATTGCGGCAACAAACAGACCTGACATTTTAGATACAGCCCTGCTCCGACCGGGCAGATTTGACCGTCAGGTGGTTGTAGATGTGCCCGACCTGATTGCAAGAGAAGCAATACTTAAGGTACATTCACGCAAAAAACCGCTTGGAAAAGATGTAGATTTATCGGTAATTGCAAAAACAACAGTCGGCTTCACAGGTGCAGACCTTGCCAACCTTTTAAATGAGGCGGCACTTCTTGCGGCACGAAAGAACAAGACCGAAATCAATATGCCTGAAATTGAGGATGCTATGATTAAGGTTACAGTCGGTACTGAAAAGAAAACCCGCAATATGAACGAGAAAGAAAAAACACTTACAGCATATCACGAGGCAGGTCATGCAATTATTACAAGACTTTTACCGAGTCAGGACCCTGTTCATCAGATTTCCATTATACCAAGAGGCAGAGCTGGCGGTTATACTATGAGCTTACCTGCAGAGGATAAGTATTATCATACTAAGGGTGAAATGCTTGACAGTATCTTGGTATTACTAGGCGGCAGAGCGGCTGAAAAAATTAAATTAGACGATATAAGCACAGGCGCATCCAACGATATTGAAAGAGCAACAAAAATTGCCCGTCAGATGGTTACAAAATTCGGTATGAGCGATAATTTAGGTCCTATTAATCTTGGCAGTGAACACGATGAAGTATTCATCGGCAGAGATTTTGTACAAAATAAGGGCTTAAGCGAAAAGCTTGCATCGGAAATTGACGACGAGGTAAGAAATATTATAGATACATCCTACGCAAAATGTATTAAAATGCTTCAGGATGCCGAGGATAAATTAGAGCTTGTAACAAGAGCGCTTATGGAAAAAGAAAAGCTTGACGGCGCAGAATTTGAAGCAATTTATTCAGGTAAAATGAATGAGGATGTTATTGAAAGCATTGAACAGCCTGAACAGGCAGAAAATACTGAAACAACCGAAAACAATTAATTTATTACAACAAAAAACTTGCTTACTTTCAGTAGGCAAGTTTTTTGATTTTAGTGTTTAATTTTACTTTGAAGTAACTCTTTGAAGCCTTTTTATTTATGTAGGGGCTTACCGCCGCCCCTACACCCCCACCTCTCCGCCACACTTCACATTAAACGCAAAAACCGTTTCGCAAATTTGCAAAATCGTGCAAGCTTATTGCTTCCTCGCTTTTGCATTTGCTCCATTGTTTTTTATCGTTTAAATCTCGTTATGCGGACTTTTTGCGCTCGTAATTAAATACAATTACTATAAATTTTTCTGTCGTATAAAGTTTAAACTAAAATATAATATATAATTAATTATATTGACTATTCCCATAAAATATGGTATTATATGTATGTCGTATAAATTCTAATATTACATATTGGGTAAGTATGTATTTTTATCTTTATTTTTGGTAAAAATGCATGCTCTAATTTCCATGCTTATCCTATATGTGTGAGAATTTGTGCGACAACAAACAGAGTTATGCATTTTTCGGTGCATCGGCTTTTGTTGATGCACTTTTTTTGCGCTCTGTTTCAAAGTGTTGCTACATACTAAAAAAATCCGCCAGTTAGGCGGATTTTTTGCTATATGTCTGATGTGTATTAGTTCAAAATCATTCCAACTATAGCCGAGGTGGAATGTATAAACATTTTTATAACATTTTAGTTATCACAGATTCAAATATAAAATGCAGAATAATTCTATATACATTATTCTGCATCATTAATTTTTTATAATAAACCGAGTTGCTCTGTAAGCCGAGTTCTGTATTAGACAATCATCTATCTACGGTATACATTTCTGTATACCTCCAGCCTCTTTTCGAAAATGCCGGGCAGGCTTAATTTTCTGTCAGAGTTGCATCGAGTGGGGTTTACACGGCTACCCGATCTCCCGGGTACCGGTGAGCTCTTACCTCACCTTTTCATCCTTACCGCAAAAATTACGGCGGTTTTTTTCTGTTGCACTTTCCTTAAAGTCACCTTCACCTGGAGTTACCAGGCACTCTGCCCTGTGATGCTCGGACTTTCCTCATTGACGAAACTTTTTAAAAATTCCGCCCCCGCGATTGTCTGGGCAACTCGGTTATTAACTAAATTTTTTATAATCCTAGCGGGCGATTCGTGAATCGCCCCTACGCTGACAAAATCAAATTAACATTGTAGGGGTGATTCGTAAATCGCCCGTAATGGTTATACAAAAGTCTTTACAATCGGAATATTAGCTTTGGATTTTACAAGCTTTATCCCTTCAAAATTCTTACTGAAAAACTTTTCATAAAATTCCATTACAATCTTTTCACTGTCAAAATGCGTAATATCTATTATATTTACGCCGTTTTCATAAGCATCTCTGAATTGATTATATTTTAAATCGCCTGTTATTAGCAAATCAACATTATTTTCTATACAATAATCAACCAAGGATGAGCCTCCGCCCGTATTTACGGCAACGGTTTTAACCAAATCGTTTAAATTACCCGTATAGCGCAAGCCGTCACAGTTAAAAGCAGTTTTGCATTTATTTAAAATGCTTTCCATAGTTTCGGATTGCGGTAATTCGCAAAGTCTGCCATAACCGTGACAAATACCGTTTTCCTCACACACAGGCTCGCAAACCGTTGTGTTTGTAAGGTTTAAAAGATTTGCCATATAATCGCACAGGCCTCCTCTTACAACATCTAAATTTGTATGGCTTGCATAGTGCGAAATATCGTTTTTAATAAGCATACGAAGGGCTTTTTCCTGCGGTGTGCTCTCCGTTAATCTGTTAATCGGGTTAAACATCATCGGGTGGTGGGATATTATGAGCTCTGCTCCCTCTTTTATTGCCTCATTTACCACAAAAGTATCAACATCACAGCAAACAAGCACGGTAGTAATTTTCGTATTTTCATCGCCTGTGAGCAGTCCTACATTATCCCTTTGCATTGCGTACTGTTTAGGCGCAAAAGCTTCAATAAGCTCCGCAATATCCTTAACTGTATAAATATTACTATCCACTATCCAATCACCTCATTAAATACTTTGAGCTGTTTATTTATGTTTTCAAGCTGTGCAGTATCACAATTTTTACTGTTTTCAAGTCCTTTTTTTATTTTTTGTGCAACTGATATTTTATACTTTATAAAATCATCAAAAACATCGGCACTGTTCTCTTTTAAGTTTTTGCCCACAAGTAAGTCGCAATACGTGTAATCGCTTTTGAAATCAGCCTTTTTAGCCTTAATAATGTTATAAAACTTATTATCCTCTTGAACTACATATTCATTTTCAATTAAAAATGCATTTTCATAAAGATATTCCTTAAGTTCAAAAGGTGCAAGCATTGGTTGAAGTATGAAATCCGTGCCGGTTTTAATATTTTTAAGACTGTTACTTAAAATATCTCTTATAAGCAATCCGCCCATTCCTGCAATTACTATTGTATCCGCCTCGCCCTCTTTAAGCTTTTCTATACCGTCAGAAAGCCTTGCTTCGATACAATCCTCAAGCTTGTATTTTACAATATTTTTAGTGCATCTGTCAAGAGGTCCGGGGTTTATATCCATAGCAATTGCATATTTGCAAAAGCCTTTTTGTATACAGTATATGGGTATATAGCCATGATCGCACCCCACATCAGCCAAAACGGTTGTGCCCGAAGTCAGCTCTGCTATTTTTTTTAATCTGCCGTAAAGTTCCATATAAAATTATCCTTCTATTAAAGTTACATCACGCTCAAAAGGCTCGGAGAATAAAAACTCGCCAAAAAGCTCTGCTTTTGCACCCTCTATTAAGAACTGTACCTTATCAATGCCGTCAAGCTCTGTTAATGAGTTTACAACGGAATAAATGCAAAGAATCACTCCCCCGCTGCCGCCTGAATATTTTTTTATAAAATCGGCACTTAAATTAACAAAGCATATACCCTCTTTGGTTTCAACGCTCAACACCTTGGTATCGGACGGTATAAGGTTTATGGTATTTTGCGATTTAGAACCCGCTATAAGCTCCCAGACAATCCTTGTTTCGAGGTTGGAATCGGTAATATCGGTGCGCCTGCGCTCTGTAACTAATGTTTCGCCCGCTTTAGATGCAAAATACAAGGTAACAAATTTTTGTGCCTTTCCAGCCTCGGCATTATCGCCGTTTATGATGTCATTTATACTTATTGCACCTACAGCTTTACCTGCAGAGTTTATTAGCGGTGCACCGTCAATTAAAATCTCTGCTCTGTTAATATACGGCAAAGTACAAAGAGTTGATACAATTGAATACCTTGCAAGCAATTCAATTGCATCTTTATTGGGTGTATCCTCAAAATCATAATAATCGGAGCTTAAATT
>JAZSPJ010000208.1:0-10764 GCA_045537365.1 Clostridia bacterium
AAAAATTGGGTAATATCATACAGATAATAGCAGAAAACATAAAAATGCTCAGAATACGGGATTTGTTTGATATAGCGATAGTGGCTTTTGCTATATATAAATGTGTAAAGCTTGTAAAAGAAACCCGTGCGGCACAGCTTATTAAGGGTGTAATAATACTTGTAGTAATAACACAGCTTGCAGGGTGGATACAGCTCAATGCCACAAGCTACATACTTGCAAATACCATGCAGGTAGGTCTTTTTGCAATAGTAGTTGTATTTCAGCCCGAATTAAGGCGAGTGCTTGAAAAGGTTGGCTCAAATACATTCAGCCGTATGTTTGCGGGTGAATACGAGGCAAAAAGCATAACACCGAAAGTATGCGAGGCTGTTGAATATATGGCAGACCATAAAATAGGTGCACTTATTCTTATGGAGCGCAATACAAAGCTTGGCGATGTTATGATTTCGGGTACAGAGATAAATGCAGATGTATCGGCACAGCTTTTAATAAATATTTTTATGTCGAACACACCGCTTCACGACGGTGCAACAATTATAGGTGATAATAAAATCAAGGCATCAGCCTGCTTTTTGCCTTTAACACAGAAAAATACATTTTCAAAAGAGCTTGGCACACGCCACAGAGCGGCAATCGGTATATCGGAAATAACCGATTGTATGGCTATTGTTGTATCGGAGGAAACGGGTAAAATATCCGTAGCAAGCAATGGCGAAATCACTCGCGGTCTTACGGTTCAAAAGCTGGGTGAGCTTATGGATGAGGCTATGACAGATTTTTCGGGTGAGGGTAAGACCAAGGATATAAAAATAATTAAATGGGTGGTGAAAAAATAATGAACAGGATATTAAAATCAGATTATTTTTTAATGATTATATCTGTACTTATAGCCGCTTTTATATGGATATATGTAGTTTACGAAAAGAATCCTATGCACGAGGTATGGCTGAGGGATTTGCCCATTAATTTTATAAATCAGTCTGAGGACTTCAAAAACGGCAAGCTTATTGTACTTGAACAGGCAGACGATAAGGTGGATGTTAAAATACGAGGCAGACGAACAGCAATTTCATCTGCAAAACTCAGCAAAATAACCTGCACGGTTAATATGAACGATGTAAAAAGTGCAGGCGATTACAGCTTACCTATCAGTGTAAATTTTTCAACCGACGGCGTTGAGGTGCTTCAAAAAACGCCATATAATCTTTCTGTAAGTATAGATGAGGTTGTAACAAAAGGAGTACCGATAAATATTGATACAACCGGTACTGTTAAAGATGGTTATGTTCTCGGCGAAACACAGATGTCGCCGACGGAAATAAAAATTACAGGTCCGCACTCAGTACTGTCTAAAATTAAAAAGGCATCAATTACCGTTGATTTAACCGATATATCCGAGGATATTAAGGGCTTGTATAAAATAAAGCTTTATAATTCCGATAACGAGGAAATTACAGATGACAGATTAAGCAGAAATGTAGATTATGCCGATATTAATTTCCCTGTTTTAAGTACAAAATCCGTTAAATTAAAGGTTGTTTTATCGGATACAAAAAATAGTGAGGGCAATAAGGTGACTGTGAAATCCGTTAAACCTGAAAATGTTTTAATAAAAGGCAGAGCGGACGACCTTTTGGATATTACAGAAATTGAAACACAAAAAATTGATGTTTCCGAGCTTTTTAAAAGCGGTACTGTTAAGGCATATCTTAACCCCGATAGCCTACCTGAAAATGTTTATACTGCTGACGATGGTGCAATGGACGATGTATTTGAGGTATCGTATACGGTTGCAGAGAATAAGGAGACCGACGCAGAATAGTGAGGCGATATAATATGAAAAAAATGTTTTACGATAATTTAATAAAAGGCGTTGCAAATGTTGAACTTACACCAAAATCGGTGTTTGAAATTGCTGTGGCATCTGCCTGTGTTATAGGTAAAGGCAACCCGTCAGACCTTAAAATACTTGTGGGTAAGGATACAAGAATTTCGGGAGATATGATAGAGTCGGCAATTACATCGGCTTTATGCTCTCTTGGAGTTCATGTGCATATTGCAGGTATTATGCCAACTCCGGCACTTTCCTATCTTGTTAAAAAATATGGTATGGATGCAGGCATTATAATTACTGCAACTGACGAGCCTATAGAGTATAACGGCATAAAATTTTTAAATGCAGAGGGTAATTATATTGACACCGCTTTAGAACACGAAATAGAGGACTTTTTAAGATTAAATAAAACATTTGATGCATTGCCCGTAGGTGCACTGCTTGGTAAAGTATCCCGTCACGATATGGGAGTAAGGGACTATGTAGACTATATAAAGGATAATACAAAAGACGATTTTTGCGGTTATAAAATGGCAATAGACTGTGGTAATGGTGCATCCTATCAGTGCGCAAAGCTTCTTTTCAGAGAGCTTGATGCAAATGTAACCATTATAAACAACCGTCCAAACGGCATTAATATCAGTGCCGACTGCGGATTTAACAATACCGAGGCACTTAAAAAATATGTAATTGAAAATAACTGCGATTTCGGGCTTGCTTATGACGGCGATGCAGAGTTTGTGTGCGTGGTTGACGAAAACGGAAACGATGTACAAGGCAAAGCAGTGCTTGATTTGTGCACAGAATATACTAAAGTGAATAATAGCTCTGTAACAGAGGAAATGCTTAAAAAGGATGCTGTTATGCTTTCGGCACAGTTTGTGTGTGCCTTAAGGCAAAAAGGAATAAAGGTATCTAAGTTACAGTAATTTAAAATCACGATGGACTTTTTGAAATTGGTTTTATAAAATCACGACGGCTTTTTTGGTATTGGTTTTTAAAAATCACGCAATAAATTGCTACCGATTTTTAAAAACCAATACCAAACGCCGTCACGATTTTTTATAAGAAACATTGAAAGGTAGGAGCAAATGACAAGAAAACAAAAGGTACTTGAAATACAAAAAATATTTGATGTTGTATATAAAGATGCAAAATGCTCACTTGATTATAACGAGCCGCACGAATTATTAATAGCCGTAATGCTTTCGGCACAATGTACCGACGCAAGGGTAAATATTGTTACGCCTAAGCTGTTTGAAAGGTATAAAACCTGCGAGGATTTTAAGAATGCCGATATAGACGAGCTTATGGAGCTTATAAAATCCTGTGGTTTTTATAAAACCAAGGCGAAAAATATTATAAGTGCCTGCACTGATATTGTAGATTTGTACGGTGGAGTAATACCAAACAGTATGGATAAGCTTTTGAAGCTTGCAGGCGTTGGCAGAAAAACAGCCAACCTTATACTTGGCGACTATTATAATATACCTGGGCTTGTAATAGATACACATGCCATAAGACTTACAAACCGACTTGGGCTTACAAAGTATAAAGAGCCCGAAAAAATCGAGTATGATTTAAGTAAAATCGTACCCGACGATTATAAAATAAGATTTTGCCATCAGCTTGTGTATCATGGCAGGGCAATATGCAATGCAAGAAGCCCGAAATGCGAAAAATGCCCTGTAAAACACTTGTGTAAGTTTGGGTACAATAAATAAAAGGCGGTATTTATATGACAAGATTGGATAAGCTAAAGTTCTTAATGTCAAAAAAAGGGTACGATGCAGTAATTATAACCGACAGGAAAAATGTTTTTTATTACAGTGGTTTTATGTCAACAGCAGGGTATCTTGTTATAACAACTGACAAGAATATACTTGTAACAGATTTCAGGTATATTGAGCAGGCAAACCTTCAGGCTCCCGATTTTGAGGTAACCGATGCCAATGATTTTGAAATTTTGGATGTTATAAATGGCGGTATGACTGTTGGTTTTGAAAACGAAAGTATAGTTTTCAGCGAGTATGAGGCATTTGCAAAAAAGATAAAAAACCTGCAGCCGCTTGATAAGCTCCTTTTAATGCAAAGAAGCATTAAAGAGCCAAAGGAGGCGGAGTATATTCAAAAAGCGGTAGATATAGCAGATATGGCGTTTAATCATATTTTAAGCTATATAAAGCCCGATGTTAGTGAAAAGGATATTGCACTTGAAATAGAGTATTTTATGAAAAGGCATGGTGCAGAAGGCTTAAGCTTTGATACAATAGTTGCATCGGGCAAAAGAGGCTCTATGCCGCACGCAGTACCAACCGATGCAAAAATAAAACACGGCGATATGGTTGTAATGGATTTTGGCTGTACATATAAGGGCTATTGCTCGGATATGACAAGAACGGTGGCAGTAGGCACACCCGATACGGAAGCAATTGAAGTATACAATACCGTTTTAAAGGCACAGCTTTCGGCACTTGATGTAATAGCCGAATGTGTTAAAGGGTGCGATGCACACAAAATAAGCGAGGATATTATAAACCAAAAATATAATGGTACATTTGGTCATTCCTTAGGTCACGGAGTAGGGCTTGAAATACACGAATACCCAAACCTTTCGCCTAAAAATCCACTTCCTCTTATAAAGGGAAATGTGGTTACGGTTGAGCCCGGTATATATATTCCCTCAAAGCTTGGCGTGCGTATTGAGGATATGGGTATGGTAACCGCCGACGGTTTTTTAAATTTTACAAAAAGCCCAAAAGAGCTTATAGTGTTGTAAAATAATGTAAAAAATCAGCAAAAACCCCATAATTGCTTATAAAATATATGAAAAGTATATAAAAAACTTAAAAAAGACTTGCATTATTTTAATATGTAAAGTAAAATATATGTGTAATATAATGTTAATCGGAGGTAAAGAATAATGATTACAGCAGGTGAATTCAGAAACGGCGTTACTTTTGAATTTGAGGGCAATGTATTTCAGATTGTTGAGTTTCAGCATGTTAAGCCCGGTAAAGGTGCCGCTTTTGTAAGAACTAAATTAAAAAATGTTATAACCGGCGGCGTTGTAGAAAAAACATTCAGACCTACAGAAAAAATGCCAAAGGCTCATATTGAAAGAAAAGATTACGAGTATTTATATAATGATGGTGACCTTTACTACTTTATGGATCAGGAAACTTACGAGCAGATGCCTTTAAGTAGCGATCAGCTTGGCGATTCATTAAAATTTGTTAAAGAAAATATGGTAGTAAAAGTACTTTCATACAAAGGCAATGTATTTGGTGTTGAGCCTCCTACATTTGTAGAGCTCGTTGTTACAGATACAGAACCCGGCTTTAAAGGCGATACCTCAACAGGTGCAACAAAGCCTGCCACACTTGAAACAGGTGCTACAATCAATGTACCTTTATTCATTGACCAGGGTGAGGTTATAAGAGTTGAT
Organism: Clostridia bacterium; assembly: GCA_045537365.1. Taxonomy (GTDB): domain Bacteria; phylum Bacillota; class Clostridia; order UMGS1810; family UMGS1810; genus UMGS1810. The sequence goes on from JAZSPJ010000208.1 coordinate 5,286, forward strand.
ACAAGAACAGGCGAATATATGGAAAGAGCATAATCGCCCGTTAAATTAAATAATACCTAAAAGGAGGGCTTGTAAATGGAAAACATTACAAATCAGATTTCATACTTAAAAGGACTTATTGATGGTCTTGAACTTGACGAAACTTCAAAAGAAGCAAAAATTTTTAACGGAATTATCGATGTTCTTGACGAAATCAGCGATACTTTAGAGGATATGGCAGATTTTGAGGACGAGATTGCCGAGCAGGTTGATGCAATAGATGAAGATCTCGCTGCTGTTGAAGATATTTTCCTTGACGGCGAATGTGACGGCGATTGCGAAGGTTGCTATGAGGATTGTGAGTTTAACGATGACGACGAGGCTTTTTACGAAGTTGAGTGTCCTAATTGCTCAGATGTAGTTTGCTTTGATGAGGATTTGTTTGAGGACGACGATACAATTATTTGCCCGAATTGCGGAGAAAAAATAGATATTGACTTTGACCTTGATGACGACATCGAAGACGAAGAATAATTTTTAAAACAAAACTAATTAGGCGGATGTGAAAAATATATGTTTTTTACATCCGCTTTTTTAAGGAGCATTATTAATGAAAATCATTACAATTACACTTAATCCTGCATTTGATGTTCACTATAAAGTGCCCGATTTAAAGCTTTTAAAGCAAAGCTATGCAACTGATGTTGTAAAACATGCGGGAGGTAAAGGGGTAAACATATCCCGTGCCTTAAGCTTTAACGGGGTTGAAAATATTTCGGTTTGCGTACTTGCCGATGTCGGTGGTGCTGATTTTTTTAACAGCCTTAAATCGGATGGTTTAAATTGTATACCTATATATACCGATGGCAGAATACGCGAAAACATCACCCTGCATTCCAATGATGGTGAAACACGCATAAGCTGCGAAGGCTTTACTTTGAATAAAGAAATATTAAATTCTGTTTTACAAAGTATTGAAAAAGAGATAGAAAAAGATACAATTGTAACCTTCACGGGCAGACTTAATGACGGTATAACAAGATATGATGCCATAGAGTTTTTGCAAAAAATAAAAGGCTTTGGCGCAAAACTTATAGTGGATTGTAATTCTTTTACCGCTAAAGATTTAATAAAAATAAAACCCTATTTAATAAAACCGAATGAGCAGGAAATATCAGAGCTTTTGGGGGTTGAAATTAATTCACAGAAAAGTGCAGCTCAAATTGCAGAAGGACTTGTTAATGACGGTATTGAAAATGTTATAATATCCCTTGGCGAAAAGGGCTTTGTATTTTTCAACAGGAATTGCTTAAAGTTTGTTAATGTGCCAAAAATCACTCCCGTATCAACTATCGGTGCGGGCGACAGTACCATTGCAGGCTTTATAGCAGGTATGGCAAAATATATGGATGTTGACAGTATCTTAAAACTTTCGGCAGCCTTTGGTACTGCTGCATGCCTTGCCGAGGGTACAAATCCGCCTGATAGAGGTGATATTGAAAGAATATATAACGATGTTAAAGTAACAAATATTAATTTTAAGAAATAGAGAGGTATTAAAATGACAAGAGCAGAAAAAGCAATAGAAAATCATAAAAAGGGGTATAACTGTGCACAGGCGGTTGCCTGCGCTTTTACCGATAAAACAAACCTTACAGAGGACGAGCTTTTTAAATTAACCGAGGCTTTTGGCGGAGGTATGGGAGGAACACAGGGTGTTTGCGGTGCTGTAAGCGCAATGGTAATTATAGCAGGCTGTGTAAAAAGCAAGGGCATAGATGCTCTGCCAGGCACAAATAAAAAGGAAAGCTATTCCTTTGCCGAAAAATTAATGGCTGAATTTGAAAATATGAACAAAACCCTTATATGTTCAAGGCTTAAAGGGGAGGGTATACGCCCTTGTGACGGGTGTATAGAGGATGCAGTAAATATACTTGAAAAATATTTATAAAATTGTTAAAAATTTTCAAAAAAAATGCTTAATTTTATTTGACATTATATTATATTTATGGTAAAATAATTTGTGGAAAATCTTTAAGATTGGTACAGAGATGCCGACAAGATTATCACTTAAAAATAAAATAGGCAAATTACTGTGTATAAGCTTATGCTTTATACATTGTTTTGGTGTAATTTTATATATGTTGGTAGCTCTTGTCCGTAGACAGGAGCTGTTTTTTATAATTCTGCTTAAAGCACTTTTCCAAAACTATGATAGGAGTTAGTTAAATGTCGCAGATAATTAAAACAGACAATAAAATACAAGCCGTTAAAAATGCCGTAGTATTTTCAGACGGCGGGTTTAAAAGAGCAGATGTATTAATTGACAACGGAATTATTTCCGATGTTTGTTTGTGTTTAAATAATGATGCTGACAGTGCTTTTAATGAGGACGATTTATTTGTGTTTCCCGGTTTTACAGATGTACATGTACATTTGCGTGAACCGGGCTTTTTGTATAAAGAAACCGTAAAAACAGGCACGCTTGCATCAGCACACGGCGGTTATACAACAGTTTGCGCAATGGCAAATTTAAACCCCGTACCCGACTCGGTTGAAAATTTAAATATAGAGCTTGAGGCAATTAAAAAAGATGCTGTAATTAATGTTGCGCCCTACGGTGCAATAACAGTTGGCGAGCTTGGTGAGGCTTTAAGCGATATGGAGGGGATGGCACCCTTCGTTGCAGGCTTTTCTGACGACGGAAGGGGAGTGCAAAACCCTGATATTATGGAAAAGGCAATGAATATAGCTAAAAATCTTGATAAAATAATAGTTGCCCATTGTGAGGATAATTCACTTTTAAACGGCGGTTATATTCATGACGGTGAATATGCAAGGCAGAACGGACATAGGGGCATAAGTTCTGAAAGTGAGTTTCTGCCCATTGCCAGAGATATAGAGCTACTAAAGAAAACAGGTGCTAAATACCATGTGTGCCATGTATCAGCTAAAGAGAGTGTAGATATAATAAGACAGGCTAAAAAAGACGGGGTGGATATTACATGCGAAACCGCACCGCATTATTTAATACTTGATGACTCTATGTTAAAAGATGAGGGCAGGTTTAAAATGAATCCGCCAATCCGCTCAAAGGCGGACAAGCTTGCTTTAATAGAGGGCATAAAGGACGGCACTATTGATATGATAGCAACCGACCACGCACCGCATAGCGACGAGGAAAAGTCAAAAGGCTTGGAGAAAAGTCTTATGGGCATAGTGGGTATAGAAAATGCCTTTTCGCTTATGTATACGCACCTTGTAAAGACGGGCATTATCAGCCTAGAAAAATTAATAGAGCTTATGAGCGTAAATCCGAATAAACGCTTTGGCTTTGATAGCTCAATAAAAAAAGGTAACAGTGCAGATTTTACTGCATTTAAATTAAATAAACAGTACACAATTGATACAGCCGATAATCTTTCTAAAGGAAAAAGCACACCGTTTAACGGTGAAAAGGTTTTCGGAAAATGTATGTTTACAGTATATAAGGGGGTTTTTGTATGGCAAGAAAATATGACAGAAAGATAGTTTTAGAGGACGGAACAGAATATTACGGCTACGGCTTTGGTGCATATTGTGACAGAGTTTGCGAGCTTGTATTCAACACAGCGGTTGTGGGTTATCAGGAAATTGTTTCTGATTTAACCTATTTAAATCAGGCTGTGGTTATGACATATCCGCTTATTGGTAACTACGGTGTAACTGACGAGGATTACGAAACAAAAAATCCTTCAATGGGTGCGCTTATAGTTCGCGATTATAACGATATGCCAAGCAATTTCAGATACACAAAAACACTTTCAGAACTGCTGGAGGAAAACTCAATTCCGGGTCTTTACGGAATTGATACAAGAAAGCTTACAAGAGTAATAAGAAATGAGGGTACAAAGCGTGTTATGATATGCGATGCTTCCAAAAACACAGAGGAGGCAGTTAAAATAATAAATAACACTCCTGAACCAAAGGATATGCTTGAAAAAGTAAGCTGTAAAAAGAACTGGTATTCAAGAACATCAAATCATAAATTCAATGTTGTGGCAATAGATTGCGGTATTAACTTGAGCATTATTAAAAACCTTAACAAAAAAGGCTGTAATGTTACAGTAGTGCCATATAATATTACTGCAGAGGCACTTGATTTTATGAAGCCTGATGCTATTGTTATTTCAAACGGCCCCGGTAACCCCGAAAATGCCGAATGTGTTATTGAGCTTGTGCATCAGCTTAAGGGTAAATACCCGATGTTCGGTATAAGCCTTGGCGAGCAGATTATAGCACTTGCTTACGGCGCAAAAACCATTAAAATGAAATTCGGTCACAGAGGTGCAAATCACCCTGTAAGAAATCTTGAAAATAATAAAATAGAAATCGTATCACAAAATCATGGCTATGTGGTAGACGAAAGATCGCTTAAGGGTACGGATTTAACCGTAACACATAAGAATGTTTTAGACGGCACAGTTGAGGGTATAGAGTGCAAAGCGGACAAAATGTTTGCAGTACAGTTTACACCCGATGCAGGCGAGATTGAATATTTATACAATAAATTAATTACTGTTATGAAAGGGGAAAAAACCAATGCCTAAAAGAGAAGATATTAAAAAAGTACTTGTTATAGGGTCAGGTCCTATTATTATAGGTCAGGCGGCAGAGTTCGACTACGCAGGCACACAGGCCTGCCTTGCTCTTAAGGAAGAAGGCTACGAGGTTATACTCGCCAATTCAAACCCCGCTACAATTATGACAGATACCACCATTGCCGATAAGGTGTATATGGAACCCCTTACACTTGAATATGCAGCAAAAATTTTAAGATATGAGCGCCCCGATGCAATTGTACCTGGTATAGGCGGACAGACAGGCTTAAACCTTGCAATGCAGCTTGCAAAAAAAGGCGTTCTTGACGAGTGCCAGGTAAAGCTTTTGGGTACAAGCCGTGAAAGTATAGAGCGTGCGGAGGACAGAGAGCTTTTCAAACAGCTTTGTGAGGACCTTGGCGAGCCTGTATTACCATCGGAAATTGCTCACTCTATGGAAGAGGGGTTAAAAGCCGCAAATGAAATAGGTTACCCTGTTGTACTTCGCCCTGCGTTTACACTTGGTGGCACAGGCGGCGGATTTGCCGATAACGATGAAGAGTTTAAAGAAATTATGAAAAATGCTCTTGAGCTTTCTCCTGTACATCAGGTACTTGTAGAAAAGAGTATAAAAGGCTATAAAGAAATTGAGTTCGAGGTTATGCGTGACTGCAACGATACTGCAATAACAATATGCAGTATGGAAAATATCGATCCCGTTGGTATTCATACAGGTGACTCAATAGTTGTTGCACCTGCACAAACTCTTACAAATAAAGAGTTCCAGATGCTTCGCACAAGTGCACTTAAAATTATAAGAGAGTTAAAAATCGAGGGTGGCTGTAATGTACAGTTTGCACTTGACCCACAGTCGTTTACTTATTACTTAATCGAGGTAAACCCAAGAAGTCGGATCGTAG
>JAZSPJ010000062.1:0-13302 GCA_045537365.1 Clostridia bacterium
TGTCTTCCTAAGACCGCTTGGCCTCCGACTTCCTGCTGCCTCTGCACCTGCTTTAACTGACTGCCAGAATGCGTGTGATTCGCCCTTTGCAACTACTGCAATAGTTTTGTTTCCACCCTCTGTGCCTGTACCACCACAGCCCGAAAGAATAAATACGAGCATTGATACTGCTAAAATTACTGATAATATTTTTTTCATAAAAACATCCTCCTTTATAATAATTATATCTCATAAATTTAGATTTAATTAATGTTTTGCGTGCGTTTTTTTATATTTTTTAAGCTTTAGCTTTTTCTTTTTTAGGTTTTTTATCTATTTTAACCTTATTTGCATTTTTATTTTTAATAACATCCATAAGAACTGCAACTACAACTATAATACCTGTTAATACATAGGTAACATAAGTTGAGTTAACATTAAGATTGAATTTTGCAAGCACGAAGTTAAGACCGCTTCTTATAACAACGAGCATAATTGCACCTATTACTGAACCTGCTATTGATGCAGTACCGCCAGCAGCTGATGTACCGCCGATGTATACACCTGCAATGGCATCGAGCTCCATACCGTTACCTGTTGCCGCAGCAACCGTTGTAAATGATGCAGACCAGAATATTGCAGCAATACCTGTTGCAACACCTGCAATAGTGTATGCTATGATTTTATATTTATCGGTATTGATACCCGAAAGCCTTGTAGCTTCCTCATTACTGCCGATTGAAAGTATGTATCTGCCGATTTTACACTTATACATAAGGTACATACAGATTAATGCAAAAACCAATACCCATATTAAACCAACAGGCACGCCGTTAAAGTTTGAAAATATCTTATTAAACCATGTACCGCCCGGGAAAAATATATTAGGTATTGAAACTATAATTGCGCTTAATCCTCTGCCAAACATCATTGTGCCGAGTGTAGCAATAAATGCAGGTATTTTAAGCTTTGCCACCAAAATTCCGTTAATAAAGCCTACAACTGCGCCTATTGCAATCATAACAGGAATTGTATATATAAGCGGCATACCGTTCATATAAAGCTTACCTGCAATAACCGCTGCGGCAATACAAGTTGTGCCGATTGAAAGGTCGATACCGCCTGTTGCGATTACAAATGTAACACCAAGACCCATAATGGCGTATGGTGCTAAAGACTGCGCCATACTAACTATGTTATATTTACCCAAAAAATTTGGATTTAATGCGCCGAATATGAGTACCAAAACTGCAAGAGCAGCGATTATAATCATATTCTGCATACTTTTTTTGGCTATTTGAGCCAATGTATTTGAATTTTTCATATATTTCACTTTCTCCCTTCATTGAACCAATGCTTATTATTCTCTCATTGTAGCATAAGCCATTATTTTTTCCTGAGTTGCATCCTTAATGTCAATTTCACCTGTAATTCTACCCTCACACATAACAATAACTCTGTCACTGAGTCTTTGTATTTCTGCAAGTTCTGACGAAATCATAATAACCGATTTACCAAGTGATGCAAGCTCCTCCATAAGAGTGTACATTTCGCTCTTTGCGCCGATGTCTATACCCCTTGTAGGCTCATCAAAAATAAAAATATCGGAATTTTTAAGAAGCCATCTTGCAATAATAACCTTTTGCTGATTACCGCCCGAAAGATTTTTAAGCAACTGTTTCATTGACGGTGTTTTTGTTTTAAGCTTTGCGTTTGCCCTATCGGCATAGCTTTCAATCAAGCTATCGTTAATCCAACCAAGCTTTATGTAATTATCAAGGGATGCAAGCACTGAGTTTTCTGCAACAGACTTATCAAGCATAAGACCGTACCTTTTTCTGTCCTCCGAAAGGTAACAAATACCTTTATTTACGGCATCTTCAGGAGTTTTAATTTTAACCTTTTCGCCGTTTATAAAAATCTCGCCGCTGTCGATGGTGTCAGCTCCGTATATAGCTCGTGCCACCTCTGTTCTGCCTGCGCCCATAAGACCTGAAAAGCCAAGAATCTCGCCTTTTTTAAGCTTAAAGCTTACATTCTTAATTTCCTTGCCCCTGTTTAAGTTTTTAACCTCAAGTACCACCTCGGCATCATCACTGACATTGCTTTGCTCTTTTTTGTCGCCGTATATAACTCTGCCTACCATCATTTTAACTATTTCGTCTTTCGTGGTATCCTTAGTTATTAATGTTCCTACATACTCACCGTCACGCATAACTGTAATGCGGTCCGAAATTCTGTTAATTTCATCCATACGGTGAGAAATGTAAATCATACCTATGCCTTTAGCCTTAAGGTCATTCATAATTTTAAATAATTCCTCAACCTCAACCTGCGTTAAGGCGGCTGTTGGCTCATCAAGTATAAGTATTTTACAATCCCTTGAAATTGCCTTTGCAATTTCTACCATCTGCTGTTTTCCAACGGTAAGTGTTCCAAGCACTTGCGACGGATCTATTTTGACTCCTATTCTGTCAAAAAGTTCCCCGGCATCCCGCTCCATTTTTTTGTCGTCTATGTACATGCCGTTTATCATAGGCTCTCTGCCTATATAGATGTTTTGCGCAACTGTTAAGTGATTCATCATATTGAGCTCTTGGTGTATAATACTGATGCCTGCATCCTGTGAGTCTTTAATAGTATTGAAATTAACCTGCTCGCCAAACAGATGAATTTCCCCACCATCGCGCTTATGAATACCGCACAGAACCTTCATAAGTGTGGATTTTCCTGCTCCGTTTTCACCCATGAGAGCATGAACCTCACCCATTTTAAGCTCTAAATTTACGGACTTCAAAGCATGGACACCTGAAAATCTTTTGTCGATATTTTTCATTTCAAGAATTATCTGTTCCATATTTTTTCTCCGTTCTTTGATAATAATTTTTATTTTAAAATATCTCCTTCCAACCAATTTCATAGTATCATATTTGTTATGTTTTTGTCAATCTTTTTTCTCACTTTTTTGCTGAAAAATATATCCAAATTATTTCATTATATTTAGCTTTTAAAATATTTTTTTGTGCATTATAAACAAAAAAGGCGCTGTTATGCGCCTTTCTCACCTTTGAACCTTATTAATGAAATTACTGCCGAAATCATACCAAACAGCTCAGCCAGTATGCCTCCGAGCGAGAAGTTAAAAATATTATGTATAAGCCACGCAGGCGACAGTGTGAAAATTTGAAAATAACGAATCAGCTTTCCGTTTTCCCTCCACATAAGTGCACTCATTATTAAAAGCGAAACATAAGGAAGTGTTGTTAATAAAATTTGCAGTACATCGCCTTTAATTAATGTGAGCGAATATACATAAGCAACCGTAAATAAGAGCTCTACAATCAAAGGTTTCCATATTTTTCTATCCTTTTTTATATACAGCAAGCCTCTTATTAAAATTGTAAGGTTGAACAAAGCACCGCCATAAGCACCTATAAGGAAAAAATTAACGAAAAACAGCATACCCCCTATTCCCTGTACCAAAACAAGCTTTTTACTGTTTTTACATTGGTACGACGAAGCAAAAACTATAAGGCCGAGTATACCGAATATTTGTGCTATAAGTTCTTTAGCTTCCATTTTTTATATCCCCTCCAAAATTATATTTTGTTTTGCATAATCCTTTATTACAAAAATATTTATTACTAGTTTTATTATATAATATATACATAACCAAAGCAAGCTTTTTTTATAAACAAAAACCACCGATTTTTTTGATTATCGATGGTTTTAATTAATACTATACTATATTTTAATATTCAATTTCTGCACCGTGTGCATCTGCTAATTCCTCTAAAGCTTTGTTATATTCATCAAGCAAATTAACGCCCTCTAAAACAGCATCGTTTCCTGCATTGATTGTTGCTTCGTCCTGTGTTTCGCAACCTTCAAGTAATGCTTCAAAGCCTTTTTTATATGCATCCATTACTTTAATATATTTTTTCTTAAGCTCTTCAACCTCTTGTGTTGCGGGGTCTATTTCTTCAAGATTTTCAAGTGATGCATCTACAAGTGGAATAAGTACATCGCTTAAGCTTTTTGAAAGAGCTATATCATCTTCCATTTCTTCCCATTTGCCAACTTCTTCTGTGATTTTTACATAATCCTCGTTAACCTGTTTCATTTCAACATTTAAAAAGTTTGAAAGGTCATCGTAAACAGGATCGCTGCAGCCTGTTAAAAATGCCATTGCTATTACCGCCATAAGTATAATTGATAAAAGTTTTTTCATAATAATTTCCTCCGTTTTTATTTAAATATTATATTATATTTTAATTAATTATTTACCGTAAAATTTATTGAAGTTTGCCTCATCATCGGCTTTCAAATCCTTGATAGGCTTAAAGTCTTCTGCCTGAAGCCACATTGGAAAGTTTGCAAATGGATAGGTTGTGGGAAGCCAGCATGAAGATAAAACATCAACACGAACATCCGGATTTTCGGACGCCTTCTGATAGCCCGACATAGGGCTGTGCACCCATACACGCAATCCGTTTGTATAGTCTGCCTGAGTTGGTGTGTGTTCATCCGGTGCATGGAAAAAGTCGTTATTATAATCCAAAGATATGTCGCCTATTGCAGGTTTGCTCTGATACCAGCCAATCTGGTCGGCATTTACCGAACGGTTTGCAACTACTGCCGCCTGCTCGATTGTGCATTTACCGTCGGGATCAATAGCAGTATCCGAAACACCCTTTACAAGGCCGAGAGCATTCATAAAGCCCATCGGTGTTCTTGCCCAATCCTGAATTGCCCAATTATCGGAATACTTTTCAAGCTCAGGTGTATAGATAGTGTAGCGGATATTTGTATTATCCCTTACATACATAAGAGCACGATGGATAAAGGTTGCCATCTGCTGGCGGGTTAAAGTTCCGTTCGGGTCAAATGTGGTTGCACTTGTACCTGATGTAATGCCCGTTGCATAAGCTTTAAGAGCATATTCGTTATCGGTATCGGTAAATATTCCAACATCTGCCGGTATTATTTCTTTTCCTGTAAGCACCTCTGCAAGCTTAACAGCAATTGATGCAAACTGAAGCCTTGTTATGGGCTTAGTGTAATCACTGCCCAAAAGATTCAAATCTAAAATTCCGTTTTGTGATGCCCACTGAACCTCATTCTGTGCCCACTCACTCATTTTTGCAGTAACGTGTCTGTCGCCTCTTACAGCAAAAGCAATATCAACATAGTCCTTTGTAACTGTAGCATTTTCCCGTGCCCATTCAGCATTTTTTGGTTGTTCATATCCGTATAAAACCTCGCCGTGAGTTACGCCGCACGCTACGCAGGATTTCCAGTAAACCCTTTCGCCACGGGAGTTGACACCTATAAAATATTTATCCGAGAGATTCCTTTCCGTCGTGTAGTGGTCAGCCATATCAATCAGTATATGATAATTGCCTGAAAGATGCGGAAGCGACCTCGCTACATGGTTCGGATTGTATTCACACTTTCCGCATTTTGAGCAGGAATAATAGTAAAGCGTCGGCTGTGTACAGCTGAGCATCTGATATACACGGTCAGCCGTGTTATTTATATCGCTGTAATCGTGGTCTGTGCACCACTCATACGCGGCAGAAGGTCCTTTTTTGAATGCCTCTAAAACATCACCCGAATAGAGTCTTGACTGAAATCTTTTGAAAGGTCCTGCATCACGATATACATAGCCGTCGCTACCAGCAGAACTCTTTATTCTGTTCCAATTCCCTATAAATCCGTTAGGAAGCGTTTTGTCCGACACAAACATTGTAAGTTTCTGTGTTTCATAATTGCTGCTTGTCAAAGGTATCAAAATATCACTGCCCGATAAGCCAAACTCTACATTTGCATAATCGCTTAAGAAATCAGCTACATCTACATTTGGACCAAGCCATAGTTCTTCAAGGTTATAAAGACTCATAAATACAGATGCATCTTTCAAATTCGTTGTTATCGGTGCATCTTCATCGTCACCATTCTTTGTGTTATATGTATAGTTAAGAACAACCTTTTTTACAGAGTTCATCTGTTCATAATTGAATACATTAACAAAGTTTTCCAGTTTTTCCCCTTCGTTTACTATAATCTCTGTTGGGTATTTCGGATTTACTGTAGTCCAGTCCGCATCCGCTTTTTCCTTTGAGTATACATAATTCATATCTACAACAGGTATGGGAGCTGCCACCTCAAAGGTGTGGATAACAAAGCCGTTTTTATCGTCTCCGCCTTTATAATAAACCTTTGATATGCCGTTTACTGTTGCTTTGCATTGCAATGCTGAGCCTGTAATTTTTTTGTTTACATTGTCCTTTATTTTGAAACTTATGGTCACCTTGTAATTTTTTGCCAGTTGGAATGTTCCATCTGTGGCAAATTCACCGCTCCATGACACATCTGTAACTTCTACATCAGGATGTGTCGTAGTTGCATTTGTTGTCGGTTTTCCGCCGAAAGAAGGTTCTTCAATTTTAAAGTCAATGCGATCTTCCATAGCAACTGCCTCAGCAGTGCTGTTATCTGTTCCGGTGTTATCCGATACGGTATTACCTGCAGCAGATGCCCCGTTATTAAAGGTATAGCTGATAACCGCCTGCTGTTTATCTTCCGAAAGGCTTGTCATAACCGCTTTCTTTCTGTTTATTCTGAAGCCGCCTTCCTTGTTTACAAGGTGTTTATCCTGACCTGCCTTTATTCTTATGGTAACATTAACCGTATATGCTGTATTTGCCATAAAACAGCCGTTGCCATCAAGTGCACCGACCCATTCGGCTTTTACAGCTTCTAAGCTTGTGTTATAAAGTGATGCGTGTTCAATAGGCTTTTCGCCTGCAACAGGTTCATTAACCTGAATATCGGAACTGCTGATTTGAGTTGCCGCAAATACATTTGCAGGTAGTATGCTCAAAACAAAAAACAAACATAAAAGCATACTCAACCATTTTTTCACTGTTCATTCCTTCTTTCTTTAATAATATAGTAATTTTTTATTGTTAATTAATACAACAAGATTTCTGGAATACTATTGTAGGGACAGATGTGGGCATCTGTCCGTTTTCGGGTTGATGCAGGCCTGAGCCCCTACATTCCGTCTTGTGAATTTAGTAAGGTTCTTAATATTTATCATCTGGAACCGCCGCCTCGTCCGCCGCCCGAAAAGCCACCGCCGCCGCCAATGGATGCCCTGCCACCGCCGCCGCTTGTTCTTTTAGCCTGTATAGCCCTCTGTGCCGAACGATGCATACTGTGATAGTAGCTGTGGGCTATTATAACATTTCGGTTATAGGTTTCAATTTCGGGAATTTTTTCGGGGTAAACCTTTTTAAATTGCTCTATAACCTTATCGGCAATACCAAAAAGTGTGGCATAAATTAAATAATCTTTCCATATAACAGTTTCGCCTATTTCTCTTTCGGCAATTAACGTGAATTCATCAAGATACTTTTTAAGACCGATAACCTCCGAAAGCTCTGTTTTTCCCTTATCGCTTAAATCTTTAATACAGTTACCTGCACCGCCTGTAAAACCGCCCGAATTTATAAATGTCTGCTCGCCAATATCCGCTGTATTATCAACAAACTTATTTATTTGTTCAGGGTGCTTATATGCATATTTTTCGAGCTCTTTTTCCTGCAGTATGCCATCCTCTCCCGCTGAAAGTATAAGCAGATTATAAAGCATTAATTCTGCAGGGGTATCCGGCTCTTGTACAAGTTTTAAGTTTACACTTTCTTTAACCTTACCGAAAAAGCCAACACTTTCGTCAATTTGCGGCTCAATTGAGCCTTTATTTATCATAGAAAGTATAAGTGCGCCAATTATTAAGCTTTTTTCGCCCGAAACATCAAAGTTTTGTGCCAAATAATGCGATACCTCAATTTGTCCGCCATTTGGTACATCCCTGAAATATCCACATTCTTTAGCAAATTTTTTAATAGCTTTTTTGCGTTTAACCAAAAAGCTTAAAATCCATATAATTCCTCCCCAAAAGCCGAAAAGAATTATAAAGCCGAGAATTGTTTCAAATAAAGTAGCTTCCTCTGTTTCCTCATAATAATCATAACCATAGTCGCTGCCTTCAAAAGCCTCATCTTTTACATTCTCAAAAGATTGGTCAATATTAGTTTGAGGGTAAATAATGCCCTTATTAAGCCTTAACATAACAATCATCGAATTATCGCCTGTAAGAGGCGAGCTTGTATATGCGTTAACCGAGCCGTTTTGAAACTCAATATATCCGTCATAGCCAAAAGCCCAAATACCCGCATTATCCTCGCTTAGTTCAATTCCGTTTTGTATAGTAATTTTTATATGCCCGTCTGTTGGGAATGTCGACATATCCGGATTTACAAACATAAAGTTTGTACCATCATAATCCGAATAGCTTTTTATAAAATCCTCTACCACATATTCAATGGCATATCGGTTTTCGCCATACTCCGAAATACCAAAGCAAAGCTCAATGCCGTCTGTAGTTTCAACTATTCCGCATTTTCTAACCTTTTGCTCAAAGCTTAAGTCAACATCCCAGTTTTCTGCATAAGTATAAGCGCCGTTTTTATCCGACACCTTAAAATCGGTAACCGAAATATTTTCTGTATTAATTGGTATGTAATTTTCTGTACCCTCATAAAACGTACCCTGCCAGGTTTGTACTATATATGCGCTGCCGTCATCTCTTACAGTAACATCAATACTAATCTCTGTTACATTATTTGAAGCAAAAGCAGTACAAAAAAGCATAAAAACAAAGGCGGCTAAAATAACAGTTTTTTTAAACTTTAACATAAGTTTACCTCATTTAAGATTTGGCATAGATGCTTTGTTGATGTCCGCCTCAAGATAATCACGGCTTACTATACCTAAAATGCCTGCGGCAATAGATGTAGGAAACATTCTTATAGTGCGGTTTAATTTTGTTACACTGTCGTTATATACAAGGCGTGATTTTCTTACCGTTTCCTCATAAGCATTTACACTGTCCATTGTTTTTATATAGTTTTCGTTTGCTTTAAGCTCCGGATAGCTTTCGGCAACTGCCATAATTTTACCCATAGCCTCAGTTAAAATGTTTTCCTGCTCGTTAACATCTTTAGCTGTGCTTTTTGAATTTATAGATGTACGCATTTTAATAGTATCGGATATGGTATTATACTCATGCTCTGCATAGCCTTTTGTAAGGTCTAATAAAGCAGTTAAAGCATCCCATCTTGATGAAAGCTGAACACCAATCTGACTTAATGCATTGTTGATGTTTTCATCCATAGCAACAAGCTTGCGCTGTGCGGATATAAACCATAAAACAAGTATTGCAATAATTGCCACCAAAACTATAATTGTCATAATTAATGACCTCCTTATAACATATATTACTACATATACAATTATACATCGTACCCTAAGGTGCGATGCAATAGCTTTTTGAAAATATTTATAAAACAATTAAGCAGAGAAAATTAATTCTCTGCTTAATTTTAAAACTATTATTATCCTTCAAACGGAAGCGATGCAGGAGCAAGATTGCCTTTCCACATAAAAAGTCTTAAATCATAGCCCTTGCCTAAATATTCAGATAAATCTGCCTCGCCGTTTACAAAAGCTACATCTACAAGGTTACCCTCAGAGTCAAGAACTCTTATTATAGCTTTGGCATCCTCTGCTGTTTCCGATTTGGTAATTTTAATCTTGCTGTCCTCCCAGTCTACCTCATAATCTCCGCTTGACCTTGCGCAGTTCATTACAATCGGCTCGGAATATAGAGTATAACCTGAATCGCCGCCAAAAACAATTAACGCTCTGCATCTCACCTTTTTACCATTGTCAAGAGGTGAAATTGTAAATTTAAAATCCTTGTCAATATTACCATGAATATCTTCCCAACCATTGCCCCTGTCAATCTGCCACTGATAGAGAGTTACATATTCTTCGTTGCCCGTCACTTTTGATGTAAGACTAAGCGCCTTTCCGTTTCGGTAAATTACACTGTCATCCATACCGGATACCTCAATTGAAGCACTGAAGTTTTTGGGGAATGTGGTAATGGTAATCTGTTCCTGTGTAGGTACGCTGTAATTGCCATCATTTTTATAAGATTCAATCACATAATGACTGATTTCATCAGGCTTAAGACCTGTGACCGTATATGAGTAGCGTCCGTTTTCTGAAACTATATTAGTTGCTATAGGTTGCAGATACTCTTTACCGTTTACATCAATAACTCTGCTGAGAGTATAGTAATCTGCCGGTCTGTCTCCATCCTCCCAAATGATGGTTGCAGAATTTTCCGTAATGTCTTTAACTTCAATATCCTGTGCAACCGACGGAGGAGTTTTTACATTTCTCACAACATAGCCAACAACAGGCACTTTTGTGCCATTTAGTTTTGCATTATAGGATACAAGCTTCCAGTCGTAACCATATTTGTCTGTTGCAAAATCCGGGAGTGCCACCTGGGTTGCTGAATATTCGTATCCTTGTGTTGTGGTGGTCACATAGCTGGTGCTGTGTTCAAGCGAAGCTGTAAATCCGACTTTCACAACCGATGCCTGGGCAAGTGAAGTGTTTTCGACTGCAATACCCCAACCGATAGCCGAAGATTCTGATTCTTCAATAGAAATAGTCTGCGACTGTGATGTTCCCGGAGCAGAAGCTTTACTGTTTGTAAGGAATCCTCCTGTTTGCTGACCGGTTGTCTGCTTTCCTTCAATAACCTTGCCGTCAGCGTTAAGTTCACCAACAGATTTCGCATAAGTATTCGGGTTACCCGGACGGTAGTGTTCGGCAAATACATTTCCGTAAATTTTTTCAAGTCCCGGTGTAAACTCTGCTATTGAGTCATAAGTTGCAACATCAACTGTTGCAAGCAGCGGAGTCTGCGGAACACTGTAGGTGTACGGTACAACAGCACCTGCCACGGTTGCGCCCCATTTGCCTGTTCCGCCTTTACCAAAGGACTCTATTCCCTCTTCAATAAACTTTATCTCTTCTGCAACTTTTTTAAGTACACCAAGCTGTTCCTGATAGTTATCGGAGGTTACATACGAGGAATATTTGTATTCATAATATTGACAGCCCTTTACATAGGTGCCGTTTATTTGTTCTTCACCGGTTTTCAGGCACTTTTCAAGATTGCTTGTAAGCTCATCTTTGAAAGCGCAAAGAGTTTTGTAATCGTTTTCTGTAGGCAACTTGTATTCCGGCATATACATCTGACAGTTATATCGCACATAAGGTACGGTAAACACAGTAACTGCGTCTATTCCGCCGGTTGTTTCAAAGCCTGTAGCATAAGAATATGTTTTTTCGGTGCTCTTTTCGTGAGATACCGATGCTGTAAGACTAAATTCATATTCCGCACCGCCGCATGGGATGATGCCAAGGAAGCTGGCTTTATACTCCATACCTATTACAGGACCGATTGAAAACGATCCTGAGTTAGTTGTACCGCTGCCTGTGCTTTCGGATTTTTCAAAGCTTGTTGCAGAGCCTCCGATGTAGTCTACATCTACAAGCTCTTCATAGACTGGAGGTGACTGCATAATTGACAGAACTTCAACATCGCTGTAGTATACCTCTGTATCGTTTCCGGGATATGTGATATACGATGTTTTTCCACCGCCGTCAAGAAGTGCCATAGAAACAATTCTCTGCCCTTTATCTTCAAACGCATATCTTATTTGCGAAACCCCGCCGGCATAACCGCCGTTTTTAGCGGCTGATGTTGTCTCACCAAATGTCAGAATCTTACAGGTGAGCTTTTCTTCGCCCGACACCTTGTAGTAGAATGGAAATACCAGCACTTCTCTGCCGAATTTATCTTCCGAGAAGTTTCCTGCAACTGCACCGCCGGTCCATACAACGCTGGTCTTTCTTTGTTTGCCGTCACTGCCATGATAAAGCTTATTATCGCCGTTATAATCGGACCAGAACTTAAGCTTACCTTCTTCATCATTATATTCGAAAAGCTGACCGCCGACAAAAATCATATCGTGCTTACCTGTGCCGTAATATTTGAAAGATTCAAGAGAGGTCGTAATCGGGCCTGAGTCGGTGGTATCTTCATTATACCAATATGTCCAGTTATTACCGTTTGGTTGAACTGTCCATTTATAATCGGAGTTAAGATCGTAAGTATTGTGGTTTTTTAAGTTCTCATAGGTGGTGTAGCCCACAATGTGACAAAGAGCATGATTTCCGTCTACCTCCACCATACGGTTTGAACCGACTTTAGTAGTGTCATCGGAAGTGTTTTTAACATCAACTCTTGTGTAGTTACCTGCAATAATTATTTCCTGACTGCCCTCCTGAGTAACATCACCAACAGTTATATTGGCATTACGGAGAATGTAGCGATGTTCATTATCAGGTTTGTCGGGCGAACCGCCCTTTAAAGGTGTTGTTGCCAAAACCCTGTGCCTTATAGTCTGCTTTAAGTTTCCGCCCTGAGTACCTTCGTAGCATTCAAGAACGGATGCAAAGCAAGTGTTGTGATTAAGTATCGTTTTAGTGGTATAGGTATCATAAGAGCCGGCACCTCTGTACCATGTAGAAAAATTCAGAATAGCAGCAAGGTCGTCTATACCGTCCTTGTTAAAGTCCTCTGCGCAGAAAGCAACATAAGGATGGCAGTAAAACTCTTTATTATCGCCTTTATTCCAGTCTCTGCAATATTCCCATTCACATACTTCTTTTGAGGTTAATTTTGACGGAAGGTCGATATACTGTTTGGTTGAAAGTGTTTTGGTTTTCGCATCAAACTCAAATATTCCAACCGAAATAGAAAACTGACCGTATTGTCGGTCTTCGGCACTGTTTGGTGTGTAAACTGCAATTTCGTCTACACCGTCGCCATCAAAATCGCCTGCAGTTACCGACAAAAGTCCTTCAACTTCCCACATTTCTATTTCTTCGTGAGTATTAACAAAACCGCCGGTCTGATATTCATTAACAACAGAGTTGCCGTTAGCATCATATATGGACATACATATATTTGCACCGCTTTTGTTATAAGGGAAATATACCTTTGCAATATGGTCGTTAACACCTGTTTCCGTAGCAGCAAATCCTGTTGATGCAGAGTAATGTACCAACTCCATATTTTTGTACTTGGTAGGTTCAGTAGCGAAGCGTGTGTACATATTTCCGCTGTCGCTTGTATACTTTGTAGCAGGATACATATATTTATATGTACATGCATCAACAAACAAGTCGTATTTCGGGGATACGGGGTATGTACCCTTTTTCAATGCTTTTGTATCATAAGAGTCCGGATCAAGCGGAAATCCGAACAGTTCAAGTACATTCTTATTTACATCATCGTTAGCTGCAAATACGCCAATTGGCATA
>JAZSPJ010000093.1:0-3837 GCA_045537365.1 Clostridia bacterium
GTTCAAACTTTACCGTATCGCACTTGTTTATGGCAAGTATTGCAGGTATATCCCCTATTTTATCTAAAATCTTATCCTCGGCGGTTGATATTAACTCTTCAGGCTCAACTACCATTAAAATAAGGTCAACATCGCTTATGGTATCGTCAACAGCCTTTATCATATTTTCGCCAAGCTTATTTTTGGGCTTATGAAATCCGGGTGTATCTGTAAATACGACTTGTGAATTTTCATCGCTCATTATTGCAAGTATTTTGTTACGTGTGGTTTGGGGTTTGGGCGATACTATGGCAATTTTCTGACCTACAAGCTTATTTAAAAGTGTAGATTTTCCCACATTAGGTCTGCCGACTATGCCTACATAACCCGATTTAAAATTTATGCTGTTTTCCATTAAAATTTTTCTCCTTTTGTAAGTAATTTTAATATTCCACCGTGAATAAATGTTATACATAAAGCTGTATAAATCCAAAACATAGGATTTTTTATGTAATTTAAAACGATATACCAGAATTTGCGCCCATCGTAAAACAACACAAAGGCTGATGCAATGGCTATAAATGCCGAAACAAGCACAGCACCTGCAGAAACATCCTTTGCAATTTTAGCAGGATGCGAATATTGGGGTGACGATAAATCAACCGCACATTCAACTGCAGTATTAAACATTTCGCAAATTATAACAAATGTTATTGTAAATGCTAAAATAAGCTTTTTTGTACCGCTTAAATCGTAATTAAAGCTAAGTAAAATTGCCGAAAGCCCTGCACATAGGTGAAACCTGAAATTCCGCTCGTTTTTAATCATATATATCAGCCCTTCAAAGGCATATTTAAAGCTTTTTAAAAAACTCATAGCTCCACCCCTCGTTTACCTTACAAGATTTAAAAGCTTTAAGGTACTTTCCTCTTTAGTGCGCATTACCTCTCGCTCAGGCTCGGTTTCGTGATCGTACCCCAAAAGATGCAATGTGCTGTGGCATACCAGAAAGCCAACCTCACGCTCAAAGCTGTGTCCGTACTCTATACTCTGCTCCATTGCCTTTTCATAAGACAGCACAATATCCCCCAAAAGGGTTTTGCCCTTATACACATCACCAGCATTTTCAACTATTTCGCCGTTTTCAAATTCAAGCACAGGAAAGCTTAATACATCGGTTGGTCTGTCAATGTCACGTGCGCTTAAATTCAGTTCGTGTATTTTTTTATTATCAGTTACCGTAACACTTACCATTGACGGCTTATCAAAGCCTTCACATTCAAGTGTTTTTTGTATTACTTTTTTTATAAGACTTCTATGTTTTAATTTAAGCTTTATTATATTCTGCTCATTTTCAAAATATATTTTTGCTTTCATTTATTTATCCCCTTTGTAATTTTGCTTTCGTGCATCCCGTCTTTCATAAGCTTTTATTATCTGCTGTACAAGGCGATGCCTTACAACATCACGGTCTGTTAAATAACAAAACTTAATATCCTCAATATTTTTTAAAACTCCTATTACATCCTTAAGTCCCGATTTTTTGCCGTCAGGCAAATCCATCTGTGTAATATCGCCCGTTACAATCGCCTTTGAATTAAAGCCTATACGGGTTAAAAACATTTTCATTTGCTCAGGTGTGGTATTTTGCGCTTCATCAAGAATTATAAAACTGTCGTCTAATGTTCTTCCGCGCATATATGCAAGAGGTGCTACCTCTATTGCTCCCTTTTCAACAAGTTTTACATAGCTTTCCATACCAAACATTTCATAAAGAGCATCGTATAATGGTCTCAAATACGGGTCTACCTTATTTTGTAAATCGCCGGGTAAAAATCCCAGCTTTTCACCTGCCTCAACTGCAGGTCGGGTTAAAATTATACGGCTTACCTGCTTGGTTTTAAATGCCTTTACAGCCATTGCTACTGCAAGATATGTTTTTCCTGTACCTGCAGGTCCTATACCAAAGGTAATAGTGTTTGCACTTATAGCGTCTACATACTCCTTCTGACCGAGTGTTTTGCTTTTTATCGGCTTACCCTTTGCATTTATGCACACACAGTCAGCACCGTAAAGCTTTGTTTCATCCACCCCGTCAATTGCAAGGTTTATTGCGTATTGCACACTTACATCATTTATTTCATCGCCTGAAGCGAGCATCTTTTCAAGGCTTAATATGGCAGATTCGGCAATATTTACATTATCCTCATTTCCCGATATTTTTATATTCTGGTCACGGTTTACCACCGAAACATCAAGCTGTTTTGAAATCATTTTTATATTTTTGTCGAACTGGCCGAAAATTTCAATTACATCATCAATGCTTTTAAGAGTTATAGTTTTTTCCATTAATTCTCCTCCGTTAATTCGGGTGTGATTATTTGTTTCTGAACAGCAATATCCTCCTTACAGACAACGGTTACCTTAACATATATATTGCCCTTTTCATTTTTATTATGCTCTGTAAATTTTCCAAGTATTTTTGTGTTTTTGGGCAAGGTGCTTTTTACATCAGCATAAAGCCTTCCCTCTGCAGTCGAAATTACCTCATCATCGGATATTTGCTCATACTCTTTTATTATCTCACAATATTCACCGATTGTAAATGATATTGGCAAAGAAATTTTGTCAAAAAATGTATTTTTGTGAATTTTTTCTGTAAAATCGAAATCTTTATATTTATTTTCGCTCCCTTTTTTTATTTTAAACTGTTTTCCATAAAAATTCAATGTTATATTTTTTGATTTTTCACCTGTCAAATAACGAAGTTCCTTTTTATGTGAATACTCGCCATCTGCGCTATGGTGTGTCAGTGCCAAAACCTGACCGCTTGCATTTATAAACCTTATATCGTCGTACACTGTTTCGCTGATTCCGCCGATTAACAAATCACCCGCCTTAACGGCATCGCCAATTTCAACCGCCTGTCTGCCCTTATTCGGCATAACATCCATTATAATACCGTCGCAGGATGCTACAACATTGTTATATGCATTCGGGTTTTCAACTTCAGGTATGGGCGTTGACTCCCTTATTTCACAAACTGCATGAGTGCCTTTTATGTATATCCAAATCCACGAAAGCTCCTTGTGCTTCATAAGTATCCGGTTTTGAATATTTCTGACATTTATACCTGATTTTGACACACCCTCATAAAATCCCTCGTCCTTTAAAACTGATATTATAAAATCATCCTCAAGCATTTTATTACCCGTAACCTCAAGTGTCCATACATGCCCTGTAGAAAAAAGCAATAAACTTAAGCAAATTAAAAAGCCTGCTATAAAAAACAGCCTTTTTTTAATCCTGGGTATAAGGCTTAATGCCCCTGTTTTTGTAAGATTAATTATATTTGCATTTAAAGGCAGTTTTTTAAGCGCTTTAATTTTCTTATAATTTATGTAATCTGTTTCAAAGCTTAAATGTATTTCGTCGTTTTTTTCTGCACGCTTCAGCTCAACGCCCATTAAAGTTAGCTCGGTTAACAGCTTATCAGGCACAGCGCACTCAATTTTATACTCTGCCATAAATACAGCTTTTGTCTTTTTACTTTTTTTCAACATTTACACCTTCTATCTCAACGGAGGTTA
Source organism: Clostridia bacterium (assembly GCA_045537365.1). Lineage (GTDB taxonomy): Bacteria > Bacillota > Clostridia > UMGS1810 > UMGS1810 > UMGS1810. The sequence goes on from JAZSPJ010000093.1 coordinate 3,570, forward strand.
TTATACCGCTTATCTGCGCAAAATCACGGGTTAAGCTGTCAAATACAAGATTTTTACCCATTATAATTAAAGTGCCGTTACCTGTTTTGATTTTTATGGCAGTGTCACTTAAAAAATCTATTCTCTCAAAATTATCCGCACGCAGAATATTGTCGTTATAAAGTGTAAAAACCGTATCGCAAGAATGCTCTATAATAGTATTGCCTATTTTTTTATTAATTTCATCTAATGACACACAATCACACCTGTTCTATTTTTAAAATTTTAT
>JAZSPJ010000054.1:0-6374 GCA_045537365.1 Clostridia bacterium
AAAAAATCAAAGTTAATTTACGATAGCATCGTAAATTAACCTAAATATTATTTGCAATATTTTTAATTTTATACATAGTTTAATGTGCAATAAACAATAAAAAATGGGATGTTTAAAAAGTATATTTCGGAATGTCGACAAGCGCCATTCCCTACAATTTAAAAGCATAAATCATTTTGCTGAATACTTTTTGTAGTGTTCGGCCGGGGGGCCAAGCTTTGCTTGGTGGAGAGATTCACCCAACGAACCGTCAATGCAACTTTTAAACAGCTCCTTTTTTGTAATTATATTTTTGCAAATGAAAAAGCCACGGTTTCCCGTGGCTCTCTCATTTATTAAGACATAATTTAAGTAATTATGAATTACTCTTCGATTTCAACTTCAACAACATCGTCAGCTGCAACTACTGGAGCTTTAGGTGTTGCTGTGTAAGTTGCTGTGTATGTAGCATTAGCTGTAGCTGCTGTAATTGCAGGTGTCCAACCAGCAAATGCATAAGTATTTGTTTCATCATCAGCTTTTGTAGGTGTTACTGTTGGAACAGGTGTTACGCCATCATTTACTGTTAATGTCTGAAGAACTGTTGTACCATCTTCATCAACAAATTTAATTGTATGTCTTACAGTAACATCAGTTCTGTTACCTACTACATAAATGTCAGTAACTTTTGTATTAGCTAATTTCATGAATACATAGTTAGCAGTTACATTACCGTTGTCATCTGTTTCAAGGTTACCAACAGCATCTGCTGCCATGTAGTCACCAGCTGTGATTAAGTGATTTTTGCCTCTGTACTCATAAGTGTACATATTGCCACCAGCTTTGTAAGCATTACCATTTGTAAGGTTAACTTTACCGCTCTTGAATGTATCAACATAACCCCAAGCATAGCTGTATGTTACACCATTTGCACCAGCTGTTAAAGCTCCATCTGTTGTAGCTGTTGAATCAGGTGATAATACCTTATTAGCCATTGTAGCAAGTACAACATAGTCTGTTACATAGCCATCATCGCCAGCTGTGTAAAGGAGTACAGAACCTGCTGTTAATGCTGTGTAAGCATTATTACCAATAACTTTTGTGCTTTCGTCGTTGAAGTACAATACAACTTCTGTATCTTCGCTATCAACTTTAACATTTACCTGAAGTGCTTCTTCGCCTTCATAAGTTGTAGAAGCAACTTTTGTTACAACTGCGATACCCTGAGCAGCATCAACGCCACCAAGCTGAGCAACATCAAATACGCCTACTGCATAAGTCTGTTTGTTTTCGCTGTAATCTGTTACTAAAGCGCCACCGTAAGGTTTAACTTCGTTAAGAGCAGCAGCTGTTGTTACATAAGATTTGTTAACATCGCTGTTGTCAATTGCGAAGAGAACTGCACCATCAGCAAGCTCTCTGCCACCTACTGTGCCAAGATCAGCATAGTATTTAGCACCTGCAGTTAATGTAGCTGTTTCAGCTTTAGCACCCTGTTCAGCAAAAGCTGTAACGCTTCTGAGTTTGTTGTTTGAATTTAATTTGTATTTAACAATTCTGTCAGCAGCTGTAGCTGTACCACCAGCTTTGTAGAAAGCTTCAAGAGTAGCAGCTAAATCTGTAATTTTGCCTTCGAATGAACCATCGTATGTTACATTACCATCACCGTCTTTTACAACACGCTGATCTGCTACTACATATTTAAATGTTGAGTTAGCATCAACTACAACAATACCCTGATCAGCTGTTAAGAGTTTGAACTGTACTGTACCAGCATCAACGCCACCTTCTGTTTCAGCAGCTGTAAGGATGTAAGCAACCTTGTAGTTAGCTGAAACTGTACCGTCGAATTTGAATACTTTACCTGTCATTGTGAGGTAGTAAGCGCCTTCTGCACCAAGCTCGAAACCATCTTCAAGGTTTGCAACATCAACTACATCATAAGATGTACCATCGATGTAAATAACTTTATCGCTTGCATTTAAGCTTGTAACAGCACCTACAACGCTGCTTTCACCAAGGTTAAAGTACATAACATTATTGTTTGTGTTTGTAGGTTTAACTTTACCAGGAGTTTTTGCAACAACTGCAACAACATCGCCTTCTTTGAAGTCAGCAACTGTAAGCTCGTTACCATCAGCATCAGCAAAAGCAATAGTCATTGTTTCGTCGTCTAACAAATCAGCAAACGAAACATTTACCTGACCTGCAGCGCCGTCAAATGTGATTTTTTCTTTAGCTGAATCAACTTCTGTTACGATATAGTGCTCGAAAAGTGTGATTTCAGCAACATCATAGTATTTATCGTTGTTGTTTTCGATAAGTTTAACAACAGCATCCTGATCTGCACATAAGCCTAAAGCAGCATCAAAGCTACCTTTTTTAACACCGTTTACATAAACAGAGAGCTGTGCTGCACCATCAGCAACTTTAACATAAGCTTTTGTTGTTTTTGTGCTTGTAGCTGTTTCATAGTACTCGAAGTAGCTCTTGTTTTCGATATCCATGTTAGCAAGATCAACAAGGCTAGCATCGATTTCGAGTGTTGAACCTTCTTCTGAAGGAACAATTGCTACTGCATAGAATTTTGAATTTCTCTTTTCTACATATACATTAACTTTTTCGTTAACATAAGCAGCTATGTCAGAATCGTTAACATAGATTGTGATAGTTCTGTTTTCTTCAGATTTCATATCGCCATCTCTGTCTGTAGCTGTGAACATACCGTCGTCGCTGTTTTCTGTGAGAACAACTTCGATTGTCTGTTTTGTTTCATCTTCCATAGGTTTTACAGTACCTGTAGCAATGTAGATATCCATAGCTGTGAGTAATGATTTGAAATCATATACATAGCCGTTAGCTTCTCTACCATCGTTGATGCCGTAGAGGCTATCTGTACCGTATGTATGCTGTTCCATTGTAGGAAGCTCCATAGCGTTTGCTGTGAGCATAGCTACTGTGCTTCTGAGAGCTGCAACATCGCTTGCTGTTGATGGAACGCCATCTGTTAAGCCGATGCTGTTAGCTGTAGCAAGATAACCTGCAGGGTATCCGCCTTTTTTCTCTGCCATTGGCTCATAACCTAAAGCAACAACGAGCATTTTAACAGCCTGAGTATATGTAACATCGCTCTCTGGAGCAAATGTGCCATCGCCCATACCGTTGATTATTTTCTGCTGTGAAGCAAGGTTAATGTAACCTGAAGCCCAGTGATCAGCTGCTACATCTGTAAAGTCTGTAACACCTTTTGCACCGTTTGCACTACCTTCTAATCCTAATGCACGGCATACAACAGCAGCAAATTCTGCTCTTGTGATGTTGTTATCAGGATTGAAGTTACCTGTGTCGTCACCTTTAAGAATGCTTAAAGCTGACAAGAGTTCAACTGCACCTGCGTAATCTGCAGTAGCATCAACATCTGGGTAGCTAGCAAAAGCTACTGTGCTGAGTACCATTGTAAATACAACAACAAGTGCTAACACTTTTTTGAGATTTTTCATAATTCTCAAATCCTCCTTAATAAATTTTTTTGAAGAGTTAAGTTTCCGGATACCGCCGCCCTCTTCATAGCAACGATACGCCGTGTTAGATACTACTCTAACCTTGCATTGATTATAGCACCTTATAAAAATGCCGTCAATGCACAATTTATCGTTGTAACAGAATTGTAAAGTTTAAGTAATTTATGAAACAATTCTGTTAAAACCGAAACAAAATTTCACATATTTGGTAATATAACCTTTATTTATGGGGGTTATGTTACCGCCTGCGATATGATTTTTAAAGGCTTTCCCTTGAGGGGAAGGCTTTATATTGTATGCTTAGTTTACAGATTTTTGCATTGAAAGTCAAGAGTTTATAAATGTTGTAAATTTATTGTAAACCAACCGAAATATTTTTAACTTGTGTTTTTTAAATAATTATGTTATTTTATTATTATGATACAAGGAGGTGCTTTATAATGCGTATTTCATTTATAGGTACAACTCAGATTGCCGAAAAGTTTGCACGGCATATTTATAATTTTTCAAAGGAGCAACAATGCAAAAATGATTATTATAAGCTTAAGCTTGGGGGTTTTTATTGCCTGCCCACAACAGAGGTAACCCGTATTGCCCTGCCGCTCAACTGTAAAATATATGTAAACCTTGAGGATATTGTGACGGATAACGATATAATCGGTATACTTTGTTCAGACGGCAGAATAAAACAATATGTAAGTCAATTTGCAAAGCTTAAGATTACAAACAAAATATTTTTTCATCTGAACAATAAATTCAATTGCGATATTCTGGATAACGGCTATGAAAACACTTATGCCTCGCTTTACTCACTTATAAATTTTCAAACAATTGTACCAAACAGATTAAGCGAGTATCCTTTTGTAATGGAAGGCAAAGGCGATAAAATTCAGGAATTTTCTACAATTTTAAATGAAAACGGGTTTAATGTTTCCTACATAAGCAGAGCCAACGCACAAACCTTTCTTGCGGCATCCAAAATGCTTGAGATGAATCTGGTATCGGCGCTGTCGGGCGCAAATACTGCCATAATGGCATCAACCGGCATAAGCCTTAACAGTTATTCGCCTATTTTAAAGTATATTATGGGGCAAATGCTTGCAGACAGAGATGAATATATTAACAAAAGTATTGCAAAACACCTTAACGCATTAACAGTCGACTCATATTTTAAATCTATTGAAAGGCTCGATATGCCCGACTATACAAAAATGAACAAGTATGCCTGCGATATATGCACAAGACTTTCGGATATAAAAAATGAGGATAAGCACGAAATTGGTCTTGTAACCAAAAAACATTGCAGATAATCTAAGCGAGGACACAATATGTACTATATATATGTAGTTAAATGCTCTGACGGAAGCCTTTATACAGGAACTGCGAAAAATTTGTATGACAGAATTGCCTGTCATTATTATAAAAAACCTCAATGTGCCAAATATACAAAATCGCATCAGGTAACAGCCCTTGAATGTGCGTGGCAAACCGAAAGCAAAAATGACGCCCTGAAGCTTGAATGTTTTATTAAAAAGCTTGACAAGAGCCAAAAGCTTAAGCTTATACAAACCCCCGCCCTGCTTAAAACAAAATACAGCGAAAGCTTTTTAAACGGCGGAGAGGAATTTATACATATAAATGTAAGTTTAGAAGAGTGTATTGAAAAAAACAGAGCAGAAACTTAATGTTTTTTGCTTTGTTTTTTGCTTTTGTAACACCTTTTAAGTTTACTACATACTATATATTAAATCAGATTAAATCTGATAAATATTTCGGAGGTGTAGTATTATGTTTAACAGAGGTTGCTGCAATAGCGGTCTTTTTGGCTCAAACGACGGAATACTCTTTTTCATTTTAGTATTCTTACTCTTATTCGGATGCTGTGACAATGGCAGCGAATGTGCAAACAATTGCTGTAATAACTAATTAAAGGGGGATATTTATGTTTAATTTATTTGGTAACAACCGCTGCGGTTGCGGCGGCGACAGCAGTACAATTTTATGGTTCATAATTCTTGTAATTTTACTTTTTATGAACAATGATAACGGCTGCTGCGAAAACGAATGCGGATGCTGATTACATTTACTAAAGGGAGGTTTTAAATATGGGTGATTATTGCAACCCTTGCAATCCATGCAATCCCTGTTGCAACAATAACGGCTTTTCAGGCAATGGTTCCTGGTTATGGGTAATAATTATTGCTATTGTAGTTATTTGGATATTTTCATCTAACAACGATTGCTGCTGTTAAATAATATATGATGGGGCTGTTTAAAAAGTATGTTTCGGAATGTCGACAAGCGCCATTCCCTACAATATAAAGGCATAAATCATTTTGATGGATACCTTTTGTAGGGTTCGGCGATTTCCGACGAACCGTTAATGCAACTTTTTAAACAGCCCATTTTGTTGGGGATAGGAAAAATCCAGATCGCAAAAGGCAACCATAAAATCCTCCCTTGTGTAGTGTGACAATTCGTTCATTGTAGGGGCGGGGTTCCATCCCCGCCCGTCTGTTCGGGAGGGCGTGGAAACCCTCCCCTACATTTAAAACTAATTTTGCGGTCTGAACTTTTTTACATCCCGCTTTGTCAGGGATAGGAAAAAAAGCTTCAGAATGGACAAACTGAACCAAAGTGAAGCTTTGGGTTACCCGAAGGCGTATGTAGATACGCCGAGAGGTGAAGTTTGTTCATAGCAAAAAGGTATATAGGAAAAGAAAAACCTAAAAAATGAGGTTTTTCTACATCTAATTAATTCCCGCTCCACTAACAGCGGTCACCCTTTGCGTTAGACTGGCTTTATACCCGCCTTTTTGCGATCTGAACTTTTTTTACATCCCGACTACTGCATTATTTTGTCCATAATGCATA
>JAZSPJ010000186.1:0-3545 GCA_045537365.1 Clostridia bacterium
ACTCCTTGGCTCACAGAACGACATGGCTACGATCCGACTTCTTATTACAGTTGGCAAGGCTCTTGAGGAGCGTGCAAAGGGAAAAACCACCAATGCAGTAACGGCACTTATGAAGCTTGCACCCAAAACAGCTTTAAAGCTTGAAAACGGAGAACAAAAACAAGTACCTGCAGATGAACTTAAAGTCGGTGATTTATTTATAGTAAAAGCAGGCGAGAGCTTTGCGGCAGACGGTATTGTAAAAGAGGGCGAATGTTTTGCCGATGAATCATCCCTTACAGGGGAGAGCATACCTGTTCAAAAATCTGCAGGTGACAGTATATATACCTCTACTATAAATGTTACGGGATATGTTGTGTGTGAAGCAACCAAGGTGGGTAAAGACACAACTCTTTCCAAAATTATTGATATGGTGTTTGAGGCATCTAATCAAAAAGCACCAATAGCCAAGCTTGCAAACAGGGTTTCGGCAGTATTTGTGCCTATTGTTATTATAATTGCTTTTATAACAGCAGTAATATGGCTTGCCTTAGGTCAAACAGTCGGTTTTGCGGTTGCAAGGGCTGTATCGGTGCTTGTGGTAAGCTGCCCGTGCGCATTAGGTCTTGCAACACCTGTTGCTATAATGGTTGCAAACGGAGTAGGTGCAAAAAACGGAATACTTTTTAAAACCGCAGAGGCACTTGAAACAGCAGGCAAGGTAAAAACAGTTGTATTTGATAAAACCGGCACGATTACATCGGGCAAGCCAAGTGTTACTGATGTATACGGAGAAAATAAAGACGAGCTTTTAAAAATCGCATATTCGCTTGAGCTTAAAAGCGAGCATCCGCTTGCTGTAGCGGTAAGGGAATATGCCGAAATTTTAAATGTTGAAAAATGTGAAAATGATGAATTTAAAATATATCCCGGCGGGGGTATTACTGCGCAATACGACGGCGAGCTGATTTTTGGCGGTAATGGAGTTTTTGCTGAAAAATACGCGGTTGTACCGGAAAAAATTCAGGATATTGCCCTTGAATATGCCAATAGCGGAAAAACACCTTTGTTTTTTGGAAAGGGTGATGCAGTTTCAGGCATAATTGCAGTTGCCGATACAGTAAAACCTGAGGCAATTAATGCTTGCCGCGAACTTAAATGTATGGGTATAGATGTTGTAATGCTTACAGGCGATAATAAAAACACCGCTTTGGCGGTTGCAAAAGAGGCTGGTATAGAAAATGTAATATCCGATGTAATGCCTGACGATAAAAGAGATGTTGTAAACAGTTTAAAATCAAAGGGCAGAGTTATGATGGTGGGCGATGGTATAAACGATGCCCCTGCTCTTACTACAGCCGATACCGGTATTGCCATTGGCGCAGGCACAGATATTGCTATAGACTCGGCAGATGTTGTGCTTGTAAAAAGCAATCCTATAGATGTGCCTGCCGCAATAAGGCTAAGCCGGGCGACACTTACTAATATAAAGCAAAATCTTTTCTGGGCGTTTTGCTACAATATTATAGGTATACCGCTGGCGATGGGTGCATTTATAAATGCTTTTAATATAAAGCTTAACCCTATGTTCGGTGCATTGGCAATGAGCTTTTCAAGCTTTTTTGTAGTAAGCAATGCCCTGAGGCTCAATTTATGTAAATTATATAAGGAAAAAGGAGATAAAACAATGGAAAAAACATTTAAAATTGAAGGTATGATGTGCCCGCATTGCGAGGCAAGAGTAAAGCAGGCTTTAGAGGCACTTGACGGTGTTGATACGGTTTGCGCAAGCTCTGAGAGTAAAACTGCAGTTTTAAAGCTTACAAAAGATGTTTCGGATGATATTATTATAAAAACAATAGAGCAACAGGGCTATAAGGTAATATAAAGGATGGGGATGTAAAAAAAGTCCAGACCTCAAAAAGGCAGAAACGATTAATTTCGTTTCTGCCTTTTATCGTAGGGTTCGGCGGTTTCCGACGAACCTAAAAGGTATTAGGATTGTCCTAAATATTTCGAGAAATGAGATACATTTTCCCTGCTTGTTACAGTATCGGACAAGTTATTTAAAAACATCAAATATAACCTTTATTATCTGTACAGCCTGCTTTGTCCAATATTTTATAATTTGACAAATGAAATAAACAGGACCAACAATTGGAATAAAATAAATGATATATTTATTGCAACCACTTTTATTTCCTAATATATTCTCATTAACAAAAGGGTCAAAAGATAAATATTGCTTATAGTTATCTTTGTCATATGAAAAAACCTGGTTTGAAAAGTCTTTTTGGAATTTTACAACATCTTTTTCTGAAACACGACATTTTATTAAAATGTTTTTTAATTCTTTAATGTATTCTTTTCTGTATTCTGATTCATCGTTACATATAAGGCTCAATCTAGGTATACGATATGTTACTGTTTCAATGTCTCTCTCAATTCGTGTTTGTGATGAAGAGAATGTTTTATCCCATTGAATACCACTTGTTTTAGCCACATATCCATTATCAATACTTCCATATGACTCATAGTCATTTAAAATAATTATATAACACCATGCAGTTAACAAATCTATGTCGTATTCCGTTAATTTTACATTTATTACTCTATAAAAATCATTAAAAATACTAACCAGTTTTTTCTTGTTTATTTGCAGATATTCTTTAAAATCGGCATATAGTTTGATAGTTTTAGCTGAATCGTCTTGCACGCTAGTTAAAAGCCAAAGATGTAGTTCTACAGATTTTAAAAACATAGTTTTTAAGTCCATCATTTTGCTCAATATGTATTCACATATATCTTTTTCAATATCCCCGTTATCATAAGCTTTTACTGTATAATTTATAACAGTAAAATAAGAATTAAATATTGTCGCAGTATCTTCATCGTTTGAACATTCAAACATTGTTTTAAAATTTCTGGTAGAATGTATAATACCTATTAAATATTCAGCATCTTTTCTTAAAAGCTTTGCTTCATCGAAATATTTTTCTTTGTATTCGTTCATTCCTCTTTCATAATAGTCAATGCCTTTATTAATTAATTCCCAAAATTCCATAAATATCACTCCTATTTTTACTAAAAGGCTTTTTATAGCCCATATTGTATCATATATAGCCTATCTTGTCAATACTAATAGACTATAATTAGTCTATAAAGCTTATATGAGGTAGAAAAATGGATACTTACACAACTGTTAAAAATAGGATTTTATATTTATGTGAAGAAAAGAGAATGACAATTAATAAGTTGGCAACTGAATCAGGTGTTGCTCCATCAACTATTAAAAATATTCTATACGGAAAAAGTCAAAATCCCGGAATAGTAACATTAAAAATGCTCTGCGATGGATTAGGGATATCGTTGATAGATTTTTTTGATACAGATGATTTCAAAAACCTTGAACAGGAAATAAAATAACATTATGCAACTACCAAAACGAAAACGAACAAGGTTAAAAGAATATGATTATTCAACACCTGGTGCATATTTTATTACTATATGTACGCACAACAGAAAATGTATATTATCAAACATTGTAGGGGAGGGCCTCTGTGCCC
>JAZSPJ010000203.1:0-9372 GCA_045537365.1 Clostridia bacterium
AAAAACCATTATAATACTTACGCACTCAATACGCAAATACTTTTTATGCCTGTTCTTTTTTACCCAACACTTTAATTACAAGCAAGGTTCCAACCATAAGAATAATACCGATAGGTAAGCTTACCCATGCACTCTTCACAAAGCCTGCAACAATATATGTTACAAAAGATACCGCAGCAACAGTAATAGCATAAGGAAGCTGTGTTGATACATGGTTAATGTGGTTTGACTGCGAGCCTGCCGATGTCATAATGGTTGTATCGGATATAGGTGAGCAGTGGTCACCGCAAACAGCACCTGCCATACAAGCGGAAATTGCTATAATTGTTATTTCGCCTTTATCAAATCCGAATGCAGCTATAACGATTGGTATTAAAATACCGAATGTGCCCCATGATGTACCTGTTGCAAATGAAAGACCAACAGCAATCAAGAATATAATTGCAGGTAAGAAATTCATAAAGCCCTGTGCCGAGCCTTCCACTATGCCTGCGATGTATTCTGCAGCGCCGAGAGAATCGGTCATAGCTTTAAGTGTCCAAGCGCAGGTTAAAATCATAATTGCAGGTACCATAGCTTTAAAGCCTTCGGGTATACAATCCATACAATCCTTAAACGAAAGAACCCGTCTTAAAAGCATATAAATTACTGTGAATATAAGGCCTGCAAATGAGCCAAATACAAGACCTACCGACGCATCGGAATTTGCAAATGAATCTACAAAGCTTTCGCCGCTGAAAAATCCGCCTGTATAAATCATACCGATTACGCAAGATACAATTAAAACAAGTATAGGAAGTATAAGGTCAATAACCTTACCCTTTGTATCGGGCTGATTATTTTCAAGAGCTTTAAAGCTTTCAGCATCATCGCTTGAGAAAAGGTCGCCGTTTAAAGCTGCTTCTTCCATTTTAGCCATTGGGCCGTAATCAAATTTCATTGTAGTGATTGCAATCATCATTACAATTGTAAGAATTGCGTAGAAATTATAAGGTATAGCTCTTATAAAAAGCTCAAGGCCGTTCATACCTGAATCGGATACAAAGCCTGTTACTGCTGCCGCCCATGATGAAATAGGAGCTATAATACAAATAGGAGCAGCTGTTGCATCTATAAGATATGCAAGCTTTGCTCTTGATACTTTAAACTTATCGGTTACAGGGCGCATAACAGAGCCAACTGTAAGGCAATTAAAGTAATCGTCTACAAATATAAGAACGCCGAGCACAACTGTTGCAAGCTGTGCGCCTATTCTTGAATGAATGTGCTTTGATGCCCAGTTACCGAATGCTGCAGAGCCGTCTGCTTTGTTCATAAGTGCAACAATTGCGCCCAAAACAACTAAGAACAGCAAAATGCCAACATTCCAGCTATCTGAAAGCGATGCTACAAAGCCATCTATAAACATGTGATTTACTATTGTTTCAAAATTAAAGTTTGCGTATAGTGCCGCACCAACCAAAATACCTATAAAAAGTGATGAATAAACCTCTTTTGTAATAAGTGCGAGCAGAATTGCAATTACCGGCGGAAGCAATGCCCATAATGTGCCTGCAAACGGTGATGCAGGTTCTTCCTCGGTTTCCTCGGCTTCTTCCTCTGCAGGTTCAGCTTCTTCCCCTGCTATTGCCTCAACGCCCTCGTCTGCTGTTGCCTCGACAGCATCAACAGTTTCAACATTAGCTGTTTCGGCTGTTGCCCAGCTCATCATCGGCACGAAGTTAACTGCCATTAAAATAGCAAGAATAACTATAGCGCAGATACTTCTTGTCTTTAAGTTTCTCATTTTCATTCCTCCTGTATTTGCCAACACTTTTTCATGTTAGCATAGTAAAACATATACAAATTTTATCATACCAAGTATATATTGTCAATGATAAAAATGTATGGATTTATATATAAATATTTATTGATAATACCTATTTTATCTTTTTTAATTTATTACCGCTTACAAGATATGCGCATTTGCTTATATCTATCATGGGCTTATCGTTCATAGAGTCAGTATAAAAGCAATCTATAAAAGCATCGGGGTAGGTTTGTTTGAAAAGCTTTGGCTTTGCATCAGAAAAACACAGCCTGTTTATTTTACCTGTTGTTTTATCCACCTCACTGCATATAAGGTGTTTAACATTAAGCCGTTTTGCAATCTCAAGGAGCAAAAAAGACGGCGATGCCGATATTATACAATCGTCGCTCTTTTGGTTTTTTAAATAAAAATCTTTTATTTTATGCTGATGCTTATCCCAGAAATCTTTTGTTACCGTATCTATATTTTTTATGTTATTTATAAATTCAAGTGCAAATTTCTCGCCTGTTCTTATAAGCTCATCAGCAGTTATTATGCACATCTTATATTTTATAAGACTGTATATAACCGCAGGCATAAATTTAAGCTGTTTCGGGTTTTGCCTTAAGCAATAAACAAAAAAATCAAGGGAGCTTTCGCCCTTATATATGGTATTGTCAAAATCATAAACATTCATAGTAAGCTTTTTCACTCCATAATTTTTATAATGCCAGAAAGAAGTCCTCTCTCTATGCCGAGACCTCTGTGGGAAAACAAATCGTCCTTATTACAGCAGGTGCAAAGGTCGCAAACCTCTATATTAATACTTGAAACGCCTGCTTTAATTAAAATATGGCGGTTAATTGCCCCTAAATCAAGATAATATTTTCTGTTTTTACTTATTATGCCCTCATCAAATCCGAATTTTTGATAAAAGCTTAAATATAAGTCCTCTGACACCTCGTAACAGTCTTTGCAGATACAGGGGCCTATTGCGCATACCACATTTTCGGGATTTGTACCGTAAAGCTCCGCCATTTTTTCAAGGGTTACTTTTGCAAGCTCGCCATAAGTTCCCCTCCAACCGCAATGGGCATTGGCAACTGCAATGTTTTTTGTATCGAAAAATGTAACGGGCACGCAGTCGGCTGTGTGTATTACAAGCCCTGTGCCGGGGGTATTTGTAACAAGTGCGTCTATATCGGTATAATCTCTTTCTTTAAAAATACCCTTGCCCCAATCTTTTTCGGTTACTTCTTTTACATTTGCCGTATGGGTTTGCTTTGCAAAAACAAGCTTATTCACATCAAAACCTGCCGCATTGCAAAAACGCCTGTAATTTTCGGTAACATTTTCGGGGTTATCCTTTGTAGAAAAACCCAGATTAAGGGTTTTAAGATTTTCATGCTCCGATACTCCGCCATGGCGGGTGGAAACTGCGTGATTTATGTTTTTATATTTATTGAAAATATTGAATTTTAAAAATGTAACACCGTATTTTGTGTGTTGCGACATAACCTTTGAATTTAAAATAAGTATCACCCTTTTAAAAAACAAGCTGTTGCGATAATAAATTTATAAAATATTTTTCGCAACAGCTATGAATTTATTTTTTATTTATTATGCTTTGTTTACAGAGCCGAAAAGTTCCATTTTTTCTTTAACGGTTTCTTTAATTGCTTCAAAGCCCGGAGCAAGAAGCTTACGGGGATCAAAGCCTTTACCCTGTAAATCTTTGCCTTCCTCAACATACTTTCTTGTAGCAGCTGCAAAAGAAAGCTGGCACTCTGTATTAACATTAATTTTTGATACGCCAAGGCTTATAGCCTTTTTAATCATATCCTCGGGAATACCTGTGCCGCCGTGGAGTACAAGAGGCATTGGGCTTGTAGCCTCGCTTATTTTTTCGAGAACATCAAATCTTAAGCCTGCCCAGTTTTCAGGATATTTACCGTGAATATTACCTATACCTGCGGCAAGCATATCAACACCAAGGTCTGCAATCATTTTGCACTCGTCAACATCAGCAACCTCGCCGCCGCCAACAACGCCGTCTTCCTCGCCGCCGATTGAGCCAACCTCTGCTTCAACAGAGATGCCTTTTTCGTGTGCAATTTTTATAATTTCTTTTGTTTTTTCGATATTTTCCTCAATAGCATAGTGTGAGCCATCGAACATAACCGATGAAAAGCCTGCTTCCATTACTTTGAATGCGTGCTCATAACTGCCGTGGTCGAGGTGGATTGCAACAGGTACTGTAATGTTAAGCTCCTCAATCATACCCTTAACCATACCTACTATTGTTGTGTAACCGCACATATACTTACCTGCACCCTCTGATACACCAAGTATTACAGGTGAGTTCTGCTCCTGTGCTGTAAGAAGTATAGCCTTTGCCCACTCTAAGTTGTTAATGTTAAATTGACCCACAGCATATTTGCCCTCTTTTGCTTTTAAAAGCATTTCTTTTGCTGATACTAACATTTTTTGTTTTCCTCCCGTTATTTAAATATAATATATTATTGTTTTGCGTATACATAAATTATACAATTATAAGCAAAATATGTCAATATGTGTAAAAGCATTTTTGTTTATTACATATAAATAAATAATTTTGGCTTAATTATATAAGGGGTTTTTAATAAAAGGTTGCAACCTCCTGCTGGGGCTTTTGAGTGTGACAAAGCTCTGTTATATACAAAACAGGACCTTCTTTTTTATATACCTCGTGGTACTCATATTTAACCTGTGCTGTGAGCTTAACCCAATCCTTATTTTCAAAGCCGTCTGCGCCTTCGGGCATTTTACATATAAGACCCTTAAATGCTATATCGTCTATACAACAGGTCATTACATGTCTGCCTGCAATTATATCGCCTTTAAGCTTTTTGTTTTTTGCAATTATGGCAGTAAAGCTTACAAATTTGCCTATATATTTTTTCATTTCCTCAGAAAAATCCCTGAACCATATTGCAAAATCCCTGTCCTCTATTTCAATAACCCTTTTATTTATATCAAAGGGCAGAGGATCCTCAATCTCGTCATACTCCATTCTGCCGTCGGGGTATTCGTAGGCAATATTTGCCCGTCGGCTTATGCCCCTTACAATTTTATGGAGCTTTAATTTATCGGTATTAAGCATCGGGCGGTTAAATACCACCATTTCGCAGGACTGAAGCTTATCTACCACAAGGGAGCGCATATTCTGATTATAATTTTCAAAGGTTTTACATTCAGCAAAAAGTATTTCCTGATATATAAACCAGCCCTTGGGCAGATTACTGTATATGGTATCTAACTGCCACATACCGTTTGCCTCTATCATAACTCTTTCGGGCTTATATTTTTTATTAAGTGCCGAAAGGTTTTCACGGGTAAAATCGCACTCGTTTTCAATAATTTCAACTACCGCTCCGCCATTGGGTATTTTGCTTATATCTATTTCCTCTATGCCTTCCTCAAGCAATAGTATTAAAGTCCTTTCGCCATCGCTGAAACGTTCGTCCTCAACAGTTTCGCGCAGAGCCTTTGTTTTGCCTGCTTCAAGAAAGCCTGTAAACAAATAAACAGGTATATCCATAATTTTTTCTCCTTTTAAAGATTGTATAATTTAGATGCCGTACACTAAAGGCTCCTTTGCTATCGGTCCCCTTGCTATCGGCCCCCTTGCCTAAAGGGGGCTGTCAACGAAGTTGACTGGGGGATTCATAGGGGGCTGTCAACTACAGGTTGACCAAGGGATTCTTTCACAACAATATCAATATACTTGCAAACTCCCTCAAAATTTCTATTAACCTCATTGTTTGGTATTCTAATAACGATTAAATTTCGTTGTTCTATTATTTCTGTTCTAATTTTATCTTTCAATAAACCTTTTTCCTCATAGTGTTGAGATCCATCAAGCTCAATTATCAATCTTGCCCTATGACAATAAAAATCAACAATGTAATTATCAATTACCTTTTGTCTTAAAAATCTAACAGGATATGTTTTCAAAAAATCGTACCATAGATGTCTTTCCTCTTTTGTCATATTTTTACGCAATGTTCTTGCATTAATTGTTAAATCCACATTGTGCTTTCTATCCATATTGAATCCCCTCGCCACTTCGTGGCCCTCTCCCCTTTAGGCAAGGGGCGCTTTTTTATTTCTGATTTTTTGTACACTCTTTATATAAAAACTATTTAATCCTAATATGAAATATTTTTACTTTGACAATGTTATATACCAAACAAAGCTTTTATAGCATCTTTATCTATACCGGAGCCTATAACGCAAAGTCTGCCTGTTATATCGGCGCTTCCACATCTGACATCCGCCTCCGCAGGGATATAATCAAAGTGTATCCACTCGCCGTCTATACCCTCTACTATTCCCTTGGCACGGAGAATAAAACCATATTGGTCTTTATCCTCAAGCTTTTCGAGAATGCTTTTAATTTCATCCTTTGAATATTTGCGTGCAGTTTCAAAACCAACACTTTGGAACACATCGTCTGCGTGGTGATGATGCTCATGGTCGTGGCATCCGCAGTCACAATGTTCATCGTGGTGATGATGCTCGTGCTCATGGTCGTGGCATCCGCAGCCGCAATGCTCATCGTGGTGATGATGTTCATGTTCATGGTCGTGGCATCCGCATCCACAGTGCTCATCGTGGTGATGATGTTCATGCTCATGGTCGTGGCATCCGCACCCGCAATGCTCGTCGTGATGATGGTGCTCGTGCTCGTGTTCCAGCTTTTTAAGCTCTGTTTCCAAGGTGTTTTTGTGCTCCATAGCCTCAACTATTTTTGCACCCTCAAGCATATCCCAATCAGTTGTAATAATTACTGCATTTTCATTATGCTCTTTTAAAAGCTCCACACAAGTTTTTATTTTATCGTCAGATGCGTTTTTGGTATGGCTTAAAATTATGGCAGATGCACTTTCTATCTGGTCGTTAAAAAATTCGCCGAAATTTTTCATATACATTTTACATTTGTTTGCATCTACAACGGTTATAAATGAGCCAAGCTCCGCACCGTGCGCCTCTATGCCTTTAACGGCTTTAATAACATCGCTTAACTTGCCTACACCTGACGGCTCAATTAAAACCCTGTCAGGAGTATAATCAATTAAAACCTTTTTAAGTGCCTCGGCAAAATCGCCTACAAGGGAACAGCATATACAGCCCGAATTCATTTCGTTAATCTGTACACCTGCATCCTTTAAAAATCCGCCGTCTATACCTATTTCACCAAATTCGTTTTCAATAAGTACAAGCTTTTCTCCATTATATGCCTCGCCTATAAGTTTTTTAATGAGTGTTGTTTTTCCTGCGCCTAAAAAGCCCGAAAATATATCAATTTTTGTCATAATGTATATCCCTTTCTGCAATAATAAATCTTATGGTAATATTATACTCTTATTATCGCCCAAAGTCAAATCAAATTAAACCTGCTTATTCTGTTTTTTCCATAGCAGTTACAATAAGCATAAGATTTGGAGTATATATTTCTCCGAATTGGGATATAGGCAGTGGATTTTCGCCAAGTCCTGCCTCAATGGTATAACCGGGCAGGTTGTAATATGATATAAACCAATCCTTATAGCCTGCATATCCCGACTCCGACGGGGTAGTTTCAAGTATATATCCGCTTGCCATAGAAAGTGCCTCGCCTATTTCAAGCGAATAGGGCGGAAGATAGTCAAGATATTTCCAGTAAATAACATTGCCCTGTGTATGATACGATAAGGTTATTAAAAAGTTATGCGCCAGAGTAAAATTATACATAGCTCTGCTCTCAGGCGCAGAAAGAGGCGATGTGCCTACATAATCTCTTGGTGCAGGTGTGACAAAGCCCATAGCATATTTTATGTTTCGGGCATTATCCCAGCCGGCAGGGTAGTTTAAATTAAGGTCTGTACCGTTTATATTTGCCTTCCAGCCCGACGGGAATTCCACCTGCGGATAATTGTTAGCTATTTTTACAGCATTCTGATAAAATTCTCCCGATTTATCCACACCGCCGTTTACCAAATCAACACCGTCGGGGTTTACAAGGGGAACAATAAAAACCTTGCGTGTGTCAAAAAGTGTCCTTGCATCTGCCGTATAAATTGTATCAAGGTTTGCATAAGCACTTAAATAATCCTCGGCAAATTTAAGCACAACGGGGGTTGTTATCCACTCGTTTGCGTGGTGGGATGCATTTACCAGAATTTCGTTTTCTCCATTACCTATTTCAAGATAAAACAAGTCCTTTTGCATTACGCTTTTACCCAAAATACCCGTTTTCAAAAACGGGTATCGCATCTCAAGCCCATGAGTAACTATTTTGGCAAGTGCATAAGTATAATCAACATCAGTCGGCACAACTGCATAGCCAAAGGGGACAACTATATCGTCCCCCTCGGAAAGATTGGGGTTAGCTGTATTTATTGCATCTTGTGTTGTATAGTACCTTTGGGTAAGCTCATTAATATTCTCGGTATAAGGTACAACTGTATACCCTGCAAGATATGGCAAAAGAAGCTCCCACACCTCATCTGTTACACCGCCTGTACTTTGAGCACCCATATTATTTAAAAAGCTTTCAAGCCCGCTCTGTACGGCTTCGTCAAATGTATCCCCAACCGCATTTAAATACCCTGCCCGCCTCAATGCAAGGGTTAAATACTGTGTATACACCCCTCTGTCGCCAAAATTAATATCGGGCAAATTAAGATTTTCCAGATTTAACATAATATCACTCCCATATATTTTATAATAATGTATATGAGATTTTTTGTAATTTTATTTTTGCCGTGCAAAACAAAAAGCTGTGGCAGAACAAAAAAATTCTTCCACAGCCATTAAATTTTATTTTTTTATTAGTTACATTCAGCAACAAGCGGACCTGCAAGCTCTTTTAAATAGAAAAGCTTACCCGGAAGTGTTGGAATAAATGTAGATGTTATGCTCTTATCAGGACCGTAGTGAAGTGTTGTTAAGAAGCTCATACCCTGCCAGCCCATGCCTCTGCCGAGAGCACCGTCGCAACCACCGATAGCGTAATCAGCCTGAAGGAATAAACCGGGTCCGATTGTGTTTGCTGTACAAGGAACTAATGTTGTACGGCTCTTAAAGCTTGTTATAGCGTTCTGCTCAATTGTAAGCGGATGAAGCTTTGCACCTATACGGTAGCACTGGCTCTTCCACTCGTCAACTGTTGCAAATTCATCTGCAAACTGTGGCTCCCAGAATGCAATATGGCACATTCTGCCTATGCCGTAAACAAGCAATAATTTTGCACCTTCAGCTTTAAGTTTTGCAATTTTTTCAGGATATGTAGGAAGGTTTTCCTTTGTAGCAAAGTTTCTCTGTGCAGGCGGAATTGTATTTTCGCCAAGCTTATCAAAGAATGCCTGCTTCATTGAATATTCAAATGATGCAGGATTATCGTTTGGCAATGTGTTACCGTCAGCATCAGCCCACTCGTCCATATTAAATGTATAAACATGACTGCAGTTAACATTCCATGCATTTAAAAAGTAAACAGCCCATTTATACATCCCCATAGGACCAACAGGTAAAATCATAGCAAGCTTTTCACCTGCATC
>JAZSPJ010000225.1:0-3170 GCA_045537365.1 Clostridia bacterium
CTTGATATTATTATCACAGTGCCAAGTGTTATATATAAGGTGCACAAAACAAACGGCGAGGTTGTATTTATTGATAACCCGACAAATATGCCTCAGCCTGTTGAAATTGATTTTATGGAAGAGCCTGTTGTAAATGCTGATATTATGCTTCCAAGCGAATTTGTAGGTAATATTATGGAGCTTTGTCAGGATAGGAGAGGGTTTTATAAGGATATGGAATATCTTGATAAAACAAGAGTTGTTCTGCATTATGACCTTCCGCTTAATGAAATTATATACGACTTTTTTGATGCACTGAAATCACGCACAAAGGGTTATGCATCATTTGATTACGAAATGAAAGGTTATGTAAAATCAAATCTTATTAAGCTTGATATGATGCTAAACGGCGATGTAGTAGATGCACTTTCATTTATAGTACACGAAAGCAAGGCTTATACAAGAGGCAGAAGGATTGCAGAGAAATTAAAAGAGTCTATACCACGTCAGCTTTTTGAAATACCTATACAGGCGGGAATAGGAAATAAAATAATAGCAAGAGAAACCGTTAAAGCTATGAGAAAAGATGTACTTGCTAAATGCTACGGCGGTGATATAACCAGAAAGAAAAAGCTTCTTGAAAAACAAAAAGAAGGTAAAAAGCGTATGCGTCAGGTTGGAACGGTTGAAATACCGCAGGAGGCATTTATGTCGGTACTTAAATTGGATGAGTAGATCCTTCGACAAGCTCAGGATGACATAACCTGTCATGTTGAGCGTTGTAGGGGCGGATGTGGAAATCCGCCCGTTATGGCGCAGTCGAAACATCTCTATGTATCAATGCAGGGGATGAATCATATTAATTCAAATTTTAAAGTATTATTTCGCAAAATAAAAATTTTGCGAAATGGAGGAGGGCAAAATCAACTATGGCTGTTAGTAATAATGAAAGCTTAAAAAACACACGATACAGCGATGTACCAAGGATTTTGCGCGACTATTTAAATTATATGACGGTTATTCGCGGAAAGTCTCAAAATACAGTTAAGGAATATTATTATGACCTTAGAATGTTTTTTAGATTTATTTACGCAATGTCAAATAATCTTGATTTAAATCAATTAAATAAAATTAAATTAGATGACTTTGACGAGGAAATTTTAACTAAAGTTACGCTGAATGATTTATATGAATTTATGGCATATATTAATAACACAAAATCTGATAATGATAACTACAGAGCCAGAAAAGTTTCGTGCCTGAGATCTTTTTTTAAATATCTGCATACCAGAATTAATTTTATAGAAAAAAATTCTGCAGAGAATTTAGACAGTCCGAAAATAAAAAAACGAATGCCACGGTATTTAACACTTGAGGAAAGCATTCAGTTTTTGCAAAGTATTGACGGTAAATACAAACAAAGAGATTTGGCAATGTTTGTAATTTTTTTAAATTGCGGATTGCGATTATCGGAGTTAGTTGGGATTAACCTTAAAAATATAAACCTTGAAAAACGCACTTTACGAGTAATCGGTAAAGGCAACAAAGAGCGTATGGTTTATTTAAATGATTTATGTATTGATGCATTAAACAGCTACCTGCCCGTAAGAACAAGCGAAAATGTTGATTATAATGACCGTGATGCGCTGTTTTTAAGCAGTAAAGGCAGGAGAATAAGCAACCGCATGGTAGAGCTTTTAGCTAAAAAGTATTTTGATAATGCAGGGCTTGATGCAAGTCTGTATTCACCGCACAAATTAAGGCATACTGCGGCAACGCTTATGTACCGTGACGGCAATGTGGATATAAGAACACTTCAGGAGCTTTTAGGCCACACAAGCCTTGCAACCACGCAGATTTATACACATATTTGCAATGAGGATTTAAAAAATGCGGCACAAAGCAACCCTCTTTCTAATTTAAGTTTTGAAAAAAAGTAAAGGGAAAATAGTCTGCTTCGGTAGGCGCATTTTTTAATTAAAGGCGGATTATATCATTTGTTAAAATTGAAATGTACCGTTAATAGTTGAAAATTGCCGAGTGTTTAAAATACACTCGGCATACTCCCCTGCTATTCAATTTCAAAATATGAGCATACCTTCATGCTGGCTCTTTCAACAGCATCTTTTGAGGTTTTCCAGTCGTCTTTTTGAAAGCGGTAATCGTGCTTTTTGGCGAACCATTCAACATCATCATAAATGCGCTTATAGTTTGCTTTTTGTATGCTTATAAGCTTAATTATAAAGTCTTTAAGCTTTGATTTTGGAACATATTTTTCGCTTTTTTCCAAAAGCATCGCAAAATGTCTCATACAAAAGCCCTTTGTTGTAAAAAATTTCTTTTCAAATTCCTCGTCTTTATCTACCATATAAAACAAATTAGATAAAAATTTATCCATTATCCAGTCAAGCTTTTCGCACACAGCACAGCTTGAATTTGCACTTTTTATTGCGTCTGATGCCTTAATTACAGCATCTTTTACGCCGTCTTTTGAACCAAGCTTTTTATCCTTTGCTTTTTCAACATCTTTTGAAACTGCGTCAAATTTTTTAAGCAATGTATCTATATGAGTTTGCAAAACAAGGTCAAGGCTCAAGCGGTTGCCGTGATTGTAAAGCATATCAATATGCCTTACACAAAAGCCTTTTTCATTGGTTATAATCCGGCTGTCAGGCTCCATCATACTTGCGCCGAGTGTGTAATCTATACGGTCGCTTTCCTCTTTTTTCTCAAAAAGACAAATCGGGCATTCGCACTCGGTATCATTAAAGCAATCGTTTATTGGTATTGTGTAAATAGTTTCTTTCATTTTAAATTCCTTTATTCTTTTATATTATCATCCGACTGTATTAAAATTGTTGGCACATCGCTTTTTATTGTGGCATTATCCAAAATAATTTCGTTGCTTATGCCTCGTGATGCAAAGGGGTTTAAACACTCGCCGTTTAAAGGATATTTAACACCCATAGCACAAATTGTGTTATTATCAGCCATTGGGATTATTGATAAATACTTGTACCCATCAGAGCTTATATTTATTTCACCCTTAAAAATCTGTATTTTGTTGTAGTTATCGAAAATAACTGCTGAAATATTTTTATCCAGAAACTTTTTAAGTGTAAAGATATTTGCAAGTGCGTGGTCCATACGCTTGCCTAAAGCAGAAAATATATGTACATTTTTGGTTAAAT
>JAZSPJ010000223.1:0-13345 GCA_045537365.1 Clostridia bacterium
GCTTACGGCAGAGGCAGAATAATAGGCGATTACAGGCGTGTTGCCCTTTATGGAGTAGACAGGCTTATTGAGGATAAAGAGGCTCAGAAGCAGAGCACAAGTATTGTAATGAGTGCCGAAAATATAAGAAACCGCGAAGAGCTTTCCGAGCAGATAAAGGCACTTAATATGCTTAAAGAGCTTGCAAATATTTACGGATGCGATATATCAAAACCTGCAACCAATGTAAAAGAAGCAATTCAGGCATTGTACTTTGGCTACCTTGCGGCAGTTAAAGAGCAAAACGGTGCCGCAATGAGTCTTGGCAGAACATCAACATTTTTGGATGTATATGCCGAAAGAGATTTAAAAGAAGGCACATTTACAGAAAAAGAAATTCAGGAATTTGTAGATCATTTTATAATGAAATTAAGGCTTGTAAAATTTGCAAGAACTCCTGATTATAATCAGATTTTTGCAGGTGATCCAACATGGGTTACCGAGTCAATCGGCGGTATGGGTATAGACGGCAGACCCCTTGTTACAAAAATGTCGTACAGATATTTAAATACATTTAATAATATAGGCACTGCACCTGAGCCGAATATAACTGTGCTCTGGTCGGTAAACCTGCCCGAAAACTTTAAAAAATACTGCAGTAAAAGCTCAATTATGCACTCCGCTATACAGTACGAAAATGATGACCTTATGAGGATATATCACGGCGACGACTATGCAATAGCTTGTTGTGTATCATCTATGAGAATTGGTAAGGAAATGCAGTTTTTCGGTGCAAGAGCAAACCTTGCAAAGTGCTTGCTTTATGCAATTAATGGCGGTGTAGATGAAATTTCAGGTCAGCAGGTAGGTCCTAAATTCAAGCCATGCACAGGAGAGTACCTTGATTTTGACGATGTAATGGATAAATACTATGCTATGATGAAATGGCTTGCAGGTGTATATGTAAACACCCTTAATATTATCCATTATATGCACGATAAATATTCCTACGAGAGATTGCAGATGGCACTTCACGACCGTGATGTACACAGATGGTTTGCAACAGGTATAGCAGGAATGTCGGTTGTTGCGGATTCACTTTCGGCAATAAAATATGCTAAAGTTAAACCAATCAGAAATGAAAATGGCATAGCTGTTGATTTTGAAATAGAGGGCGATTTCCCTAAATACGGTAACGACGATGACAGGGTAGATTTACTTGCAAATACTGTACTTACACGATTTGTAAAATATTTAAGGCAGAATCCTACATACCGTGACAGTGTGGTAACTACCTCGGTGCTTACAATTACATCGAATGTAACCTATGGTAAAAATACAGGCTCAACACCTGACGGCAGAAAAATAGGTGAGGCTTTTGCACCTGGTGCAAACCCGATGCACGGCAGAGATACAAACGGAGCTATTGCATCACTTGCATCTGTTGCAAAGCTTGACTTTAAATATGCGCAGGACGGTATATCGGATACATTTTCTATTGTACCCGACGCACTTGGCAAGGACGAGGAAACACGCATTTTAAATCTTGCGGCATTGCTTGACGGATATACCCAAAAGCAAGGCCACCATTTAAATGTAAATGTGTTTAACCGTGAGCTTTTGCTTGATGCACAAAAGCATCCTGAAAAATACCCACAGCTTACAATAAGGGTATCGGGTTATGCTGTAAACTTTATAAAACTTACAAAGGAACAGCAGGACGAGGTAATATCTCGAACATTCCACGAAAGAATTTAGGGATGCTAAAAAAGTCCGGAACGCAAAAAGGCAGTTTTTTAAAATTATATGCCTTTTTGCTGTGAACAAACTTCACCTCTCGGCGTATCTATATACGCCTTCGGGTAAACCAAGCTACGCTTTGGTTCAGTTTGTCCACTCCAAACATTTTTATCTATCCCTAAAAAATGAAGGGATGCTAAAAAAGTCCAGAACGCCAAAATTCATTTAAAAAAATACAAAGTAAAATAATTATATTTTATAACGAGCTGTTTAAAAACATATTATTTTTAAACAGCATCTTTATTAAAGGACTGATTTATTATGAAGGGTAAAATACATTCCTATGAAAGCTTTGGCGCAGTGGATGGTCCCGGTATAAGATTTGTTGTTTTTTTTCAGGGTTGCCCAATGAGGTGCGCATATTGCCATAACCCCGATACATGGGATTTGGGCAGTGCACAGTTTGAAGCTGATGCAAAGGAAATTATAAATAAAATAAAACGAAACAAAAGTTTTTATACAACCGGAGGCATTACCGCAACAGGCGGTGAGCCTCTTATGCAGCTTGAGTTTTTAACAGAGCTTTTTGGCCTTGCGAAAAAGAATAAAATTCATACCTGCCTTGATACATCGGGCATAATGTTTAACGAGAGCAAAATTAAAGAATACGATAAGCTTATCAAATATACCGATTTGGTACTTCTTGATATAAAGCATATAGATGATAAAGAGCATAAAAAGCTTACAGGCCATTCAAACAAAAATGTGCTTGAATTTGCAAAATATCTTGATAAAAACAATATACCTGTATGGATACGCCATGTGCTTGTGCCGACCATTACAGCAGATGAGAAATGGCTTAAAAAGCTTAAGGAATTTACCGATACACTTAATAATGTACAAAAAACAGAATTTTTGCCGTATCACAGTATGGCGAGGGCAAAATATGAAAATCTTTCAATGGAATATCCGCTTGACGATGTGCCCGATGCAGATAATAATTGTATAGTAAAAGCAAAAAAAATATTTAATATGGAGTAACCTTAAATGGATAAATTTTCGCAAAATATCAGCTATAACGGATTTGCCTATATATATGATAAGCTTACAGATGATGTTGAATATGAAAAAAGGGCAGAGTATATAGAAAATATTATAAAAAAACATACAAAATTACCCTCTTCGCTTATATGTGACCTTGCCTGCGGTACTGGCACAATGTGCCGTATTTTAAGCAAAAAGGGGTACGATATGATAGGTATCGACAGCTCGCCCGATATGCTTAATGTTGCAAATCAAAAATCGGAGGGCTTAAATATATTGTATTTAAATCAGGATATAACAAATTTTGAGCTTTACGGCACTGTTGATGTTATAATATGTATGCTTGACAGCGTAAATTATTTAACGGGCGACGGCGATATAGATAAGCTTATGGCACTTGTTAAAAATTATTTAAACCCGAACGGCATATTTATATTTGATGTAAATTCGCCGTACAAGTTTAAAAAAGTATTAAATAATAACATATTTACCTATGAGCAAAACGGCATATATTATACCTGGGAGAACTGCTTTGACGGTACATTCTGCGATTTTTATCTGGAATTTTTTGTGGAGAATGAAAACGGCAGCTTTAACAGAATTTCCGAAACACATACAGAGCGAATGTACACAAAAAGCTTTTTAAAAAAAGCCGTGAAAAATGCAGGTCTTAAGCTTGAAGCTTGTTATAAAGATTTAACTTTTAAAGCACCGTCTTATGCAACCGAGAGGCTGGTTTTCGTGGCAAAAAAGTGTTGACAACATTTTTTATTTGTGGTATATTATACCTATGGGCGGATTAACCGCCGCCCGTAATTAAGCAATACGGAAAGAATACCGTATATTTTTAGGGAGGTACTCAACAATGCAGAAAGGTACAGTTAAATGGTTTAACGCAGAAAAAGGTTATGGTTTTATCGAGTGTGAAGACGGTAAAGATGTATTCGTACATTTTTCAGCTATCAACATGGACGGTTACAAATCTCTCCAGGAAGGCGAGAGCGTAGAGTTTGATGTTATTGAAGGCAATAAAGGTCCTCAGGCTGCCAATGTAGTAAAAGCTCAGTAATTAATTTTAAGCTTTTGCAGCCAAACGGAATTTTTATATATAAACTTTTAGTATAAAATTCGGTTAGATAAAAAGATAACAAAAAAGCCCCTCCATTTCCGGAAGGGGCTTTTTTATGAAAAGGTCGGTATGCGATTATGAAAGAAAAAATTGATTTAATTAATGTTATAAATCAAAATAAAACAAAATTCAGTAAAAGCCAGAAAAAGATTGCCGCTTATATTGTAGACCATTACGATAAAGCCGCTTTTATGACTGCGGGCAAGCTTGGAAAAACAGTTGATGTAAGTGAATCAACTGTGGTAAGGTTTGCAACGGAGCTTGGCTTTAAGGGCTACCCTGAATTTCAAAAAGAGCTTCAGGAGCTTATTAAAAATAAATTGACTGCTGTACAGCGTATGGAAATGACCTCATCTAAATTAAGCGAACAGCAAATTTTGCGCTCAGTACTCCAGTCGGATATTGATAAATTAAGGCAAACTCTTGATACCGTTAATGAAAACTCTTTTTTATCTGTTGTGGATACGGTTTCAAATGCCGATAAGGTATATATACTTGGTGCAAGAACCTGTTTTTCGGTAGCATCTTTTCTGGGTTTTTATCTTAATATGGTATCGGGTAATGCGATTACTATTACCACCAATTCTGCAAGCGAAACCTTTGAGCAGATTTACCGCATTACGGATAAAGACGCCGTGATTGCCATAAGCTATCCAAGATATTCAACAAGAACTTTAAATGCAGTAAAATATGCATATAATAAAAACAGCAAAATAATTGCAATAACTGACAGTACTTTTTCGCCGATATGTGAGTTTGCAACCCATTCGCTTATTGCAAGCGGTGATATGACCAATTTTGTTGATTCTTTAGTTGCCCCGTTGAGCCTTTGCAATGCTTTGATTGCGGCGCTTGTGTTCAGGAATAAGGATAAGGTTTCAAAGGTGTTTGATGACCTTGAGGATATATGGCAACAGTATAATGTATATGAAAACCGAAACAATAAATAGGAGCGGATTATGGAAAATCTTGTTGCTGTAATAGGCGGAGGCCCTGCAGGTATGATGGCGGCTTACGCTGCGGCTAAAAACGGAAATAAAGTAGTAATAATTGAAAAGAATAATACATTGGGCAGAAAACTTCTTATAACAGGTAAGGGCAGATGCAATATTACAAACAGCGCCCCTGTTGAGGATTTTTTAAAAAATATACCTGTAAATGCATCGTTTATGTACAGCAGTCTTTATGGCTTTACAAATGTAGATTTAATGGACGAGCTGTCAGCTTTCGGGCTTGAAATGAAAACCGAAAGGGGAGGCAGGGTTTTTCCTGTAAGCGACAGGGCAAAGGATGTGCTTCAAACCCTTATAAAAATGCTTAAAATGTACAATGTTAAGCTTATAAAAGCTCAGGCTGACCGAATTGAAAAAAAGGATGACGGCAACTGGCGTATTATAACTGCAGATAAAAAAGCACTTACTGCAAGTGCCGTTGTAGTTGCAACGGGCGGTGTAAGCTATCCTCTTACAGGCTCAACGGGCGACGGATACAAATTTGCAAAAAGTGCCGGACATACTGTAACATCACTTAAGCCATCTCTTGTACCGCTTGTGTTTGCAGGCGATACCCATAAAAAGCTTATGGGCTTAAGCCTTAAAAATATAAGTATAAAAGTGTTTGAAAATGATAAACAGATATATGACGATTTCGGTGAAATGGTGTTTACACATTATGGCGCAAGCGGTCCTGTTATACTCAGCTCAAGCTCGCATATAAGAAATGCCGGCAGGGCACAGTATAAGATTTTTATTGATTTAAAGCCTGCCCTTGATTTTGAAACTCTTGATTTAAGGGTTTTAAGGGATTTCGGCGAGCAAAAGAATAAAGACCTTATAAATTCCTTAAACGGCTTGTTGCCTAAAAAAATGATACCGGTAGCAGTAGAGCTTTCGGGTATAGCCCCTCATAAAAAGATAAATGAGATTACTAAAGAGGAAAGGCACAGTCTGGTAAATGTAATAAAAAATCTTGAATTTATGGTTACGGGATTTCGCCCTGTGAGTGAGGCGATAGTTACAAGCGGCGGAGTTTGCGTTAAGGAAATTAACCCTAAAACAATGGAGTCCAAGCTGAATAAAGGGCTTTATTTTGCAGGCGAGGTGCTTGATGTTGATGCATATACGGGTGGCTTTAATCTGCAGATTGCATTTTCTACAGGCTATGCCGCAGGAAACAGTATTACATTTTAGATGGTTATTTCCAAAAGTATAATTATTATTGAATTTGTGCATAGTATATATTGAGGTGATATATACTATGCATTTTTCATTTGTCAAAAAGTTTAAAAAATTAAAAAATGAGGATTCTTCAAAAAGCTTTTACGATTATGTAATGGCAGGTCTGTTCACCTTGCTTGTATGTTGCTTGCTTGTGGTGTGCGTATCTCAGATTGCAATGCGTACAAAAGCGGGGCGTGTATTTTTAGACGATGCAAACGCATACAGCGGACCGGGAATTTATACCGATTATAATGATATAAAAAACTGTTATGTAGATGTTCTGTTGCACAATGTAAAGGAGCAGGATTTAAAAAATGTATCAGTATATGTTAACGGCGAGTATTTGTCGGAGTTTACCGATGTAAGAAAGCGCATATATGTAACAAGCCAGAGCGTAATCGAAATAAAAAATAAAAATAATTATGCTATTATGTGCGAAGCGGAAAAATTCGGCGACGGAGTAGAATGGGTATTAAACAACGGGCAGATAACCGTCAAGGAAATGAATGTACTTACAAGGGTAGTAATTAAGGAAAAATAATTTGTGTTAATATGCACAAAAAATATTTGTAAATATTGTTTAAAACATTTATTGATTTGTTTGCGGTTTTTGTGTAAAATTAACTTATCAGTATAAATATAGTAGGAGGTAGTTAATATGAAATTATATGAAACCGCAAAAATCAGAAATTTTTGCTTATTGGGGCATGGTAATGCAGGTAAAACATCACTTGCAGAGGCTATGCTTTATACATCAGGTATAACCGAGAGATTGGGCAGAACACAAGACGGTAATACTGTTATGGATTTTGACCCTGAAGAGATTAAAAGAAAATTTTCAATAGGCACATCGGTTGCAGCATGCGACTGGGGCGGTATGAAATTTAATGTTTTAGATACCCCCGGATATTTTGATTTTGTGGGTGAAGTACAACAGGGCCTCCGAGTATCGGATGCGGCAATTATAGTACTCAGCGGTAAATCGGGCTTGACAGTTGGTGCTGAAAAAGCATGGCAGTATACCGATGAACGCAAAATGCCTAAAATTGTATTTATTAACAAGGTTGATGACGACCGTGTTGATTATTATAAAGTGCTTGACCAGCTTAAAGAAAAATACGGCAAAAAAATCGCACCGCTTCAGGTGCCAATCCGTGAGGGTGACCGTATTACAGGTTTTGTAAATGTTGTAGAGAATGAGGCAAGAAAGTTTGACGGCAACCGCACCGTAACGGCTGCTATGCCTGAGGGTATGGAGGATGAAATTGCTCCAATCCGTGAAATGATTAACGAGGCTGTTGCAGAAAGCTCGGAAGAGTTTATGGACAGATACTTCGAGGGCGGTACATTTACACTTGAGGAGATATATTCAGCTCTTCGTGCAGGTGTATCCGAGGGTAACATAGTTCCCGTAATGTGTGGCAGTGCTTACTATAAACTTGGTATATCATCGCTTATGAATGCAATACTTGCATATTTTCCTGCACCTGATTTTAAGGACGAATTTTTATCAGCAAAGCGTCCTGATGGTCAGCCTACAAGGAGAAAGGTAAATATAAAAGACCCGCTTTCAGCTTTTGTATTTAAAACAGTTGCTGACCCGTATGTAGGTAAAATATCATACTTTAAGGTATATTCGGGTATAATGACACCCGAAACTACCGTATATAACGCAGTAAGCGGTACTAACGAGAGAATTGGTAAAATATTCAGTGTAGTTGGTAAAAAGCAGATTGAGGTTGAAAAGCTTAACGCAGGTGATATAGGCGTTGTTACAAAGCTTTCCGATACCAATACAGGAGATACACTTTGTGCACTTAACGATGCTGTTGTATTGAAGGGTATTGAATTTGCAAGACCTAATATGTCTATGGCAGTTGTACCGAGAACAAAGGGCGATGAGGAAAAAATCAGTCAGGGCCTCACAAAGCTTATGGAAGAGGATAAAACATTTATTATAGATACAAATTACGAAACACATCAGCAGTTAATTCACGGTCTTGGCGACCAGCATATTGATATACTTGTAAGTAAATTAAGAAATAAATTCGGTGTTGAGGTTGACCTTGTAACACCTACCGTTCCTTACAGAGAGGCTATTACCAAAAAGGTTAAAGCCGAAGGCAAGCATAAAAAGCAATCCGGCGGTCACGGTCAGTATGGTCATGTTATTATTGAGTTTGAACCTTGCGAGAGCCAGGAGCTTGTATTTGAGGAAAAGGTGTTCGGCGGTTCTGTACCAAAGAACTTTTTCCCTGCAGTTGAAAAGGGCTTGAAGGATTCTATGGCACATGGTGTTCTTGCAGGCTACCCGGTTGTAAACTTAAAGGCAACACTTTTAGACGGCTCATATCATAGTGTTGACTCGTCGGAAATGGCATTTAAAACTGCGGCATCAATAGCATTTAAGGAAGGTCTGCAGAATGCGGGCGCTGTTCTTTTAGAGCCTATCGGTCATTTAACTGTTACCGTACCCGATGATTATACAGGCGATATAATAGGCGACATTAATAAACGCAGAGGTCAGATGCTTGGTATGACACCTGCCGAGAATAATACAACCATAATTGAAGGTGAAATACCCGTTGCAGAAATGCATACATATTCTAATGATTTAAGAGCAATGACACAGGCTAAAGGTGATTTTGAGTTTGAGTTTGAGCGTTATCAGCAAGTACCGGAGGCAGTGGCAGCAAAGATTATTAATAAATAATATACAAAACGGATTGATATTTTAAAATATCAATCCGTTTTTAAAATTTGTATTGGTTTGAGTGTATTTATACTTTCAATTAAAATTAATTTAAATGTATTTGTATTATTTGGGGTGCTAAAGCTTACAGTATCAGCTTTAATCTTAATAATATCGCAGGATATATATTTTTTGTTTTCATCAAAATATACAGCTATAACTGTACCCGAATTTTTTAAAACTTCGTTTTGAAATGTATAGTTACTGCCATCTACATTAACTTTCAGCTTAATATATTCGGGCGAAAACATTTGTTCCTTTAATATATCTTTTGTTGTATCATTATACACAATAAGCCTTTTTATGGCATAAAGCTCATCTTTAAAATCATATACATCGTTTACAATAAATCCACCCTTGTAACCGCACTGTTTAACAATTTCTATAATATTTTCGTTTACATTGCCATAAGGGTAGGCAATGTAATCGCAGGATTTTCCTGTATTGCTTTCTATAATGCTTTTTGAATTGTTAAGTTCAGCCAAAATGGTTTCATAGTCTGTATTTACTAAGTCGGGATGTCCCATACAATGGCTTGCAATGGTTATAAGCCCGGTTTCCTGCATTTCGTTTATCTGTTGCCAGGTTAGGTGATTATCTGTACCCACAGTATTTGTATTAATAAATATTGTTGCAGGTACATTATACTTTTTTAAAATCGGAAATGCAATCGTGTAATTTGATAAATACCCGTCATCAAAAGTAATATGTACATATTTTTTTGATTTTATGGTATTGTTTTTTACCCTTTGTATGTATTCATCGCAAGTTACGGGTATAAGGCTTGAGCTTATATATTTTATATGCTCCTCAAAATCTGCTTCGCCTATAAAAAACATCTGGTCGTAAGCTGGCTTACCTTTACATAATTCGTGGTACATTATAACCTGATACCCGTCATTTATGCTTTGTGCATAAGATATGGTAATTAGCATAAGTACAAATAGGCTAAGGAAAGTAATAGGTTTAATTATTGCCTTGTATTTCATCGTCAATTGCCTTTGCCGCCGCCTTGCCTGCGCCCATTGCAAGTATTACTGTTGCGGCGCCTGTTACGGCATCACCGCCTGCATATACATTTTGCTTTGAGGTTTTACCGGATACCTCATCTGCCACAATACCTCCCCATTTTTGTGTTTCAAGGTCAGGTGTTGTGGATTTTATAAGCGGGTTAGGGCTTGTGCCTATGGACATTATAACGCAGTCAACATCAAGCATAAATTCGCTGTTTTCCTTTTCAACCGGTCTGCGTCTTCCGGATGCGTCCGGCTCGCCAAGCTCCATTTCTATGCATTTCATTGCTTTAACATAGCCGTTTTCGTCAGGATATATTTCCAAAGGGTTGTTAAGAAGCTTAAATATTATGCCTTCCTCTTTTGCGTGTTCAACTTCCTCGCGCCTTGCAGGAAGCTCTTCCTCGCTTCTGCGGTATACTATGTATACATTTTCGGCACCAAGTCTTTTTGCACTTCTTGCGGCATCCATAGCAACATTTCCTCCGCCTACAACAGCCACATTCTTTGCGTGGGCTATTGGTGTTGTACTGGTATCCTGATATGCTTTCATAAGATTGATTCTTGTTAAAAATTCGTTTGCAGAATATACACCCTTAAGATTTTCGCCTTTAATGTTCATAAAACGGGGCAGACCTGCACCTGTACCTATAAATACATATTCAAAACCGTCATCCAAAAGCTCGTCTACCGAAAGAATTTTGCCTATTACCATATTTGTTTCTATTTTAACACCAAGGTCTTTAAGCATATTAATTTCTTTTTGTACAATTGCCTTTGGAAGTCTGAATTCGGGTATGCCGTACATAAGCACACCGCCTGCAACATGGAGTGCCTCAAAAATGGTAACATCATAGCCTTTTTTTGCTAAATCGCCCGCACAGGCAAGCCCTGACGGACCGCTTCCTACAACGGCAATCCTGTGTCCGTTTGACTGTAGTTTTTCCGGCTTTTCGCTTACGTTTTTATTGTACCAGTCTGCTACAAAACGCTCTAATCTGCCAATTGCAACGCTCTCGCCTTTAATACCTCTTACACATTTTTGCTCGCATTGTGTTTCCTGTGGGCAAACCCTTCCGCACACTGCAGGCAGAGAGCTTGAACGTGATATTACCTCATAAGCCTCTTTAAACTCGCCCTTTGCAACATGCGCTATAAATTCGGGTATGTTAATGTGAACGGGACAACCTGTTACACAGGGCTTGTGTTTGCAGTTTAAGCATCTTTGTGCTTCATCTATTGCCTGCTCCTCGGTATATCCAAGGGCAACCTCAAGAAAATTTTTGTTTCTTACATCAGGTGCCTGAGAGGGCATTTCATTTTTAAACTGTGACATATTTGGCATATTATTTTTCCTCCCCGGCTTTTTTAAATAAATTGCAGGCATCGTCGTGAGCCTTTCTTTCAAATTCTTTGTACATAGAGCTTCTTTGAATTGCCTCGTCAAAATCCACTAAATGACCGTCAAAATCAGGACCGTCTACACAGGCAAATTTAACCTCGCCGCCAACTGTAAGTCGGCAACCGCCGCACATCCCCGTACCGTCTATCATAATTGGGTTCATACTTACGGTTGTTTTTATATTGTACTCTTTAGTGAGCATACAAACAAATTTCATCATTACAAGCGGACCTATAACTATAACCTCGTCGTACACATTACCTGCCTCAATAAGCTCTTTAAGTGCATCGGTTACAAGACCTTTTTTGCCGTGACTTCCGTCGTCGGTAACTACTGAAAGCCTAGTGCTTGCATTTTTAAACTCATCTTCAAGTATTACAAGGTCTTTATTTCTGAAGCCTATTACAGAGTGCACCTCAGCGCCTTGATTATAAAGTTTTTTTGCAATAGGGTACGCAATGGCACAGCCAACACCTCCGCCTATTATTGCTACCTTTTTTAAATTATCCGTAATGGTGGGCTTTCCAAGCGGACCTACAAAATCCTTAATACATTCGCCTTCATTTTTTTGTGATAATTTTAAGGTTGTTGCTCCTGCAACCTGAAAAATTATGGTAACTGTGCCCATTTCTCTGTCATAATCGGCAACGGTAAGCGGGATTCGCTCGCCTTCATCGTCCACCCTTAAAATTATAAACTGACCGGGCTCTGCTTTTTTTGCAATAAGCGGAGCATATATATCCATTTTTATAACCGTAGGGTTAAGTATTTCCTTTTTTACTATTTTATACATAAGTTTCGTCCTTTCGGCTAGTTGTTTCTTAAAATACTTAAAAGATTTTCAAAATCATCGGGTATAGGTGCACAAAACTCCATATACTCACCTGTAACGGGATGAATAAATCCAAGTGTTCTTGCGTGAAGTGCCTGACCTTTAAGATTATAGGGATTTTTTTGCGTATATACGGGGTCTCCTATAATACTGTGGCCTATAAACTGCATGTGTACTCTTATCTGGTGAGTTCTGCCTGTTTCAAGCCTGCATTTTAAGTAGGTTGCGTTATTAAAATATTCAAGCACCTCAAAATGTGTAACGGCATTTTTTGAGTTTTTCACTGTTACAGCCATTTTAAGTCTTGATGTGGGATGCCGCCCGATTGGAGCATCAATCACACCTTTTTTTTGAGTTACTATGCCATTTGCTATGCATACATATTCTCTTGTTACGGTTTTATCCTTAATCTGCTTTGCAAGGGATATGTGTGCATCGTTTGTTTTAGCAACAACCAACAGCCCTGATGTGTCTTTATCAATTCTGTGAACAATACCCGGTCGCATTATGCCGTTAATACCGCTTAAAGAGTCCTTGCAATGGTGCATAAGTGCATTTACCAATGTCCCGTCGTAATTGCCGTTTGCAGGGTGTACAACCATACCCTGTGGCTTGTTTACTACAAGCAGGCTGTCGTCCTCATAAACAATATCAAGGGGTATATCCTGCGCTATTACCTCGTATTCGGCAGGCTTTGGTACAGTAACTTCTATAACATCGCCCGATTTCAGCTTTTTGTTTGTTTTTGTACAAACAGCCGAGTTTACTTTAACATTTCCATCCTCAATAAGCGATTGTATTCTTGCTCTTGTTAAGTTATCTATTTGTATAAACTTATCTATGCGTATATTGTTATCTGTGCACTCAATGGTGTAAAAAGTATCATTATTCATTTGTAATAACCTCTGCTTTTTCAGGCTCTTTGTACATAAACAAAAGGTAGAAGCACATTAAAAAAGCACCTATAACAATACACATATCTGCAAAGTTAAATACAGGAAAATCTATAAAATCGGCTTTTATCATATCCACTACATAGCCTCTTGTAAGACGGTCTATCATATTGGAAATTGCACCTGCAATAATCATACAGGCAGCCGACAGATAAAGTTTATTAAAGTTTTTTGCCTTAAGTGTATAATAAATAATTGCAACTGTTGCAATAAGGGTCACAATAATAAAAAGTATTTTTGAATTTGGCAGTATACCGAATGCCGCACCTGTATTTTCTACAT
>JAZSPJ010000038.1:0-2974 GCA_045537365.1 Clostridia bacterium
TATGACTATTGGGATAACAAGGTAAGGCGCTCTATTCTTTTTGACAGCCGTGCAGATGTACTTATTTACGGTATGGGCGAAAAGCCTATTATTATGCTTGCCGACGCTTTAAATCAGGGTAAACTTTTGAGTGAAACTAATGTTGATGGTTGCTGTTATATAAGAAAAAATATTGACGATGTAAAAAACTGCGAAATAATACCAAGCTTTGAGGATGTAAAAAGCGACAAGCATCTTTACGCCAAGGCTACAAAGATACAGTATGACAATCAGGACCCCATTAGAGGAAAGGCTCTGGCACAGCTACACGGCGACAGATACCTTGTACAAAACAAGCCGCTAAAACCTCTTACCACGCAAGAGCTTGACCGTGTTTATGCTTTGCCGTATATGCGGACATACCACCCTATGTATGAGTCATTGGGCGGTATACCAGCTATTGAGGAAGTTAAATTCAGCGTTTCAAATTGCAGAGGATGCTACGGCTCGTGTAATTTTTGCGCTCTTACCTTCCATCAGGGCAGAATAGTAACCTCCCGAAGTGAAAAATCGGTAATTGATGAAGTTACTCAAATGACAAAAAATGCCGATTTTAAAGGCTATGTTCACGATATTGGAGGCCCTACTGCAAACTTTGTTGAGCCTGCCTGTGAAAAACAGTTAAAAAGCGGTACTTGCAAGGAAAAACAATGTCTTTTCCCAAATCCCTGCAAAAATTTAAAGGTATCACACAAAAGGTATCTTGAACTTTTGAGGAAAGTAAGAAGCATACCAAATGTAAAAAAAGTATTTATTCGCTCAGGCATACGGTATGACTATGCAATTTACGATAAAGGCGATGAATTTATAAAAGAAATATGTAAGCACCATGTAAGCGGTCAGCTAAAGGTTGCACCCGAACATATATCTGATAATGTGCTTAAAAATATGGGGAAGCCGTCATTTAAAGTTTACAAAAGATTCTATGATAAGTATTACGAGGTAAACCAAAAGCTCGGCAAAAAGCAGTACCTTGTACCCTACCTTATGTCAAGTCATCCGGGAAGTACTTTAAACGATGCAATTGAACTTGCGCTTTATATAAAGAAAAACAAATTACACCCCGAACAGGTGCAGGATTTTTATCCTACACCGTTTACAATATCGACATGTATGTATTATACGGGCATTAATCCCCTTACTATGGAAAGTGTATATGTGCCAGATACAATGAAAGAAAAACAAATGCAACGGGCACTATTACAATTTTCAAAGCCTGAAAATCACAAGCTTGTTGAAAAAGCTCTGATAAAAGCAAACAGAGAGGATTTAATAGGCTACGGTGAAAATTGTTTAATAAGACCTAAAAACAATAAAACAACAAACAACAATCAAAGGAGAAATAAAAATGGAAAACAAAATTTTAAACGGCAAGGAACTCTCAGTAAAAATAAAAGAAAATCTCAAAGCCGAGGTTGAAACTTTAAAGGCAAAAACAGGCTCTGTACCCGGTCTTGCTGTAATAATTGTAGGTAACAATCAGGCGTCAAGAGTATATGTAAACTCAAAAAAGAAAGCCTGCGAGGAAATCGGTATGATATCCGAGGAATATGCACTCCCTGAGGAAACAACACAGGCAGAGCTTTTAAACCTTGTTAAAGAGCTTAACACGAAAAAATCAATAAACGGTATACTTGTACAGTTACCTTTGCCAAAGCATATTGATGAAGAAACAGTAATAAACAACATTGCACCCGAAAAGGATGTTGATGCATTTCACCCGTCAAATGTAGGCAGAATAATGATTGGAAATTATAGTTTCCTCCCGTGTACGCCCGCAGGTATTATGGATTTAATACACCTTTCAAATATTGACCTTACAGGCAAAAAGGCTGTTGTTATAGGCAGAAGCAATATAGTAGGCAAGCCTATGAGTATGCTTCTTTTACACGAAAATGCAACAGTTACAATATGCCACTCGAAAACCGCTAATCTTAAAGAAGTTGTTAAAAGTGCTGATATTGTGGTTGCAGCTATAGGCAAAGCAAAATTTATTGATGATACCTATATAAAAGACGGCGCAATCGTAATTGATGTTGGTATGAACCGTGACGAAAACGGAAAATTGTGCGGTGATGTTGACTTTGATAAAGCAGCAGACAAAGCATCGTATATTACTCCTGTTCCCGGCGGCGTTGGACCTATGACTATTGCAACCCTTATGAGAAATACAGTAACTGCCTATAAAATGCACAATAATTTGCAATAATGATTAATTTACATAATTTGACATATTAAAACCCGATAAAATTACCAAAATATGAGATTTTAGAGTAAATTATTATTGACACAGGGCAAGTTATAGTATAAAATAGATATGTGTATAATTTTTAATACAATATCTTGCGGTATTATGCAAATGTTATTGAATATATTTGCAAACTGAAAATGATTAAAAAATTTAAAAAAATCCAAAGAAAAGGAGGTTGGGAAGTACTTTGACAGCAATAATTATCGCCATTGCAGTTGTGGCATGTATTTTTTCATTTTTTATTGGAAAAGCATACAGGCAGAAAATTGCAGAGGCAAAAATAGGCGGAGCTGAGGAAAAAGCAAAAAGCATAATTGACGAAGCTATGAAAACCGCCGAAACCAAAAAGAAAGAAGCTTTGCTTGAAGCAAAGGAAGAAATTCATAAAAGCAGAAATGAATTTGAAAAAGAGTCTAAAGAAAGACGAAACGAAATGAATCGTCAGGAAAGACGAATTCAGCAAAAAGAAGAAAATCTGGACAAAAAGTCCGAGAGCATTGAAAAGAAAGAAGAGTTGCTTAATCAAAAGATTAAAGAGGCTGAAGCCTTAAAAGAGGAAACAGCCAAAGTAAAAAGCGCTCAGTTGGAAATTTTGGAGAGAATATCAGGATTGTCGGTTGAAGAGGCTAAGGATTACTTACTTAAAAATATTGAATCCGAAGTTAAACACGAAGCGGCAATAAT
>JAZSPJ010000018.1:0-1753 GCA_045537365.1 Clostridia bacterium
ATTACTTACCCTCCCTTATAATTTTAACAGCCGTTACTGCACAGTTTATACCCTCTGTTACTGCCTTTGAGGATATTGTAGCGCCGGTTACGGCATTAATTTCGTTATTTTGCGGTGCACTGTTTTTTACAACATTTAAGCCTTTATCTGCATTTTTTTCAATAATTCCGTCAGTAAAATCCTTCTCTTTGATTTTTGCACCCAGACCTGGGGTTTCACTCATGGATATAATATCTATACCGCAAATTTTGTAGTTTGTATCAAAGCCTGCAATCATTTCTATTTTACCGCCGTAGCCGATTGGTTCAACCATAGCGGTATAGCCTACGGTTTCGCCGTTTGTTGTGCCTTTATATATATCGTAAACGGGGTATTTTAAATCGACTGAAGCCAATGCCGATGCATCAAGCTTTTCAAAGCTTTCGGCTGATGGCAGAACCTTTTCTCTTGCAATTTCCTGTGATATTTTTTTGTTCTCGGTTACCACAACACTTGTAAAGCCGTTAACTACAGCTAAAATCGCTGTGCATACAAAGGTAATGGCAAGAAGTATCAGCGCAGGCTTTAATATTTCGTTTTTAAAAGTTTTATTTAATGCCATAATTTTAAATCCTTTCAATGTCCAAAAACTCTTGGCATAATTTTTTTATCAATAAGCGGTACGCAAACATTCATAAACAGTATTGCGTAGGTAACTCCTTCAGGGTATCCGCCAAAAATTCTTATAACACCCGTAAGTATACCTGCACCGAGTGCAAATATAAACATACCCATTTTTGTAACGGGAGTTGTTGTGTAATCGGTTGCCATAAAAAATGCTCCGAGAAATGCACCGCCTGCCAGAATGTGATACATAAATCCGCCGTTTGAGCCGAAAATCATTCCAAACAAGCCAACTGCCACAAGATATGTAATTGGAATAACGGGATTTATTACTCTTTTAATGATTAAGTAAATACCGCCGATTAAAAGTAAAAATGCGCTCACTTCACCGATACAGCCCGATATATTACCGAAAAACATATCAAATAATGATGAAGGCTCTGCGTTCTCTATGCCTTTTATGTATGCAAGCGGTGTTGCACCTGTTACTGCATCGGCTGTACCTTTTGAAAATAACGAAAAGGCATCATTGGGCTGAACATAGTTTGTCATCTCCGACGGCCAGCCTGCCAATAGAAATGCCCTGCCTGCAAGTGCAGGGTTTACAATGTTCTGACCTATACCGCCGAAACAGCATTTTACAATTATTATTGAAAAAGCACTTGCAACAACAATCATATAAGCCGGCAGGGTAGAGGGTACGGAAAATGCAAGCAAAATTCCCGTTATTACGGCGCTTAAATCGCCTGTAGTATTTGGGGTTTTGGTAAGTCTGCACCATAAATATTCAAATGTTATGCAGGATGCAACTGAAATTACGGTTAAAACCAGCGCATTTATACCAAAAAAGTATATGCTTCCCAAAAGCGCCGGCATCAGCGCTATTATTACATCCAGCATTGTGTATTTAACTTTGTCACACCCTCTTATATGGGGCGCAAAGGATAATGTCAGGTTATTGGTTGTCATTTTTTTAAATTCCTTTCAAGCTCCTGTATTTGCTTTTTTGCTACCTTTATGTACTGAAGCGGATTTGTATCTGCCTGACAGTAGTAGGAGCAAATTCCGCACTCAATGCAGTCGAATATATTCAGCTTTTTGCACATTTCATAATCCCCCTGCTTTGCATAAGCCGACAGTTTAAGAGGCA
>JAZSPJ010000013.1:0-6250 GCA_045537365.1 Clostridia bacterium
TAATAATAAATATAATAATATATATAATAATATATATATATATATAATAAATATATCTTATCCTATCTTATCTTAATACTGTATAAATTAAAGCACATTTTAAAAGCTTATTTAATTTTATTTTTTTCTTTTAGTTCAAGCTCTTTGTATAATGGAGATTTCCATTTGCCTGTAAAATATATAATTGCCGCAAAGGTAACCTCGGTTATATAAGCACCGCCAAGGGCAATATGTACTCCGTAAATTTTCATTTCGTTTGGCAATATTGCAAATACAATATAAGCATATATTACATACGAAACCGCATAGATAAGTGTCGAAACAACCATAAGCACCCCCGAACCTACCGCTCTGAAAATTCCATGAAACAAATTGTTAAACACATTAAATGCTATAAAGGGGAATAAATACCGTATTGTATTTACACTTACCAAAAAGCTTTCGGCATCCTGTGCCGGGTCTAAAAACAGGGCAGTGAACTTTTTTGCAAATATCATAAAAATCGACATTGCAACGGTGAAAAATATCAAGCCCTGTGTTGTGCCGATTCTTATTCCTTTTTTTACTTTGTCTATTTTTTCTGCACCCATAGCCTGTGCAACAAAGGTTGTATTTGCCTTAGCCGAATTCTGATAGATTGTGCAAATTAAAGCTCTTGCTTTATTTGCTACGGCATAACCCGAAAGAGCGGCAGTTGTACATGTGTTTACAAGGGGAGAAACAAGAGTTGTACAGGCATACATAGCCATTTGCTGAAGCATTGTAGGTGAGCCAAAGCCAAAGGAGTTTTTAATCATTTCTCTGTTAATTATAAAACCGTGTAAATTTATCCCCATATTTTTAAACAGCTTTAATATAACATATATATAAATAACTGTGGTAGCTACTACCGCAATTATGGTTGCAAGGGCACTAAAGCCAATACCCTTATTCATAACCGCTAAAAATATATAGTTAAGCAGTACATTTATTACTCCTGTTATAACCGATATTATAAGCTGAAGCTTTGTAAGCCCTACACCGGTTGCAATATATGTAAAGCCCCAGTTCAGTTGCATAATAAGGTAACCAAGAACGTATACTCTGAAATAAAATTCGGCATCGCTGTATATTTCATTGTTTACATTGAGTATATCAAAAATTTTATTCAAAAACACATTGCATATAACCGATATTATAATTGCAAGTGCTGATGTTAATATAAAATTAAATTTTATAATATTGAGCATTTTGCCGTATTCGTTCTTGCCGAAAAGAATAGCAACATATATGCCGATGCCTGTAAGATACCCGTGAAATATTGCATTTATAAGTTCAATTAAATCGGCTGTTACTGCCGTTGCCGCAAAAGCCTCACTGCCTATAAATTTGCCTATCATTATAGAATTTATAAAACTGTATGACTGCGAAAGCAGGGCAG
The DNA here is from genome assembly GCA_045537365.1 of Clostridia bacterium. Lineage (GTDB taxonomy): Bacteria > Bacillota > Clostridia > UMGS1810 > UMGS1810 > UMGS1810. The sequence goes on from JAZSPJ010000013.1 coordinate 1,421, forward strand.
ATATAATAAGCGGAATTGCAAAAAGCAGATAGTTTTTTCGCATGTTGCCCTCATACAGCTTTTCGGGGATTTCCATATTTTTTGCCTCCTTGACTTTTGTTAACAAAACAAGTATAATCAAAATAATATAAAAAATCAATATTTGCGAGAATATTTCAAAATAATCAACAATAATCAAAACAAGAGGGGATAATATGTATCAGCAGGAACGAATGGACCAAATAATGAAAATACTTAAAGAGAATAATTATGTTACGGTGAATTATCTTGTGAAAAAAATAAATTACAGCCCTGCAAGCATAAGGCGTGATTTAACTCTTTTAGAGAAGCAGGGGCTTATAACAAGGAGCTACGGCGGTGTTACATACAAGGATGCAAATATATCGCCCTTCAGATTTCGCCAGCACAGTATGAAAACGGCAAAAAACGCTATTGCCAAAAAGGCAGCAGGCCTTGTAAAAAACGGCGATATAGTGTTTATAGACGGCTCATCTACCACACAGTATATGGGGCATTTTCTTACAGAAAAAAAGGGTATAACGGTAATTACCTGCAATATGCTTCTTGCGGATTTTTTAAGTGAGCACGGTGTAAATACATATTGCACAGGGGGCAGGGTTGTAGAGTACCCCGGCATACTCGGCGGTGATTTTATGCTGGAGGCACTTAAAAAATTTAACATTGATATACTATTCTTTTCGTCTGTGTCGTTTAACTTTAAGGGGCAAATACTTTCTGTAAACGAAAGCGAGGTAAGAATGTATCAGGATTTCAGAAAATACACAAAAAAGCTTGCATATCTGTGCGGAAGCGATAAGTTTAATACAAACAGCAATTTTGTTGACCTTACACTTAACGATGTAGATTATTTTATAAGCGATAAAAACCTGCCCGATAAGCTTAAAATAGAATTTAACAAAACAACATTTTTATGCACAAATTAAAAATTCCCGCCTGAATTTAAACAGACGGGCATTTTTAAATTAACCTTTGCTTTCCGAAAGCATATTTTCAATAAATATGCCGTATCCACGAGTTGGGTCGTTTACAAACACATGTGTCACAGCTCCTATTATTTTATTGTTTTGTATAATAGGTGAACCGCTCATTCCCTGAATTATACCGCCTGTTTTATCCAAAAGTCTGCTATCGGTTATTTTTATTATCATTCCCTTTGATGCATCAAGTGAGAGAGTGGATATTTTTTCTATCTCTATACTGTATGTTTGCGGATTATTTCCGTCAACGGTGCAGATTATAGTCGCTCCTCCCTCGCACACCTCGTTTATGCTTCCGGCTTTAAGGGGTGTTTTTCCCTGATGGTAGTTTTTATCGCTTAAATATCCGTAAATGCCGTTTTCGGTGTTTTTGGTTACAGTGCCAAGTGGCGACATAAAAATACCGTGCATTTCGCCGGGCATACCTTTTTCGCCTTTAATAATTTCGGCTACGGTTGCATAGTCACAGCTACCCTTTAAAACGGGTATTACCTTATCGCAGGACGGCTCTGTTACGGCGTGCCCCAAAGCGCCGAATGAGTTGTCGGAGGGATTATAATAGGTCATTGTGCCGATGCCTGCGGCAGAGTCTTTAACCATAAGACCTATGCGTAGTGTGCCGCTTAAATCCTTTTCGGGCAGTATGGTGCAGTTGAGGCTTTTGCCGTCACGGCTGAAGGTTAATTGTATTTTGTTACTTCCGCTTTGTATTATGGAGGAAAGCTCTTTTACAGTATTTGTTTTTTTGCCGTTTACCGCTGTAATTAAATCTCCTGTTTTAATGCCTGTATATTCGGCAGGGCAAATGCTTGTACCCTTTTGTGAGGTATAGGTACAAACATCTGTAACCATTATGCCGTCACACATCAGCTTTACACCCATAAGTGTACCTGAAGGTATAAGGTAAAGTTCGTCAATTCGGTTAACCTTCACACTTTTTAAATTTACACCGCCCATAAAGCTTACATTTGCGGTGTATTGATTTGTGCCGTTGCTTTCGAAGCTTCCGTCGGCATAAACTGTGCCATTTTCTCCTGCCTGAACATTTAAACTGAACAGTTTTGAAAAAATTCCCGTTTTATCAAAATTGTATTCATTTGTTTTATATAAAGTTATTTCATCGGGTATCTTATATATCAGGTAACCTATATATGAACTTAAGCCAATTGCAAGAAGTGCCAATAAAACTATTAAACTTTTAAATGTTGTTTTAAAAAAGCGTCTTGCTTTTGGTGAAAAAGTCATTTTTTTAAATCCTCCAAGTAAAATTTTTCGCCTGTAAGTTTAAATTAACCCCTCACAATTGTAATTATGTTAGAAAAATATAATAAAACTTGTAAAAATTATCAAATATTACGGTTTAACCTATTGAAATTTTATAAATTTTGATATATAATAAAAATAGCGAAAGCTATGCCCTGTTAGTGTGACAGGACTTGACATGCAACGGTTTCACACTATGGGTAAATATTTACTTTACGGAGCATAAATATGTCACTATTTTTTAAACCAAAGAAAACATACATTAAAAAATTTTCTGCAAACGGCAGACTGAACTATTCCAAAAAAATTAAGTTCAGTAAATCTGCGTCGGGCTTTAAGCTGACCAAATCTGCCTTATCGGGCGCTAAACCGATTTCAAAAAGCAGTCAGGTTATAAGGGCGGAAAATACAATAAAGCCTTTTGTTGCACCAAAGCAGAATATATCCGATGAGCAGGCAGAAAAAATACGCAATAACATTTTAGCTAATAAGGATGATACCAAAAAAACAACAGCTTATGCTGCACCAAAGACCAATATTGCTGTTAAAACTAAGCCACAACCGACTGCTAAAATCAAGAAAAATGAAACAAAAGTCAAAAAACAGGTTAAAATACCATTTAAAAGTATTTTAAAATATGCAGGATGTACTTTGGCAGTTTGTGTGCTTGCGGTAGCTTTTGTTGCACTTGCCCGGTACGGCATAAGATTTATCGAAAAATCAAATCTTATGTCAAACCGCGAAAAAACAGAAGCCGAGCTTTTGGTTCAGTATAAACCGGAGGATTATGTTTATCCTGTGCCAAATGCCGAGGCAAGAAAAAAGGCTGACGATTACAGATTAGAGCATAAAACACCCGATTACACATCGCCTGAAGGCGAGGTGCCTGGAATTTATGTAAGCGATTATGTAAAAAACTGCTACCTCACATTTGACGACGGTCCAAGCCCTGTAACCGAAAAGGTGCTTGATGTTCTGGATAAGTACGGCATTAAGGCGACATTTTTTGTAGTGGGCAAGCAGGTGTATGCATACCCTGATTTGCTTGTTCGTATGTACGAGGGCGGTCACTCAATAGGCAACCACTCATACAGCCATGATTATTCAAGTGTATACAGAGGCGATGAGGATTTTAACGACGAAGTTATTACAACCAAAAAGGCAATAAATTATGCACTTAAGGGCGTGTATGAAAACTATATTTTCCGTTTTCCGGGCGGTTCTTACGACGATTATAAGCAGGGGTATAAATATAATATAAGAGCTCTGGGCTATGAATATATCGACTGGAACTCTTTAACGGGTGACGGTGAGCTTGTTGAACCTGATGCAGATAAGCTTATGGCAGAGCTTAAGGAATATACAAACGACGGTACAAAAGAGGATATAGTTGTGTTGATGCACGATGCAGGTGCAAAGCAGTTAACTGCCGACATATTGCCCGAAGTTATAGAGTATCTCACGAAGAAGGGTTATAATTTCAAGGCAATATGGAACAGTAAATATGATGCACAAAATAAAAATTAGTTCTTAATTTTAAAAATATGCATATAATAAATCTTGTGTGCCCTGTGGCAATTTATAAGGGGGGGAGCGAATATGGCATTTAATTTAAAAAATGAAATTGACAGGTTTTCAAAGGGCGAATCCATAAACGCCTACGAGTTTTTGGGATGCCATAAGCACGAAAACGGATTTGTATTCAGAGTGTGGGCGCCTAACGCAAAAGAGGTCAGTGTTTGCGGTGACTTTAACGGCTGGAGCTTTGATGCCGATAAAATGTTTAACATTGGTAAAGGTATCTGGGAGGTATACATTGAAAACGCAAAGGTGTACGATTGCTATAAGTACGGCATTTTAACCCGGAAGGGCGAAAAAAGGCTTAAAAGCGACCCTTATGGCTTTCATACCTGTACAAGACCTGAAAACGCATCAAAGGTATATGATATATCGGGTTTTAAGTGGAACGATGCGGACTTTATAAAGAAACGCAATAAAACCAATTACCTTGAACAGCCCGTAAATATATATGAGCTTCATCTCGGCTCATGGAAAAAGCACGGCGACGGTAATTTTCTCACATACAGGGAGCTTGCAGGCGATATTGTAAAGTATATTAAAAAAATGGGGTACACCCATATAGAGCTTATGCCTGTTTCGGAATATCCTTTTGACCCGTCATGGGGGTATCAGGTAACGGGGTATTATGCACCCACATCAAGGTACGGCACACCTGAGGATTTTGCATATTTTGTAGACTACTGCCATAAAAATGATGTAGGCGTAATACTTGACTGGGTTGGTGCTCATTTTCCAAAGGACGAAAACGGACTTATGGAATTTGACGGCGGTTTTTGCTATGAATATTCCGACCCTTTGAAAAATGAACATCCTGACTGGAACACAAGGATATTCGATTACAGCAGGTATGAGGTAATAAGCTTTTTGGTATCGAATGCCGTATTCTGGCAAAAGGTTTATCATATAGACGGTATCAGGGTTGATGCGGTTGCATCTATGCTTTATCTTGATTACGGAAGTCGGATCGTAGCCATGTCGTTCTGTGAGC
>JAZSPJ010000099.1:0-6584 GCA_045537365.1 Clostridia bacterium
TCGGCAGTAGCATTGTCAAGAGCAATGTTTCGTACTGCGCCAATACTTTTGGCTGTTGTATTCAAAACAAGCACATTATTGCCCTCTATTACAGTTTCACCGCTTGAAATATTATCCTCGGTACTGTTAGCCATTATACAATCTGTAGTTATATTCATTTTACGGATAATTGAATAATCCGTTTGATTTTTTGTTGCTATAAGCGTTTGTATTGTTATAATAGGGTTTCTTTTCATTAAATAATTCTCCTTAAAAAAACTCTACTTTTTAAATATACTGTCCATTTTAGCTTTTGCTTTTTGCATATTTAAATCTGTTTTTTCTTTTATTATATCTACACATACAACATCGCCCTCTTTTGCATCGGGGCATAAAATTTTAGGCACAGTAACAGAGCTGCCGTCAGGTAGCTCAAGTACAATATAATCGCCTTCTGTTCGGTCTACTGTGTAAAAAGCCATAGTGTTTTACCCTTTTACATATCCGAAAGTATAAGCTCTTTATTTTTATAAAGATACTCATAACCCGAATAAATTGTAAACAATGTTGAAATAAACATTGCAATATAGCCTATTGAATAATTACCAATCATAAAGCTTTCGCCATGAAAAAGCATAGCAAGCAGGCAAGCTGCAATCTGAATACAGGTTTTTATTTTGCCTGTCATAATAGCGGCAATAACAACGCCTTTTGCTGCGGCAATTGAGCGAAGCCCTGTTACTATAAACTCCCTTGCAATAATAATTACAGTCATATAAGCATTAATTCTGCCAAGCCCCGTAAGGCAAATGAGTGCGGTAGATACCAAAAGCTTATCCGCAAGCGGATCTAAAAACTTGCCGAAATCGGTAACAAGGTTATGCTTTCGTGCTATATGGCCGTCTATACCATCGGTAAGCGATGCAACGGCAAATATTATTGCGGCAATTATATCGCTACCCTTAAACTGCCATAAAAACACTATCATAAATATTGGTACAAGCAAAATTCTTGCTATTGTAATTTTGTTTGGTAAATTCATAATACACATTCTCCTATCATATCGTATTCGTCAAAATCAAGTATTTTAATTGATACTATATCCCCTGCCAAAAGCTCGTCATTACTATAAACATAAGCAATGGTATCAACATCGGGCGTGTCGGATTCGCTCCTGCCTACATAGCAAAACTCATCCTCGTCGTAGCCCTCTATAATAACCTCGCAGGTTGTGCCTATTTTTTCGGCGTGGATTTGGTTTAAAATATCCTTTTGCTGAAGCATAATTTCATCCCGCCTTGCCTCTTTTACTTCCTCGTCCACCTGATTATCGTAATTATAGGCCGGTGTGCCTTCTTCTCTTGAATAGGTAAATGCTCCTACCTTATCGAGCTTATATTCCAAAAGAAAGTTTTTAAGTATTACAAAATCCTCTTCAGTTTCGCCGGGGAAGCCTGTTATAAGCGAGGTTCGTATACTTAAATTATCAATTTTATTACGCAAATTTTTTATAAGTGAGCAAATTTCACTATAACGGCTTTTTCTGCCCATTTTTTTAAGTACATTGTCACTTACATGCTGAAGCGGCATATCAAGATATTTTACAACCTTACTGTTATTTGCAATTTCGTCTACAAGTGCATCGGTTATATTTTCAGGGTAGCAATACTGAAGCCTTATCCATTTTATACCATCAATATTACTTAAATCTTTTATTAAATCATTTAAAAAATAGTTGCTATCCTTTTGGTCCATACCGTAATATGCGGTATCCTGTGCAACCAAAATAAGCTCTTTTACGCCATCCTTTGCAAGTTTTTCTGCCTCTTTTATTATACTTTCCTTAGGTCGGCTTTTAAATTTGCCCCTTAATTTAGGTATAATACAGTAGGTGCAGAAATTATCGCATCCGTCGGCTATTTTTAAATATGCCGTATAAAACGGTGTGGTTTTTACCCTCGGAAGGTCATAATCAACTGCCTTATTTTCGTCGCTTACTATTTTTAGCTTATCGCCGTTTTTATAAAAAGCATCAACTGCATCGGCTATTTTTTCGTACTCGGTTGTGCCAAGTATTACATCAACCTCTTGAAGTTCTGCCTCAATATCGCTTTTATAGCGCTGGGCAAGGCAGCCTGTTACAATTAACAGCTCACAGTTTTGGTTTTTATATTCTGCCATTTCAAGTATGGAATTTATAGATTCCTCTTTGGCACTGTCTATAAATGCACAGGTATTTACCACTATAACATCCGCCTCGGAGGCATCTGCCGTAACGGTATATCCACGCTCGTTTAATATGCCAATCATTGTTTCGGTATCGGTCAGGTTTTTTGCGCACCCAAGCGATACAAAGCCGATTTTTTTCATTGTTCACCCCGCATATTATTAATAGCCTCGTTTATAACCGAAAAATCAAAGCCTCTTGCCGCCAAAAAACGGCTTACTTTTTGTTTTACCTTAATATTGTTAAAATCCTGTCCTTTGTATTTTTGCTTTAAAAGCTCCAAAATTTCATCAGCATCGCAAAAATCAAATTCGTCTGCTACAAGATTTATTATTTTATTTTCAACGCCCTTTTGGGATAGCTCGTATTTAAAGCGCCTCTCGCCCCAGCATTTTTCCTTTGCATATTCGGCAAAAAGCACTGCATAGCTGTAATCGTCCAGAATACCAATGCTAACAAGTTCATTTGCAACTTCATCGATAACATCTAAATCGTAGCCCTTTTCCTTTAGCTTATCGGTAAGCATTTTTCTGCACAGGGGTTTACGGGAGAGTATATCCATAGATATAGCCCGCGCTTTGCCTATATTGCACTCCCTGCGGTAAAACTCTATATTTTCCAAAGTAATTTCACTATCGATTTTAAGCTGATACTTTATTGCATCAACTCCGTCAAGAGAAAATGAGTATTCGTTATCAACAAAAACACTTACTCTGTCCTTATTATGCTTCTGGGCGGTTATATCGGTTATTTTCATTCTTCATCCCCAAGGGTATCGTCATCAGATACAGCCGGGCTTGGTTTTACCTTTGCCGTATCGTCTTTCTTTACCTTGTCCATAATTTTATCGTAAAGCTCCTGTGTAAATTCAGGGTGTTCAATCATAAATTCTTTTACCTTATCTCTGCCCTGACCTAAGCGCTCGCCCTCGTAAGAGTACCACGAACCGCCTTTGTTTACAATATCGTAAGCTACGGCAACATCTAAAATATCACCCTCTCGGCTTATACCCTCGCCGAACATAATATCGAACTCTGCCTCTTTAAACGGCGGTGCCATTTTGTTTTTAACAATTTTAGCTCTTGTTCTGTGACCTATTATCTGTGAGCCGTCCTTTAATGCTTCTGCTTTCCTGATTTCCATTCTTACAGATGCATAGAACTTAAGCGCACGGCCGCCTGTGGTAACCTCAGGATTACCGTATATAACGCCAACCTTTTCACGGAGCTGGTTAATAAATACGGCAACTGTATTTGATTTATTAAGTACGCCTGTTAATTTACGGAGTGCCTGAGACATAAGCCTTGCATGCAAGCCAACATGAGATTCGCCCATTATGCCCGCAATTTCTGCCTTTGGTACAAGTGTAGCTACAGAGTCGATAACTATAACATCAATGCCGCCGCTTCTTGCAAGTGCCTCGGCAATTTCAAGAGCCTGTTCGCCTGTGTCGGGCTGTGATACAATAAGGCGGTCAATATCAACACCAAGTTTTTTTGCATAGTTCGGGTCAAGCGCATGCTCGGCATCTATAAATGCAACCTCGCCGCCCATTTTTTGTGCTTCGGCAATTATATGAAGAGATACGGTTGTTTTACCTGATGATTCAGGTCCGTATATCTCGGTAATTCTGCCCCTTGGAAGTCCGCCTACTCCAAGTGCCATATCAAGACTTAAAGAGCCTGTGGGTATTACCTCAATTTCTCTTTTAGGTGCGTTGCCAAGACGCATAACAGAGCCTTCGCCGAAATCCTTTTCAATTTTTTTAAGTGCCGCATCAATTGCTGCGGCTTTTCCTGCAGCATCGCCGGGGATGTTTATTGTTTTTTCGGGTGTGTTCTTAGCCATTTAACTAATCTCCTTTTTCAAATAATCTATAATCATATCTGTTACTTGTTCAACAGTTTGCTGTCGTACGCTTAATCTGTCGCCTTTCAAGTTGAGCTGTTTATATATATGATAGCCGTCATTAGCACAAAGACTTATATATACAAGACCTACAGGCTTTTCGTCTGTCCCGCCGCCCGGACCTGCTATGCCCGTAGACGATACACCGATATTTGCGCCCGATACATTCATTATTCCCCTTGACATATCAAGTGCAACCTCACGGCTTACTGCACCGTAATTTTTTAAATTATCGCAACTTACATCTATAAGCTTTTGCTTTGCCTCGTTACTGTATGTTATAACACCGTAGCCGTAATAATCGCTTATGCCTGCAATATCTGTAAGATATGCACCAATCATACCGCCTGTACAGCTTTCGGCTGTTGAAATGGTTTTGCCTGTTAATTTAAGCAGTTCTAAAATTTCCTTTGCCTTATCCATAGCTACCTCTTTACACCACAACACTTTCAGTGCCTTCAACTGCATCGTTTACAAGTCTTTCTACATCTAAAAGGTTTTGCGATTTTAACACCTTTTCAAGTATAGGCTTTGTTGCAGGATGCTTTGGTGTAAACACGGTACAGCAATCCTCATAAGGAAGTATTGAGGTTTCAAAGGTATCTATTTTTCTTGCAATTTCCACTATTTCCTCTTTATCCATACCAATAACAGGCCTGAACACTGGGATATTTACAGCATCGTCGGTAACTGCAAGGGCATTCATAGTCTGGCTTGCAATCTGTCCTACGCTCTCGCCCGTAATAAGTGCCGAGCAGTTTGTTTTTCTTGCAATTTTTTCTGCTATTTCCATCATAAAACGGCGCATAACAAGTGTTAAATGCTCTTCGGGGCATTTATCCCTTATTTCTAGCTGTATTTCAGTAAACGGTACTATATGCACCTTTATACCGCCCATATATCCGCTTAAAATTTTTGCAAGCTTTAAAACCTTATCCTTTGCTCTGTCGCTTGTATAAGGATAGCTGAAAAAGTGCACTGCTTCAAGCTGTACTCCCCTTTTTGCAAGCATATAGCCTGCAACAGGGCTGTCAATACCGCCTGAAAGTAAAAGCATTGCTTTGCCGTTGGTGCCTGTTGGCATACCACCTGCGCCTTTTATTCTGCCTGTGTGAACATAAGCGCTTGTTTCCCTTATTTCAACATTAACTGTAAGCTCAGGGTTTTTAACATCAACTGTAAGGTGAGGATAGTTTTCAAGTATAAACCCGCCTGTTTCCATACATATTTCGGGGGATTTAAGATGAAACTTTTTATCAGCTCTTTTTGCCTCAACCTTAAAGGTGGTTGCATTTTTCAGTTCATTATCTATACACTCTTTTATTGTATCGTATATGCTTTGCATATCCTTTTTGGTTTCGTAAGCCACAACTATTGAAACTATACCGAACACCTTTTCAAGTGCTAAAATAAGCTCATCGGTAAATTCGTCCTTTTCAGGCTCAATATATATTGTAGCCTGCGCCTTATATATTTTTGTTTTACAGATGCGGTGTGTTGCACCTTTGATGTTTTTTATAAGCATATCTTCAAATACGGGGCGGTTTAAGCCTTTTAAAATTATTTCTCCGTACCGTACAAGTATTAATCTTTTCACGCTGTATATATCTCCTATCTCATAATTTTTCTGAGTATTTCAACCTCTTTTTTTAAGATGTTTACTGTATAATCAATTTCGTCTTTTGTATTGAACTCGCTGAAGCTGAATCTTACTGCACTGTCGATGATATTATCTTTTAAGCCCATTGCCTTTAGCACATAGCTGAACTTATTCTTTTTTGAATTGCAGGCAGAGCCTGTTGAAACATATATACCCTTTGATTCGAGCACATGCAAAAGAACCTCACTTTTTACACCCGTAAAGGATACATTAAGTATATTGCAAACACCGTCCTCCGGTGAATTTATTACAACATCGGGTATCCCGCTTTCAAGGCTTTGTTTAAAATAATTCTTAAGTTCTGACAGATTTTCGCATTTTTTATTAATATCCGCAAAAGTAATTTCTGCCGCCTTTTTAAAGCCCATAATACCAGCTAAGTTTTCGGTTCCTGAGCGAAGTGAGCCCTCCTGCTGACCGCCGTATATAACAGGGTTTACCCTGATTCCGTTTTTAATATAAAGTGCGCCTGCACCGTTTGGACCGTGTATTTTATGTGCCGATACGCTCAGCATATCAATACCTTGTTTTTTAACATTAATGTCCACTTTACCGTAAGCCTGAACTGCGTCTACATGCAACACGCAGCCACACTTTTTTGTCAGAGCCGATATTTGTTCTATCGGCATAATTGCGCCCGTTTCGTTATTTACATACATTATGCTTACAAGCAGAGTGTTTTCGTTCATTTCTGCCTCAAGCTGACTCATATTTATAAAGCCGTTGCTATCGGTATCCAACAGCACAATTTCAAAGTCGGATCGTAGCCATGTCGTTCTGTGAGCCAAGGAGTTGGTGCCCATTGTTGTC
>JAZSPJ010000170.1:0-11781 GCA_045537365.1 Clostridia bacterium
ATGTAAAATTAAAAATAATGCCTGCTCCTGTTAAAAAGAAATATTCCAGACTGCATCTGGCATACCTTATTATTATATGTACTCTTAAGCAAACAATGAGTATGGCGGCAATCCAAAAAATTATACCTTATGATTTAAGTGAACAGGCGGTAAAGGATTTATATAATACCTATGTTACAAATCAGATTAAAGCCTTCGGATATATAAAGGAGCAGATAAATCAAATTGCGCAACCTGCATTAAAGCTTGCGCACACAAACCCCGAAAAAATTCAGGATTTAATTATGCAAACGGCTATTAATACCAATGTTTTAAAAATGCTTAACGACAAATTGCTTGATATGAATGTTGAGGATTTTAACTGATTTATATACGCAAAAAAGCTACCAGTCGGTAGCTTTTTTATATTGTATCAAAAAATTCATTCCAAGGATATTTATCTTTACAGGGCATGCTTTCAATTGATACTATTTTATTTGTAAACGGATGATTAAAGGTCATTTTATGAGAGTACAGAGCTATATCACAGTTATCCCTGCCTCCGTACTTGCCATCTCCCACAAGAGGCATTTTCCTGCTTGAAAACTGCACTCTTATCTGATGAGTTCTGCCAGTTTTAAGCTGTATCTTTACAAGGCTTATTTTGCCTTTTTGTGCCTCTTTTGTTTCAATTAATGTATACGCAAGCTCTGCCTCTTTTGCACCTTTTCGCAAGGTTTTTACCACATAAGACTTGTTTGACTTACTGTCTTTAAATAAAATATCTTTAAAAGTACCCTCATTATCTTTCGGTGCCGAGTGAACAACTGCCAGATATTCCTTTTTAATTTGATTTTGTGCTACAAGCTTATTAAACCTTTTAGCGGATTCTTTCGTTTTTGCAAGCAATATAAGCCCCGGCACTCCAAAGTCCAGCCTGTTTACAAGTCCTGTTAAGGCTTCACCTTTGGCTTCAAGATATTCTTTTACCTTCCCCTCAATACCATCTGCCCCTTCCGACAATATGCCAACAGGCTTTACTACAGCTATTAAGTATTTATCCTCGTATATTATATCCATAGTATTTCCTCACAAAACTGCCCCACCCCGGCTTGCGGGATGAGGCATAATTTAATTTGAATTATTAAATGTTAATTATTTTATTAATCAGCATAAGTTACTACACCGAGAATATCGCCGTTCATAACAACAATTATAACCTTTGTACCAAGGTTTTCTGCACCTTCTATTGCAGGTGTTAAAGAATTTGTTCCGCTTTCTATACTTGTTGATTTGCCTGTTAAATCAACAGTGTAGTATTTGGTTGCAGCAACTGCATTAAACGGTTTTCTGTCTGTTGTATCCAAAGTATAAGCTTCGTTTTCCTCGTCATATACCGCAAATGTCGGGCAGGCAATAATTGTGCCTGTTCCTTCATTATCAACACTGTTTGTACATACAGTACCGTTAAGCACCTGATAGTAATCGGCATCACTCTTGTATGCTTTTACAAAGTAATTTTCAGGACATTCAACAGGTGTATACAGGTCTGTGCCGTAATTGTAAAGCTTGCCGGCAGATTTATCGTATACCATCTGGTATTTTGTAATAGCTCCGTTTTCTTTTACAAACTTAATAATGTCGCCCGGTTCTACACCGTCAAGTGTGTTGTTTTCTTCTGTAAGTGCTGTAGAATATTTAGGATTGCGCTCTTCATCATATTCCACATCCTTGCCGAATTCAATATAGAAAAGTTCCTGTACATCCTCGCCTGTTTTTTCATTTCTTGCAGGATTTACTGTCTGTACAACAACCGGTTTTGTAATAACCGAAACATTTGCTGATGTAGATGTTGTTGCTGCATAGTATACTACTACTTCAGGAGCACCAGTAGTCTTATCATACTCATAAGGCTCAATTGCATAAGCACTTGACTGTGAATAAGAGCTTGAGTTGAATGTGCCCTTTTTGAATTTATCAGTCAGAGTTCTGTCGCTTGGTACAGTAAATACTATAGTCTTATCATTACACACAAACTGCAATTTAGAATCAGTTTCGTTAGTACCGAATGTATTCTTAGATATATATTTAAGCTTTCTCTGAACTACTGCATTTTCCTGATTAAGATGATGTACATAAGGTGCTTCGGTTGTTTCATCGCTTGTTGATTTATATGCATACGCCTCTATATCGCCTGCGGCAGTATAAATAGTTGAAATTACAGTTTCACCGTTTTCGGTACCTGTTTTATACTTAATGAGCTGCTGTGCCTGATATTTGGCATCAAGTGTTTCATTATTCGGATTAGATAATTTGGCTGTTTCTTTAAGCACTTCGAGTGCTGTTTCAGCAGAATATGTTTCTCCGTCAATTTTAACCTGCGATTTAAGGTTTTGTGTTATTGTTGAGCCTGTTGAAGTTAAAATTTTAAGCTGAACAAGGCCGTCCATAGTGCCTTTTTTAGCCGCTACTGTTATATAGCCGTAAGGCTCGGTTGCAGTTGTAACCTCACTTAAAACAATTTTGCCCATAAAGTCAAAATAGAATGTTACATTATCACCAACAGAATAACCGTATTTTTCAGCATCGCTTGCAACAAGATCTCTGAAGTATGCTGATGTTTCATATTCTGTTGAATTAACTGTTACATAGTTATATTCGCTCTTACCCGAAACAGAACCTGTAACCTTGGCTGTTGAATATACAACCTTGATATCACGGTCTGAATTAAGAGGTTTTGCAATACCCACAACAGATTTTGCAGTTATTGACGAAAGTGTTGATGCACTGGCTGTTCCGCCAACTGTTGATACTCTTGTTACAGTGCAGTCGTCCTCTTCAAGAACAATCTGTGTTTTTGTAATCTGGTCTGTAAGAGTAACTACATCTTTATTTTTTGCAACAGTATTGATATAGTATATTTCATAAGAATCTATAAAAAGTACCTCATAAGCTGAATCGCTGTCGTTAGATATAAATCTTATCTGACCGCAATCAGCCATTGCATAGGTCTGGAGCCACTCATTATCTATAATGCTGTGATTTACACTCTTGCCGTTGTAAATAACATAAGGATTGCTGTCAACCCTGAGTGTTTCATTCATATTCTCGCTGTCGTAGTATTTAAATACACCGCTTGAGAAATCATAAATATCATCACAATCAACTACTAATACTTCATTGTTTTTATCAAGCTTGATAGATGTGATTTCTTTATTATTATTATATGTAAAAGTTATGGCTTTACCAAGGTAAGGGCTGAAATCTGTATCCTGCATTGATTTTGCAAGTTTGTATTTCTGATTGCTGATGTATACATCAGATAAGGTAAGACTCTCGTCGCTTCCTGTAATGGTATTTTCATAATATCCCATAAAAACACCTTTTTCGGACTGTGCGTTCATTACAGATTCCTGGAAGCTTTCATTGCCCTGTTTGAAAATTTCCTTGCCGTCAGCATCGTATCCTGCAAACTCAAGCGGTTTACAGTCAAGCATATTTCTTATAAGCTGTGCAATCATACCTCTCTGTGCAGGGGTATCTGCAGGTGCAAGAGCTCCTTTTGTAACGCCTGTTGATTTACCTGTTGTAAGGTACACTTCATACCAAGGGTCTGATTTGCCTACAACAGCTTCAGTATATCCGAGTGAACATACTATCATTTTTACAGCCTCTGCAAAAGTAACAGGGTTTTCAGGGCGGAATGTGCCGTCCTCGTAACCGTTAATGATTTTTGCCTGGCTTGCATAAGCAATATATGCAAGTGCCCAGTGTGCATTTTCGCCTGTAGCAACATCTGAGTAGGTTGTTGTTGTACCGGTAAGTGCAGAAGGACTAACCGATGCTGCAATAAGCATTTTTGTAAATTCTGCTCTTGTAATTGTAGCCTCCGGTTTAAAACTTGTTGTTCCGTCCTCATTATTATAGCCATTTATTACGCCTTGGTCTACCAAGTCCATAATAGCCTCATAGAATGCTGTGTTTTCATCGACATCATTAAATGTAACATCTGCAAAAGCTGTTACTGTGAACATTGATGCCATAAGTGTCAATGCCAAAAACAAAGCTGTGATTTTTTTGAATGCTCTCATTCTTTATACCTCCGTAAATTAAAATATGATATGCAGGCATCTCAAATCACAGAGATACCAATACACCTATATAGTAACATTAAAACGGCTTTAAGTCAACATTATTTTTGTATTTTACTTGTTTATAGTAATTTTAAATAAATATAAAGCCGTTTTTTTTACACTTTAGCATATCACACTTTTTTCTACATTATATATGCGTTATTTTACAGCCTTGGAAGCAATATAAACTGCCGATGCACCGATAAGTGCAAATGCCGCACAAATTCCAATTTTGGTATACATTTCTTTTTTTGTGCTGTCCGCGTGGCTTTTAACTCTGTAATGGCACTTTAAATTTGGATCAAAATACATAATAAATCACTTTTCCCTTCAATATTTAAATTTTTTTAAATTTTCTCTTGACATTTAGTATGTATTATGATACAATTTTTATGCTGATCAAAAGGTCTTTTTTTTTGCGCCCAAAAATCGGAATTTTTTGGCACAGAAAAATATGGCGTTTATAAAAAGTTATTTTTGATTTTATAATATCAAAAGCACTGTATTATTAAAGGAGGTGCCGACAAATGAGAGTAAAAATTACATTAGCATGCACTAATTGCAAACAGAGAAATTACAATACTATGAAAAATAAGAAAAACGACCCTGACAGACTTGAAATGAAAAAGTATTGCCGTTTCTGCAGGGAGCATACTCTGCATAAAGAAACAAAATAATTATTTTTGTTGAAAGAATAGCGAGGTGACTATTGTGGCAGAAGCAATAAAAGATAGCAAAAAAAGAAAATTAGGATTTGGCAAATTTTTTAAAGAAGTAAAATCCGAAATCAAAAAAATTGTATGGCCTGCAAAACAACAGGTAATTAAAAACACTATGATAGTAATTGCTGCTGTTGTTGTAATCGGTTTGGTAATCTGGGTATTGGATTTAATATTCCAGTACGGTTTATTCAACCTGATTTAAGACTAACCGCATAAATCGTATAAGGATAATTTATCCTTTGTTTGCGATGCATTTAAAAGGAGGCCGAAAATATGAGCTCCGGAAGCATAAACAGAAATGCGAAATGGTATGTTGTTCATACTTATTCCGGTTACGAAAACAAGGTTAAAACAAACCTTGAAAGAATAATTGAAAACAGAAGTCTGCACGATTATATACTTGATATACGCGTTCCTACTGAAGATGTTATCGAATCTAAAGGCGACGAACAGAAAACTGTTACCCGTAAAATTTTTCCGGGTTATGTGCTCATAAAAATGGTAATGACTGATGACACCTGGTACATTGTAAGAAATACAACCGGTGTAACGGGCTTTGTTGGTCCGGGCTCAAAACCTGTACCTTTAACAGAGGATGAGGTTGAAGCACTTGGTGTTGATGTACGCGAGGTATTTGAAGAGTACAATATCGGCGATAATGTACGCATTATAACAGGCGTATTTGCAGACAGTGTAGGCGTTGTTGAAAAAGTAGACAAGGCCGCAAAAAAAGTATATGTTGGTATACTTATGATGGGTAAAACCACACAGCTTGAGCTTCAGCTTAAAGATATAGAGTCGATATAAGCAAAAAAGCTGAAAATTTTGATACTTACCCTGCTTCATTGCAGGCAGTATATAAAGTGGGAGGTTAAATAAGATATTTAGCCGCATCACCACATTTGTTTTTAAGGAGGTGTTCTTAAATGGCACAGAAAGTTAATGGTTACATTAAGCTTCAGATTGAAGCAGGTAAAGCTACACCAGCTCCACCGGTTGGTCCTGCACTCGGTCAGCACGGCGTAAATATTATGCAGTTCTGTAAAGAGTTCAACGAAAAAACAGCTAAAGACGCAGGTCTTGTAATTCCTGTAGTAATTACAGTATATCAGGACAGATCTTTCAGTTTTATCACAAAAACTCCACCGGCAGCAGTGTTGCTTAAAAAAGCTTGCAAAATCCAGAGCGGTTCCGGTGTACCGAACAAAACAAAGGTTGCTACAATCAGCAAGGACGCTGTTAAGCAGATAGCTGAACAGAAAATGCCTGATTTAAATGCAGCCAGCATTGAATCTGCAATGAGTATGATTGCAGGTACAGCAAGAAGTATGGGAATAGTTGTTGAAGACTAATTTTCCATATTTAAGTGGGAGGAGAAAATACTTTATGTCTCCGATTAACCACAGAAGGAGGAAAGAAAATGCATAGAGGTAAAAATTATTTAGAAAGTGCAAAGTTAATTGAAAGGTCTAAAACTTATGATGTAGCCGAAGCATTTGATTTGGTTGTAAAAGCATCAAAAGCAAAGTTTGACGAAACAGTTGAAGCACACATCAAACTCGGCGTTGACTCAAGACATGCTGACCAGCAGGTTAGAGGTGCTGTTGTACTCCCTAACGGAACAGGTAAAAAAGTAAGAGTACTTGTTTTTGCTAAGGGCGACAATGTAAACATTGCATTGGAAAACGGCGCAGACTACGCAGGCGGCGAAGAATTGGTTGCAAAAATCCAGAACGAAAACTGGTTTGAATTTGATGTTGTAGTAGCAACACCTGATATGATGGGTCTTGTTGGCCGTATCGGTAGAGTATTGGGTCCTAAAGGTTTAATGCCTAACCCAAAAGCAGGTACCGTAACACCTGATGTTGCTAAAGCTGTTACAGATATCAAAGCCGGTAAAATTGAGTACCGTCTTGATAAAACAAACATTATTCACTGCCCTATCGGTAAAGTATCTTTCGGTACTGAGAAGCTCGCACAGAACTTCAATACACTTATGACTGCTATTGTTAAAGCAAAACCTGCAGCAGCAAAAGGTCAGTATTTAAGAAGCATTTCTGTATCATCAACAATGGGCCCCGGTGTTAAGGTAAACACACTTAAAGCAGGCGAATAATAAAAATAAAAAAAGGTCTTGACAATTAATCTTTTTTATGATATATTGTTTAAGTGTCCAAAGACAGCAGGTACTTGAGTAAATCCTGCCGAGGAATTGTAAAATTTAACTGGTATGGTAATTTTATAGGTTTCTCGCGTCTTTGTGAGAAACCTTTTTTAATTAGTTTTTTAGAAATACAACTTGAGTTAAATATTGTTACGGAGGTGAAAGTAAATGCCAAGCGCAAGCGTATTAGAACAGAAAAAGCAAGTCGTTGCTGAATTAGTTGAAAAATTAAAAGCAGCGCAGGCCGGCGTACTTGTAGATTACAGAGGTCTTACAGTTGAAGAAGATACAAATCTTCGTGCTAAGTTAAGAGAAGCCGGTGTTGAATATAAAGTTGTTAAAAATACTTTAACAAGATTTGCGGCTAAAGAGGTTGGATATGATGAGCTCGACGAAATGCTCAACGGTCCTACATCTCTCGCAATGAGTGAAACTGATCCTGTTGCACCTGCAAAAGTTATTGCTGAATTTGCAAAAACAAACGATAAAATCGAGATTAAAGCAGGTTTTCTTGATGGTAAAGTTATTTCAATAGACGAAGTTAAAACTTTGGCTGACACTCCTTCAAGAGAAGTTCTTATTGCTAAGATTATGGGTAGCATGAACGCTCCTATTTCTAAACTTGTCAGAACATTACAGGCTTTAGTTGATAACGGTGTTGAACCATCTGATATCAACACAGCAAAAGCAGAGGAAGCTCCTGCTGAAGTTGCTGAAGAAACTCCAGTAGTTGAAGCAGCTCCTGTAGCAGAAGAAGCTGCACCTGCTGTTGAAGAAGCTCCTGCAGAAGCAGTAGCAGAAGAAGCTGCACCTGATGCAGAATAATTAAAACAAAATTTTTAAATTAATTAAATAAATTTACGGGAGGTAAATAATAATGAGTAATATCGAAAATATCATTGCAGAAATTAAAGAATTAAAATTATTAGAAGTTGCTGAATTAGTAAAAATGATGGAAGAAGAGTTCGGCGTAAGTGCTGCTGCACCTGTTGCAGTTGCTGGCGTTGCAGCTGCTGGTGCAGCTGATGCTGCTGCTGAAAAAACTGAGTTTGATGTTGTTCTTGCTTCAGCAGGCGATGCTAAACTTAAAGTTGTTAAAGCAGTTAGAGAGCTCACAGGTCTTGGTCTTAAAGAAGCAAAAGACATTGTTGACGGTGCTCCTAGCACAATCAAAGAAGCTGTTGCTAAAGACGAAGCTGACAAAATGAAAGCTGCTCTTGAAGAAGTTGGCGCAACTGTAGAATTGAAATAATTTAAATTTTAATTTTCCAAATACCGATATGCTATATGCATATCGGTATTTTTTTACGCAATAATAATGTTATATTATTTAAATAAATTTGCGGTGAATACAGTATGGCTTATTTTAAAAAAATCAATAATACCAACAAAACATTATGTTTGCAGACCATAGCCCTTGTTGTACTTTTTGCTTTTAAACTAAGCTTTAATGCCTTCCCGTTTTTAGATGATTATATACAGTTTAAAGGATACAGCCTGTATGACAACCCGATTAAAGATACTTATGTAAGTATGGGACTTTACAGTGTCCGCCCTTTAGCAGGACTTTTTGATATACTTTTCTATTCAAAATTTTATAACAATCTTTATATCCCCTACTTTGTAATTACGGTTTTGCATTTTACCGCCATACTTTTAATGCATTATAACTTTAAAAAAATCGGCATTAATTTTGGCTGGATTTTTATTATATTATGTCTTTTTAATCCCGTACTTATTGAATCGACCTATTGGCTCAGTGCATCATCTCGCATAATACCGCCCTTGTTTCTGTCCCAGTTAGCTGTATATTTAATATTTTGCAGAAAAGCAAAATACAAACCCCTGTATTTATTTGCATACTTCATACTAAGCCTTGCATCTATGGGATTTTATGAGCAAATGTCATTGTTTTCGTTTATCATTAATTTGTTTTTCTGTATAAAGCTTAAAAAGAATCCCGAACTTATTATTTGCATTATTAATGCACTGTTGTTTGTTGTATATTATTTTTTGTTTAAAAACAATGGCATTTTTAATGATAGAGGCTCATTAGGCGGATTTAATTTTGTACTTCTTATAAATGATATAAAAACAGCTTTGGGTACAGGGCTTAAATGTATTATAAAAAGTCCAAATTCAGGTTTTCCTGCATTTAAAACCTTTTTAGTTGCTCTTTTGTGTTTGCTTTGTATACGAACAGAAAAAGACCGCTTTTGCCCTTTAAAATTTTTTGTCGGCATTTGTGTTTTTATAATATGTTTTGTTCCATTTTTGTTGCTTAAAAACTATTTTATTACATTCAGAAGCATATTTTTAGCTTTTATAGGCATCGCCATGATTTTAGATTTCTTGGGTGATATATGGCGATTAAAATACCCTTTTACTGTATTAATATGTGTATTTATGGTTTTTGGTTGGAGTAATGAAATAAAAGACTATAAAAAGGTATACGAAGCAGACAGAAAAATAATTGAAGGAATTTCAAATAATCTCAGCCAAGCGCAAAAGCAAGCTGACGATTTTACACTTGGCATTCTGGGTGCAAAAAAATGTTATGTACCTTTAAAAGTGTTATACGGCGAGCATATTTTAAATGTTACATCATCAGATTGGGCACTTACAGGTGCGCTTCGGGCAGAATTTGAAAATGTAAAATTTAAATATGTTATTATGACTGACGACAAATTAAATGATGTATGCGATGTGGTTTTAGATGTATCGAATGTAAATAGCATCAAAAAAATAAAATAATTTCATTTTAGCATTGACAATATGATATAAATTGGTATATAATAATTAATACACGACATTAAAAATTGTTTTTATATATATGGGGGATAAAAAATGGAATTCACAGAAATGAAAAAATCATTATTTGGCGGATACCGCAAAGATGATGTTGTAAGATATATAAGTGAGCTCAACGAGGAACACAGCCTTGAAATATCTTCTAAAACAGAGGAATATGCCATCCTTAAAGGCACAACAGATGCAAAGGTTACCGAGCTTAACACAATTAATAAAGAAAGTGCTGAAAAAATCGAAAAGCTTGAAGCCGATATTGAAAATTTAAGAAAAGAGCTTGATGAATTTACAGAAAAATACACTGCGCTTAAAGCTGAGTATGATGCTATGGACAGAGAAACCGAGGACTTACGCAGAAAAAGCGATATTATTGCAACCGCAATTATTAACGCAGAAAAATGTGCAGGTCAGCTTATAAGCGAAGCAAATGCAAATGCAGATACAATTATTTCTAAAGCTGAAAGCAAGGTAAAAGCCGAGGCAGACAGACTTGTTGTAGCAAAAGATTATGTTAAACAGATAAGACAAACAATTATGGAAGTTTTCCATAAGATAGACGACACGCTTAAAAACACCGAAAGCGATATTCTCCGCAAAAAGGATAATATAGAAACACCTGACATCGCCGGTGATGTTGAAAGCGCAGAAAAATTTGGTGTTATTCCAAAAAGCCCTTGGAGTAAAAGAGCGTAATTACATAAAGATAAAGCTGTTACGAAGTTTTAAATCAATTAATCGTAACAGCTTTTTGTATAATAAGGTGATTGTATGATAGATTTAATATTTAAAATTTTTATAAATGATTATAAAAACACCGCCGATAAAAATGTTCGCAGAAAATACGGGATGCTGGGCGGTCTGGTTGGTATATTTTTAAATATATGCCTTTTCGCAATAAAGCTTTTTGCAGGTATATTTACATCCTCAATCGGCGTTATTGCCGATGCATTTAACAATCTTTCGGATGCCGGCTCGTCGGTAATAACCCATCTGGGCTTTAAGCTTTCCGGTAAGCCTGCAGATAACGACCATCCATTCGGTCACGGCAGAATAGAATATCTAAGCGCAATGTGGGTTTCGATTGTTATTCTGCTGGTAGGCTTTGAACTTTTAAAATCATCATTTGGCAAAATCATATCTCCAAGTGAGGTAGTATTTACAAAAACATCAGTAATTATACTTGTTATTGCAATACTTGTTAAGGTATGGATGTACATATTCAATACAGCAATCGGCAAGGCTATAGACTCTCAGACTCTTAAAGCCGCTGCAAAGGATTCTCTTTGCGATTGTATATCTACCGTAACTGTACTTGCAGGCTTAATATGCTCAAAGCTTTTAAATATTAATATAGATGGCTACACAGGTTTAATAGTTGCCTGCTTTATACTTTACACAGGGTATCAGACAATAAAAGAATCCCTTTCACCCCTGCTTGGTAATCCACCTGACGAGGGGCTTGTAAAAGAAATTGAAAACACCGTATTAAGCCACGAGGAAATAATGGGTATACATGACCTTGTTATACACGATTACGGCCCGACACGGTTTATGATGAGCATACATGCCGAAGTGCCTGCTAAGGGAAATATTCTTGAAATGCACGACAAAATTGATTTAATAGAAAAAGAGCTTTGCGAAAAATTTGACTGCGAAGCCGTGATACACATGGATCCTATTGAAACCGATAACGAAATAATAAACACATTAAAACCTATGCTTGAAAATTTTGCATTAAACATAGATAGAAGCATTACAATGCACGATTTAAGAATAGTTTCAGGACCTACACATACAAATATTATTTTTGATGTGGTTATACCATACCATGTAAAAATAAGGGACAGTGAAATAACAAAAATGCTTAGTGATTATGTACAAAGCATAAACAATACTTTTTTTGCTGTAATAAATGTTGATAAATCAAAGATTAAATGATAAAACGCACCGAATAAGTAGATTATTCTTAAACGTA
>JAZSPJ010000175.1:0-8662 GCA_045537365.1 Clostridia bacterium
CTGTAATAGTGCTTTTATCAGCCACTTTTAAAAGTACATCTCTGCCAATTACAATTCCGTTATCGGTAAGCATTTTTTCGGTTGTATTTAAAGCCAGTTCGGGTGTATTGTTATGCTCGCTTAAGTGACCGAGCAATATTCTTTTTGTACCCCATATTGCAAGCTGTGTTGCAAGCCAGGCACACCTGTCGTTTGAAAGATGCCCTCTGTCGGAAAGTATCCTTTTTTTTAAGGGATAAGGATACCTGCCGCATTTTAGCATTTCAACATCGTGATTTGATTCTATAAGCACAATTTCGCTTTTTGACAGATTGTTAAGCATAGATTTTGATATATGCCCCGTATCCGTCGCAACACTCATATAGCCGTTGTCCGATAAAAATGTATAACCCATTGAGTCAGCAGAGTCATGAGGTGTTGAAAAACCGTAAACCTCCATACCTCTTACAGTAAATGGCTTGCCTGCCTCGATTTGCTTTAAATTACGCTCGTATACAGAGCCATACAAATCGGCTGTGCTCATAATAGTTTTTTCATTAGCGTATACAGGTATATTATATTTTGTTGAAAGCGCCGAAACCCCTTTAATATGGTCACTGTGCTCGTGAGTAATTAAAATTGCATCTATCTCGCATATATCAAGATTTATACCCTCCAGTGCCTTTACTATACGGTTTGCACTTACACCTGCATCTACCAAAATGTTAGTATCACCGTCGGTCACAAGGGTGCTGTTGCCTGAGCTGGAGCTGAAAAGTGTTATAATTTTATTTTTCATCTATAAGCTCTATTTCTGCACCAAGCGCTTTTAGTTTATCTACTATATGCTCGTAACCCCTGAAAATATGTCTTAGCTCACAAACCTTTGTTTGACCTTCTGCCGCAAGACCTGCAATAATCATACTTGCACCCGCTCTTAAATCGGTTGCTTTAACCTCACAGCCTAAAAGCTCTTTACCGCCGTTTACGGTTGCAACACGTTCCCTTATTTTTATATCACATCCAAATTTTTCAAGCTCGGATACATACTGAAAGCGGGAATCCCACACACCTTCGGTTACAACACTTGTACCGTCGATTGTTGTAAGAAGCACAACCATCTGGGGTTGCAAATCCGTAGGAAAGCCCGGATACGGCAAGGTTTTAACATTAATTTTTTTAAGCGGCTTTTCAACAGCTACTCTTATACTGTCATCATACTCTTCAACTGTTGCACCCATCTCAACAAACTTTGCGGTTATTGCATCCAAATGCTGCGGAATAATGTTTTTAATTACAGCATCTCCCTTTGTGGCAACTACAGCGCTCATATATGTGCCCGCCTCTATCTGGTCAGGTATAATAGAGTATGTTCCGCCGTGAAGCCTTTCAACACCGTCAATTTTAATAACATCTGTACCTGCGCCCTTTATTTTTGCACCCATTGAGTTTAAAAAGTTTGCAACATCAACTACATGAGGCTCTTTTGCAACATTTTCAAGCACAGTTCTGCCCGGAGCGAGTGCCGCCGCAAGCATAACATTTATTGTAGCGCCAACGCTTACCACATCAAAAAACACGCTTGAACAGCACAAATCATCTGCATCTATATCCACAGAATTTTCGGTATATTTTATTGTACAGCCCAAAAGCTCAAAGCCTTTCAAGTGCTGGTCTATCGGTCTTACCCCAAAATTACATCCGCCGGGAAGCGGAACCTCTGCCTTATGAAGCCTGCCGATAAGTGCACCCATCAAATAATACGATGCCCTCATTTTAGATGCAAGCTCAAGGTCTGCAATATGTGTTATTAATTTTGTAGAATCTATAATAACTGTGTTGCAATCGGGTTTTTCAACCTTTGCACCCAGTGATACAATCATTTTTAAAATACTGTCAACATCACTTATATCAGGGATGTTTTCAATACGGCAAATACCGTCCACCAGCAAAGCGGCAGGTATTATTGCAACGGCGGCATTTTTTGCACCGCTTATTGTAACCTCACCCCTTAACGGTTTTTTGCCGTTTATTATAAGTTTTTCCACAACCAAAATCCCCCTATTGTTTTAAAAAATATTATTCGGCTTCTTCCCAGTTGTGATAAATATTCTGTACATCATCGTTATCCTCAAGTGCATCAATTAATTTTTCCATCATAAGGATATCGTGTTCATCGGTAAGTGTAATATAGTTTTGAGGAACGAGTTGAATTTCGCAGGTTTCAAATTTATAGCCTGCATTTTCAAGACTCTCTCTGACAGCAGGGAACGCATCAGGCTCGGTTGATATTTCAAAAATGCCCTCATCGGCAATAAAATCATCTGCGCCTGCATCGAGTGCCACTTCCATAAGCTCGTCCTCATCAATACCATCCTCGGCATTTATAATTATTATACCCTTTCTGTCGAACATCCAGTTAACAGAACCGCTTGTACCGAGGTTACCGCCGAATTTATCAAAATAATGCCTTACATCGCCTGCTGTACGGTTACGGTTATCGGTAAGTGTTTCAACAATAACTGCAACACCGTTAGGACCGTAGCCTTCGTATACAACATCCTCAAAATTATCCATATTCTGCTCGCCTGCAGCCTTTGCTATAACTCTTTGAATGTTATCGTTAGGCATATTATATGAACGCGCTTTAGCTATTGCATCTTTAAGTCTTGAATTAGACTCAGGATTTGCACCGCCGCTTTTAGCTGCAACTGCAATCTCTCTGCCCATTTTTGTAAATATTTTAGCTTTTTGAGCGTCTGTTTTTTCCTTTTTATTTTTGATATTGTTCCACTTGGAATGACCTGACATAATGTGTACCTCCATTTATATTATATATCTTAATTGTATATTTAAACATACTATCCAATACTTTACATTATAATGCAATTTATCCCTCTTTGTCAAGAATATTAAACTAATTTTTAAAAATACTTTTCAACATATAACAAACGGGTACTTTTTGTATTGTTAGCGGTATTTACATTAACACAGATTATGCTATAATATTAGGTGTACTTATATATTCGGGAGGAAAACAAAATGAATAATTACGGTTATTTTAATAGCGACGGTACAGAGTTTGTTATAACCAACCCAAAAACACCGAGGGATTTTGATAACTATTTGTTTAACGATGCAATTTATGCCGAGGTTCAGCAAACAGGTGTAGGTTACACAATGTACCAGATTGACGGTACTGAGACAACTGTTCTTTCAAATATGCACAGAGATGTATATTATGAGCGTGACAGCATTATGAACAGACTTATATATGTCAGGGATAATGATACAGGTGAGTTCTGGAACTTAAACTGGGAGCCTGTAAAAAAGGAAACCGACTATTTCCGTTGCCGTCACGGAATAGGCTATACAATTTTAGAGTCCAATGTAAACGGCATTAAGGCAAGCCTTAGAATATTTGTACCAAACGGAAAAGACCCCGTTGAACTCTGGACTGTTGACATAAAAAATGTAAGTGGCAAAAAACGCAATTTATCGGTATTTACATACTATGAATTCCAGTTCTTTTTCCAGTGGGGCTTTGATGCTTACGGCCACCTTATATATATGCACTCATACTATGATAAAAACAATAACATTTTAGTATGTGAAAAGCATCCGGAGAAAAAACCTCATAACTATTTAACAGGCTTTATGGCATCAGATGTTCAGGCAGATGGATTTGACGGCTCAAAGGATAAGTTTATAGGCAGATATAATAAGCTTAACGAGCCACAGTGTGTTATAGACGGCAACTGTTCAAACACCGAGGGCACAAATGAGTTTATCTCCTGCGTACTCCAGCATAATATTGAGCTTGATGACGGATGCTCAAAACAGATTAACACTGTGCTTGGTGTATCGGATACATTGGAAAATGCCGTAACACTTAAAAATAAATATTTAGGCAATTTTGAAACTGCCCTTTCCGAGCTTAAACAGGCTAAACAGAAAATGTTTGATACACTTACGGTAAACACTCCGGACGACCACTTTAACCGTTTAACAAATATATGGATTAAACAGCAGATTTTGTACGGTGTTGTATGGACAAGATGGAGCTGTCATTGTTACAGAGATATTGTACAGCATACATTCGGTATTACTGCGGTTTACCCTGAGCTTGCAAAATCGGTTATAGTAAGGGTACTGGGCTATCAGTTTAAAAGCGGAGGTGCATTGCATTGCTTTGACCCGTATGACGGCAAAGAATACTCCGACGGTGCACTCTGGCTTATAAACACACTTACAAACTACATAAAAGAAACAGGCGATTTTTCAATACTTGATATGAAAGCGCCTTACCTTGATGACGAAACAGAGTATTCTGTAATATCGCATATAGAAAAAGCTCTTGATTACCTTGAATACAACAAGGGCGTACACGGTCTTACATTAATTAAAAACGGCGACTGGAACGACTCATTAACCGCAATCGGAAAGGAAGGCAGAGGCGAAAGTGTATGGCTTTCGATGGCTTATGCAACAGCTTGTATACAGATTGCAGAGCTTTACGGCTTTTTAAAGGATACCAAAAATCAAAATAAGCATCTTTCAAGATACGAGGCTATGAAAAAAGCAATAAATGAATCTGCGTGGGACGGCGATAAATACATCGGCTGTTATTCCGACAGTTACAGACGCATTTTCTCAAGTGATATGAAAGAAGGACAGATTTATTTAAATACACAAAGCTGGGCAATACTTGCAGATGTTTGTGATGAGGAAAGAACAGAAAAAATACTTAAAACACTTGACGATAAAATGCTTACAGGCTTTGGATACCTCTTATCCTACCCTACATTTAAAACCTTTGATGCAGAGCTTGGCAGAATAACCGCTATGGAGCCGGGTATTGCAGAAAACGGAACAGTATATTCACACGGAAATGCATTTTTAATGTACGCACTTTTAAAGCTTGGTAGGGCAGACAAAGCATTTGATGTATTCAAACGGGTAGCACCGGGCTATTATGCTGATTATAACGAAAAGAAAAAAGAAGGCGTGCCTTATGCATTTACAAACTGCTACTACGGTCCTGAACACAGACACAGCGCATTTGAAATGGAATATTCGTGGATAACAGGCTCGGTTGCATGGTTCTTTAACGCAATACACCAGTGGATATTCGGTGTAAGAAAGGAATACGACGGCGTAACAATTGCGCCGCAGCTTCCAAGCGAGTGGAATAATGCAACAATGACACAAACCTTCAGAGGTAAAAAGCTTAACATAACAATTGAGCGAAACGGCAATAAGAGCATAATATTAAACGGCAATGAAATACCCGGCGACTTTATTGATGAAGGTGACCTTAAAGCCGAAAACGATATTACTGTTTACATTAAATAATAAGGAGAATTAACCATGAACAATTACGGACATTTTAACAACGACGGTACAGAGTTTATTATAACCAACCCTAAAACACCAAGAGATTTTGACAATTATTTATTTAACAATGCAATATACTCCGAAGTACAGCAAACAGGTGTTGGTTACACAATGTACCAGATTGGAGAAAACGAAACAACTGTACTTTCAACAATGCACAGAGATGTATACTACGAACGTGACAGCATTATGAACAGACTTGTGTATATAAGAGATAATGATACAGGCGTGTTCTGGAACTTAAACTGGGAGCCTGTAAAAAAGGAAACCGATTATTTTCGTTGCCGTCACGGACTTGGCTATACAATATTGGAATCCAAGGTAAACGATATTGAGGCAAGTATGAGAATATTTGTGCCTGTAGGCGATGATCCTGTTGAATTATGGACAATTGATGTAAAAGACACAAGCGGAAAAGCTCGCAATTTATCGGTATTTGTATACTATGAATTTTCATTTGATTTCAGATGGGGCTTCGATGCTTACGGTCACCTTATTTATATGCATTCGTATTTTGATAAGGACAACAATATTTTCATTGCAGAAAAACACCCGGAGAAAAAACCTCATAACTATTTAACAGGCTTTATGGCATCGGATGTAACAATAGATGGATTTGACGGTTCAAGGGATAAATTTATCGGCAGATACAATAAGCTTAACGAGCCACAATGTGTTATAGAGGGTAACTGCTCAAATAAAGAGGGTACAAATGAATTTATTGCTGGTGTTGTACAGTATAACTTTAAGCTTGACAATAACGGAGAGAAAAAAATAAATGTTGTACTTGGTGTATCGGATAATGTTGAAAATGCATGCACACTTAAAAACAAATACCTGGGCAATTTTGAAAAAGCATTTGACGGTCTTAAAGCTGACAAGCAGAAAATGATAGCAACAAAGGTTGTAAAAACACCTGATGAGCAGTATAACCGCATTATGAATATATGGATTAAACAGCAGATTTTATACGGCTCAATATGGACAAGATGGGGCTCTCGCGGCTACAGAGATATTGTTCAGCACGCATTTGGTATTACCGATGTATATCCGGAAATAACCAAATCAGTTATATTAAAAGCATTAAACTATCAGTACCAAAGCGGTGCAGCACTTCGTGGCTGGTATCCGCTTGATATGAAGGAATATTCCGATAGTGCGCTCTGGCTTATATTCACACTTACAAACTACATAAAAGAAACAGGCGATTTATCAATACTAGATATTGATATGCCTTTCTTTGACGGCGGCAGTTCATCGGTTATAGAGCACATGGAAAGAGCTACTGACTATATAAACGGCAACATGGGTGTACACGGTCTTGCACTTATTAAATTCGGCGACTGGAACGACTCCTTAACCGCAATCGGCAAAGAAGGCAGGGGCGAAAGTGTATGGCTTTCGATGGCTTATGCTACAGCCTGCAAACAGCTTGCAGAATTGTTTGAGTATCTTGGAAAATCCGAAAAAGTAAAGCATTATACAGAAAGATACGAGGCCATGAAAAAAGCTGTTAATGAAAATGCATGGGACGGCGACAGATACATCGGCTGTTATTCCGACAGTTACAGACGCATTTATTCAACAGATATGGATGAAGGTAAAATTTACCTTAATACACAGAGCTGGGCAGTTATATCTGACATCAGCCCTGAGGACAGAAACGGTAAAATGATTAAGGCCGTTGACGAAAACCTGCTTACAGACTACGGATACTTGCTTTCCTACCCTACGTACCATCACTTTGATGAGGAAATAGGCAGAATTACCGCTATGGAGCCGGGCATTGCAGAAAACGGTACAATTTACTCGCATGGCAATGCATTTATGATATATGCTCTCTTAAAGCTTGGTATGGGCGATAAAGCTTATGATACATTTAAAAAGATTTCACCCGGATATTACGAAAAAGGCAACGAGCATAAAAAAGAGGGAGTGCCTTATTCATATACAAACTGCTTCTATGGTCCTGACCACAGACACAGTCCGTTTGAAATGGAGTATTCGTGGATAACCGGCTCGGTTGCTTGGTTCTACAATGTAATGCATCAGTGGTTCCTCGGCGTAAGAAAAGAGTACAACGGTTTAACAATTGCACCGCAAATTCCTTCACAGTGGAATGAAGCAGAGGTTGATATGTGCTTCAGAGGTAAAAAGATTAATGTTAAAATAGTAAGAGGCAACGATAAGAAGATCACTCTTAACGGCAATGTACTCAATACAAACTTTATTGCTGAAGCAGAGCTTAAAGACAGTAACGAAATAGTAGCATATATTTAAACTGAAGGGGCTGTAAAATAAAGCGCAGACCGCTTATAGGCTTTTTTACTGATTTTATATAGTGTAAAATCAGTAATAAATAAATTATTTATGTAGAAATCTGCAATTATTTGCAGATTTCTCGTTTTTTAGCCTATAAGCTATAAGCAAACTTCACCACTCGCCGTACCTTTGTACGCCTTCGGGCAAGCTCAAGCAAGCTTGAGTTCAGTTTGCTCATTCTGCATCTTTTTTTACAACCCCTTATTTTTATAAAAACACTCTTTGAAGCTTTTTAACATTGCATTTTTACTATCCCATATCATATAAAAGTTATTACTAATACTTGACACATTATTAATTAATATGTTATAATTCACTTGCGACGATAAACTTAAGAATGGATAAACCGTATGTATTTTTGTTTTGGCAAAAATGCATGCTCTATATTGTTATACGCATACGGTTGACCAATATAATAGTTTTTCGTCGCAGAAAAATCGGAGCTGTGCATTTTTCGGTGCATTGGCTTTTGCCTATGCACCTTTTTTAATGTGCAGGCACGCTCTTTTTGCTGCGACACAAAGTACATAGAAAAGCTACTGCAAACGCGGTAGCTTTTCGCCATTTATGTAATTTTTATAAAAATTCACCACTCATACGACAAGCAAGTCTTATATTAATTCTAATTTGATTACGAGCGTAAAAAATCCGCATAGCGAAATTTAAACAGTAAAAAATAATGGAGCAAATTATAAAATGGAGGAAACTACGGTTTGCACCATTTTATAAAATTTGCGAAACAATTTTTGCGTTTAAATTGAAGCGTGGCGGAGAGTGCGGGGTGTGGGGTGCGCCGGTAAGCACCCCACAATATAAAATGCTTCAAAGTGTTACTTCAAAGCTTTAAAAAACCTTACCAATACTTGACACATTATTAATTAATATGCTATAATACTCTTGCGACAAAAAATTAAAACTATTATTTTGTATGTATTTTTATTTTTGGTAAAAATGCATGCTCTAT
>JAZSPJ010000048.1:0-16940 GCA_045537365.1 Clostridia bacterium
ACAAGCAGCGACGAGAAATGTATATGTACAGGACCAATATGGAAATCAAACATTGAAAGTGCTACTGTTAAAAACACAAATGTTATGGTCATATTAAGACGGTTTGTGTTTGAATTAAACATTTTTTCAAGCTGTGTTAAAATCCAGCCCATAACAGAGCCAAGTACAAGTGAGCATACTATTTCTGTTAATGGATTTATAATGATTGATGCAATATCCATCGTGCCCGACATCATTGTTTTTGCAATGCCAAATGATACCGCAAATACTATAAGTCCCACGGCATCGTCAAGTGCAACAATTGGCAATAAGAGCTTTGTAAGAGGACCTTTTGCCTTATACTGACGCACTACCATCAAGGTTGCGGCAGGTGCGGTTGCAGTTGCTATTGCACCCAGGGTTAAAAGCTGTGGTACACTTATTTTATCCGGCATCATTAAATGAAGTACATAAAGCGCTATATCTACAAATAAGGTTGATACAAGTGCCTGTATTATACCTATTACGGTTGCTTGCTTACCCGTCTTTTTTAAATCGTCAAGCACAAATTCGCTTCCTATGGAAAATGCTATAAATCCAAGTGCAACATCTGACACAAGACCTAATTTTGAAACACTTTCGTGTGTGTCAAAGCCAAGTCCGTGTATTCCAAGCTGACCCATGAAATACGGACCAATCAAAACACCTGCAATAAGATATGCAGTAACCGACGGCAATTTAAGCGGTTTAAATAATCTTGTCATAAGCAAACCTGCAAGTAATGCTATTGAAACTGACAGTAATGTACTCATTTGTATAAAATCCCTCTTTTTTATAATATTCGGTGCAAGCACCAATTAATTATTTTAGCACAAAAACCAATAAATAACAAGTAATTTAAACAAAAAAAGCGAATAAACCTTTAAGGTTTTTTCGCTTTTTATTGTATATTTTAACCTAATTATTGATAATCTACTACGCTTACCCAGCTTAAAAGAAAATCTCTTTCTTCAGGATTGCCTTTTACAGACTGAGAAGCCGCAACTATCGGCAACCATTGCTGGATATACTGCTTCGCAGTGTTACTCTTATTAGAAAATAAATCAAGATATTTTTTTGCTGTTTCCTTCTCACCCATAAGGTTGAACAAAAGATATGTTCTTGCCGCATCAGCCGAAGCATTGCCCTGTGTTACATGCGCCCAGTCCAATATATACGGAGTTCCGTCTGCAGATATAATTACATTTGACGGGTCAAAATCGCCATGACATACCTTTGTGTGCTTTGGCATAGCCTCAAGCCTTGTGTGAAGGTCGTATCTTGTTGTAGGGTCAAGATTTGCCATAGAAATTTTGCTGTTCATTTTATCCTTTAATTTATTAAGATTCGGAGCTCTTTTACTGTTTATCTCTAACTGAAGGTCAACAAACAATTCTAAATATTCATCCTTTTTCTCAGGATGTTCAGCCATAAGCTCTGCAAGAGTTTTACCCTCTATATACTCTGTAACTATCGCCCATTTGCCGTCTATGGTGGTTACCTCTAAAAGCTTTGGAATATTAAGACCTGTTTCCTCTACTCTTGCCTGATTTAAAGCCTCGTTCAATACATTTGCTTTTGAGTATTCATCATTAAAAACCTTTATTGCAATGTTACCGTCACGGTATACTGTTTTATTA
The DNA here is from genome assembly GCA_045537365.1 of Clostridia bacterium. Taxonomy (GTDB): domain Bacteria; phylum Bacillota; class Clostridia; order UMGS1810; family UMGS1810; genus UMGS1810. The sequence goes on from JAZSPJ010000048.1 coordinate 1,659, forward strand.
GGTCTTACAGCTATGATATTATCAAGTTTCATTATTTTGCACCTCCGTAGTAAGCATTAAGATACATCTGTTTTATTTCGCTCATAAGCGGATATCTTGGGTTTGCACCTGTGCACTGGTCATCAAACGCCTGCTCGGTCATTTCGTCAAGTCTATCTAAAAAGTCTTTTTCATCAATGCCGTAGTCTTTAATTGTAGCTTTAATACCAACCTTTGCTTTAAGCTCGTCAAGTGCTTTTATAAGATTTTCGAGCTTATCCTCATCAGTTTTACCTTTTATGCCGAGGTAATCTGCAATTTCAGCATAACGAGCCAGTGTGTGCGGATGGTCGTACTGTGAGAATGTACCCATTTTTACAGGTGTTTCAGATGCGTTAAATCTTATAACCTCATTTATCATAAGTGCATTTGCAACACCGTGCGGTAAGTGATGGAAAGCACCAAGCTTATGTGCCATTGAGTGGCATATACCAAGGAATGCATTTGCAAATGCCATACCTGCCATTGTAGCAGCGTTTGCCATTTTTTCTCTTGCCTCAACATCTGTAGCGCCATTTTCATAAGCTCTTGGCAGATACTCAAATATTGTTTTGAGTGCTTTAATAGCAAGTCCGTCGGTATAATCTGTTGCAAGCATTGCGGCATAAGCCTCAATTGCGTGAGTTACAGCATCTATACCCGATGCGGCAGTTAATCCTTTTGGTGCCGACATGTGCATATCGGTATCTATAATTGCCATATTTGGCATAAGCTCATAATCAGCAAGCGGATATTTTACACCGGTTTCCTCATCGGTAATAACTGCAAAAGGTGTTACCTCCGAGCCTGTACCTGCAGATGTAGGAATTGCAATAAAGTATGCTTTTTCGCCCATTTTAGGGAATGTGTATACTCTTTTTCTTATATCAATAAATCTCATTGCCATATCCATGAAGTCTGCTTCGGGGTGCTCGTAAAGTACCCACATAATTTTTGCAGCGTCCATAGCCGAGCCGCCGCCAAGGGCAATAATTGTATCAGGCTTGAATGCACTCATCTGCGCCGCACCGTTTTTAGCATTTAAAAGTGTCGGATCAGGCTGTACATCAAAAAATGTTGCATGAGCAATGCCCATTTCGTCAAGCTTATCGGTTATAGGCTTTGTAAATCCATTTTCATAAAGGAAGTTATCGGTTACAATAAATGCTCTCTTTTTACCCATAACATTTTTAAGCTCATCAAGTGCAACAGGCAGACAGCCTTTTTTAATATATACCTTTTCAGGCGCTCTGAACCAAAGCATATTTTCCCTTCTTTCAGCAACAGTTTTTATATTTAAAAGATGTTTTACACCAACATTATCCGAAACTGAGTTACCGCCCCATGAACCGCATCCGAGTGTAAGCGACGGTGCAAGTTTAAAGTTGTAAAGGTCGCCTATACCGCCGTGTGATGACGGTGTATTTACAAGTATACGGCAGGTTTTCATACGGCTTGCGTGCTCAGCCATTTTCTCCTGCTCTGTTGCTGTATTTATATAAAGTGATGATGTGTGTCCGAAACCGCCGTCTGCAACAAGCTGTTCAGCTTTTTGCAGCGCATCCTCAAAGTTTTTAGCTTTATACATAGCAAGTACTGGAGATAATTTTTCGTGTGCAAACTCTTCGGAAAGCTCAACACTTTCAACCTCGCCTATAAGAATTTTTGTGTTTTCAGGTACATCCACACCTGCAAGCTGTGCTATTTTAAATGCACTCTGACCAACAATTTTTGCGTTCAAGCCACCATTTATTATAATTGTTTTTCTAACCTTATCAAGCTCGTCGTCCTTTAAGAAATAACAACCTCTGTATGCAAATTCATCCTTAACCTTTTTGTATATTTTATCAAGAATTATAACGCTCTGCTCTGATGCACAAATCATACCGTTATCAAAGGTTTTTGAATGTATTATTGAGTTAACTGCCATTATTATATCTGCAGTATCATCTATAATTGCAGGTGTATTGCCTGCGCCTACGCCAAGTGCAGGTGTACCGCTTGAATATGCCGCCTTTACCATACCCGGGCCGCCTGTTGCAAGAATAATATCGCTTTCTTTCATTACCATATTGGTAAGCTCTAAGCTTGGTACATCTATCCAATCAATTATACCCTCTGGTGCGCCTGCTTTAACAGCCGCCTCCAATACTATTTTTGAAGCCTCAATTGTAGCTTTTTTTGCTCTTGGATGGGGGCTAATTATAATTGCATTTCTTGTTTTAAGTGCTAAAAGTGTTTTGAAAATTGCTGTTGATGTAGGGTTTGTTGTTGGTATAACCGCACCGATTACACCTATAGGCTCTGCTATTTTTTTAATACCGTAAGCCTTATCCTCCTCAACAACACCGCAGGTTTTTGTATCTTTATATGCATTGTAAATATATTCCGCCGCATAGTGATTTTTTATAACCTTATCCTCTACAATACCCATGCCTGTTTCCTCAACAGCCATTTTGGCAAGAGCTATTCTTTGCTTATTTGCCGCTGTTGCAGCCGCTAAAAATATTTTATCTACCTGCTCCTGTGTGAAGCCGGCAAACACCTTTTGCGCCTCACGCAACGCTTTTAAGGCAGTCTCAAGTGTTTCAACACTGTCAACGATTTTGTATTCCTTATTCATTGGACCTTCCTCCTTGAAAAAAATTTTTTATACAAATATTACAAATACTTTCTTTTAACTTTGTTAATATTTTAACATACTATTATTAAATCGTCAAGTGTTTTAAACTATTTTATTAATAAATTATATTATTTATTTGCAAAAATACCAATGATATGATAGAATAAAACAAAGATAATAAAAAGGAATGATTAATTTGAGAATAATTAATTCGGATATAATTACCGAAACGGTAAAAAATATGTGCATGGAAGCAAATTACATATTGCCTTGTGATATTAAATGTGCACTTGAAAATGCTGAAAAAAGCGAAAAATCACCTGTTGGAAAAGAAATACTATCAAAAATAATAAAAAATGCCGAAATAGCCGAAAAAGAAAAAATGCCAATCTGTCAGGATACAGGAATGGCAGTATTTTTTGTTAAAATAGGAAGTAATGTACATATAGAGGGTAAAAACCTTACAGATGCTATTAATGAAGGTGTACGGCAGGGTTATACAGAGGGGTATTTAAGAAAGAGTGTTGTAGCTGACCCACTTGTAAGAAATAATACAGGCGACAACGCACCTGCCATAATACATTATGAATTTACCGATGGTGACAATATAAAAATTACCATTGCTCCCAAAGGCTTTGGCAGTGAAAATATGAGTGCTGTAAAAATGCTTGCACCCTCTCAGGGAATTGAGGGCATAAAAAGCTTTGTAAAAGAAACCGTTGAAAAAGCCGGCGCAAATCCATGCCCGCCTATTGTAATAGGTGTTGGAATCGGTTCTGATTTTGAGGGTGTTGCACAGCTTGCAAAAAAAGCCCTTACACGAAGCATTGACACACATCACCCTGACAAATTATATGCAGATTTAGAAAATGAATTACTTACAATTGTAAATAATACAGGAATAGGTCCGCAGGGCTTTGGAGGCAGAACTACCGCAATAGGTTTAAACATTGAAACTGCTCCTACACATATAGCATCTCTGCCCTGTGCTGTTAATATAAGCTGTCATGTTACAAGACATCTTACAAAAACAATATAATTTTACCAGTTTTTTTATGAAAATTTCAAAAAAGATGTTTACATTTAACAAATAATGGTGTATAATGGTATTAACAAATAAACGAAAGGACTGATATTTATGAAAATCACCATTACAGGAAGGAAAATCGACATTACAGCAGGCTTAAACGATTACACCGAAAGAAAGCTTAACAAACTGGATAAATACTTTGGCGAAAATGCCGAAGCCAATGTTACACTTTCAGTTCAGAAAGACAGCCAGATAGTTGAGGTAACCATTTATTTTGAAGGTATGATTTTCAGAGCCGAGGTTGCAAACGAGGATATGTATGCGGCTATAGATAAGGCAGAGGATGTTCTTGAAAGACAAATAAGAAAGCAAAAAACAAGACTTGAAAAGAAGCTTCGCTCCGAAGCATTTGCACCTACAAGTGAGTTTGAACACATCAAAGAAGAGGAAGAGTTTAAAATTGTTAAAACTAAAACCTACGAAAACAAACCTATGAGTGTTGAAGAGGCAATACTTCAAATGAATTTGCTGGGACATAATTTTTATATATTTAATAATTCCGCAACCGACGACAAAAATGTTGTATATAAAAGAAAAGACGGAAACTATGGCTTAATTGAGCTTAATTAAAAAAAGGCTGCTACGGCAGCCTTTTTTTTGTTTTTCTATTTATAAAGCATATCTTTTTTTAACTTATTTGCAAGTTCTTTACCCTTGAATACTTTTACAAACTCCAAAGCAAACTCACAAGCCGTTCCTGCGGCACGTGATGTTATAATATTTCCGTCACATACAACACGCTTTTTTAATGCCTTTGCACCGGGAAGCTTATCCATAAAATACGGATTGGCTGTCGCTCTTTTGCCGTTTAAATATCCCCAGTCAGCAAAAACACTTGGTGCGGCGCAAATTGCACCTATATATTTACCGTTATTATATGCATAATCTGTAAGTTTTTTTACATCATCGCTGGCTTTAAGGTTGGGTGTACCGGGTATTCCGCCGGGGAAAATAACTGCATCTATACAATCATAATCAACATCCTTAATACTTATATCACATAAAATTGATATGTTGTGAGAACCTGTTACATTATTATCATCTTTTACCGATACTGTTTTTGTATCTATATCTGCCCTTCTTAAAACATCAACTACAGTCAATGCTTCAACCTCTTCAAACCCTTCTGCAAAAAGTACATATATCATATTAAAAAACTCCTTTTTATAAATCTTTTTTTATAATATAGTTTATCATATTCCTATCCGCCAGACTTGTGTACTGTGTGCGGGTACAGATTATATGATCAGCCAATTCAACATTTAAAATATCCAGAATCTCTCTTAATTTATTTGTAAGGTTAATATCGTTACTTGACGGATTTACATTTTCAATAGTATGATTATGACATAAAACAACTTTTTCTGCCTTTAACATATTTGCGCATCTTATTATTTCATTAGCATTTGCTTCTGTTTGTGTTTCATTGCCTGTGCTTATTAAATTAACCGACTTCAGATTATCCTTTTTGTCAAAGGATAACAAATAAAGACTTTCAACAGCTTTATCACCAAAATGTTTTATACAATACTCACCTATTTCTTCTACGGTAGTAAGTTTAAGCTCTGTATCATTTAATTTAGTATATTCCATTACTTCTTTAAACAGCATTAGTTTTGCCGCAGTTGTGTAGCTTATTCCTTTAACTGTCATAAGGTCACGGGGATCTGCATTTAAAACATTTTTAAGCGATGAAAATTCTTTTAACAAAGTGCGTGCAAGCGGTTTAGTATCACCTCTTGCAAAAGCTGTATAAAGCACCATTTCAAGTACCTCATGTTCAGGAAAGCCGTTTAAGCCTGTTTCAAGCAATCTTTTATACATTCTTTGACGATGTCCGTCATGTTCATTTCCGGGCTTTTTATCCTGGTCTTTATTTTTATTATTCTCTCTCTTTTTCTTTCGCTCATCCTTTGCAAAAAAATCCAGATCGCCTGCAATCCTTTTATCGGCATACTGTGCCTCTGTATCTTGCTGGATTTCCTTGTGTTCGTAATTAAGCTCAAAATGTGTATCGTCAAAAACAAAATTTTTTCTATTGTTAGAATTATCGCCGTTCATACAACAATCTCCCGTTACATACTGTGTGCTTCGTCAACAGTTTTATTAATAGCATTTAAAAGCTCGTCATCCGGCATATCGCTTGTGTCATCTTTAGCCAGATAAAGTAAAAATTCGATATTGCCTTCAGGACCCTTGATAGGAGAATAGTCCACCCCGAGCACCTTAAAGCCAAGCTCTTTTGCAAAAAGCGCAATATTTTCAAACACATTTTTGTGTACTGCTTTATCCCTTACTACTCCCTTTTTGCCAACCTCTTCCCTGCCAGCCTCAAACTGCGGTTTTACAAGTGCAACCAATCCTCCGCCAACTTTAAGCATCTGATATGCAACAGGCAGTACAAGCTTTAAAGATATAAAAGCAACATCTATGGATATAAAGTCAATATCGTCCTCAAGCAAATTAAAATCTATATATCGGATATTGGTTTTTTCCATATTTATAACTCTGCTGTCGTTTCTAAGTTTCCACGCAAGCTGACCGTAGCCTACGTCTATTGCATAAACCTTATCTGCGCCGTTTTGAAGCATACAATCGGTAAAACCGCCCGTTGATGCGCCTATATCTGCACAAGTTTTGCCGTTTAAGTCTATATTAAAGCATTTTATGGATTTATCAAGCTTAAGACCTCCCCTGCTTACAAAAGGCAATTTTTCACCCTTAACCTCTATAAGCTGACCGTCCTTTACCTTATCTCCTGCTTTATATGCTTTTTGACCGTCTATATAAACCGAGCCTGCCATTATAAGTGCTTTAGCCTTTTCACGGCTTTCAACCAAGCCTCTGTTTACAAGTTCAGTATCTAGTCTTGCGTTCATTTGCTTTGTATCCTCTCATAAATATGATTTGCTAAGTTTTCTGCATCAAGCTTATACAATTCAAATACAGATCCCCTTGAGCCGTGCTGTATAAACTCATCAGGAAATCCCAAAATATCAAAAGATGCGTTGTTTTTCTTTATCTCATCATTTAATTCAGTAAGTATAAGGCTTCCCATACCGCCGTAAATCTGATTATCCTCAAGTGTAAAAATACATTTTGTTTTTTTAATTGCATAAGTTACTGCACCCTTGTCAAACGGTTTTAAGGTTCTTAAGTTTATAACATCTGCACTTATGCCATACTTCTGTTCAAGAAGTTGTGAGGTAAAAACAGCAACATCTGCCATTGTACCTTCAGAAATAATTGTACAAGCCGCATTTGGATTTTCTTTAAGAATTTTAGCTTTTGATATGCAAAAATCGCTGGTTTCGCAGATTTTTGCGTTATGCTTGGGGTATCGTATAAACACAGGACCGTCTGCCTTTAATGCGTACTCCATCATTTGTTTAAGCTCACCTGCATCTCCCGGTGCAAGCAAGGTTACATTTGGTATATGATTTAAAAATGATATATCAAAAAGCCCCTGATGCGTTTCGCCATCCTCACCTACAAGACCTGCTCTGTCTATCATAAATACAACATGAAGATTCTGAATACAAACATCGTGCAGAATCTGGTCATACGCCCTCTGCAGAAAAGTTGAATACATATATACAAAAGGCACAACGCCTCTCGACGCCATACCTGCCGCCATTGTAACAGCGTGAGGCTCGGCTATACCCACATCAAAAAATCTTTCAGGAAATTCCATTGCAAAAGAATTCAGACCGCACCCCGACATCATAGCCGCAGTTATTGCCGTTATATTTTTATTTGTGTGCGCAAGCTTTGTAAGAATATTCCCGCTTAATTTAGAAAAGCTTTCTGTGGAATTTTGATTATCCTCCTCATCATTAAGCGTACAGCTTACACCGTGATATTTTTCAGGGCTTTTTTCAGCATCGGCATAGCCAAGACCTTTTTTAGTAAAGGTATGTATAAGCACAGGCCCGTCCATTGATTTTGCCGCTTCAAAAATTTCTGTAAGCTGGTTTATATCGTGACCGTCTATAATACCAATATATGTTATACCGATAGACTCAAAATAAGGAGCGGCAATTGTTGCATATTTTATGCGCTCTTTTGTAGATTTTAAAAACCTTGAAAGTGCATCGCCCACTTTACCTTTATTTACAAGTGCGCCCTGAACTGCATCCTTTGTTTTTCTGTACTTTGCGGTAACTCTTAATTTTGAAAGATATGCACTGAGACCGCCAACATTCTTTTCGATTGACATCTCATTATCATTAAGCACAATAATCATTTTTGTTTTATTAAGTCCTACATCGTTAAGTGCCTCAAAGGTCATACCTCCTGTCATTGCACCGTCACCTATAAAGGCTATTACATTATAGTTTTCTCCAAGTATATCCCTTGCCCTTGCCATACCTACTGCCGCAGATATAGATGTGCTTGCATGACCTGTTCCAAAGCTATCATACTCACTTTCCCTTATTTTCGGAAAGCCCGACAAGCCGCCGAGTTGTCTTAAGGTTTTAAACCCGTCCATTCTGCCTGTAAGCATTTTATGGACATAAGCCTGATGCCCTACATCGTATATGATTTTATCGCAAGGCAAATTAAACACCCTATGCAAAGCAAGGGTAAGCTCTACAACACCTAAATTAGATGCGAGATGCCCCCCCGTAACCATAACATTATTTATTAAAAACTGTCTTATCTCACCGGCAAGTATATCAAACTCTGCCAAATTAAGCTTTTTAATATCATCAACAGATTTAATTCCTTCTAAAATACCCATATTCCATCCTTTGCGCTATTATTATTTCCTTGGTAACAGCTTTTTGAAAAAATATATTAATTTTGCAGTTTTTTCTACAATTATCTGGCTTTGATTAATTGCAAAGCTTTTTCCGTAAGCCTTACCGCCAACCGTAATTGCCGCAACTAATGCGGTAAGCAAAAGGTCTAGTGCCAGAGAATTTAAGCCCTCGTAATTATTGACCATATTCAAAACAATTGAGCCTGCAAGACCGCCTGATATTACGCCCGCAATATCACCAACAACATCATTGCAAAAGCTCGATACCTTTTCCGCATTTCGTATTAAGGTAATCGCCTCTTTATACTCTTTTTGCCCTTTTGTAAGCTTTGAGTGAAACGGTACTTCAGTACATGTTGCAACCGCAAGCCCCAATACATCAAATACAATACCTAAAAGTATAACAACAAGCAATATTAAAAAAGCAACCGCCATCGCCACATCATCAACAAAAACCTTTGTTAAAGTGCCGACAATAAGCGAAATAAAAAAAGCCGCAGTTGTTATTGTAATAACCCATTTATAATTTGGTTTAATTTTTTTCATTTTATTAATTAATACCTCTTTAGTTTAATATATGTATAGTGGCAATATACAATGTAAAATTTACGGCTTAGGTTCAGCCGGATTTCCCACAAGGCTACTGTTTTGTCGCCAAATCAGCAGTTCCCATTTAAAGCCTTGTATGCTTCGTTGCCGAGAGCATTGCTAAATTACCACTTAGTCCGTACTGCAATCCATTGTATAAAACAGCCTAGGAGTTTTCCTCACAGTCTGGTTAAAATCTTAGCCTCTTTTGCAAATATGGTTTCAAAAGCAATTACACAATCGGCAATGGCCGTTGCCAATGTATATGAACAATCATCCACCATACTCACTCAAGGCAGGCTACACTGCTCACAGCATGTTTGTTACCCACACCGCAAAACAGGTTTTATCCTAAACCGTAAGTAGCTTTGTCTTATAAAAAGCACATTGTACAGTTTGGGACTAAAACAGCATAAATGCCATTTTGCCCACTTGTTACCTACGAATTTAGGTCTCCACGGAAAAAGGGTCAACGCCCGCATGCCGTTGCGGATCGCCCTTAAACCTTAACTCCCAGCATAAGCCCCAGACTGGGCGTAAGAAGCAAACACCAGGAACTTCATCGATATGCCCTTTAATGGATTTTTAGGCCCACCTTAAAATCTAACCGATCTGACTAGGATACTGCGCCACTATATTTAACTTTAAAAAAGATAATCCAAAAACCTTTGTATAAACTCTGTGTTTTCAAATTCTTTAATTATGTTTTTGGCTTTATCGGATGTTTCAATAAGATAATCTTTAGCCTTATCTCTGCCAAGTATATTTATAAAGTTCGGACTGTTCTGGTTTGAAGCCTCATCCTCTGCCTCGTCCTCAAAATCATCCCTTATCTGAAAAGCAAGTCCGAGATTATACGAAAACTCGTCAAGCTTTTTAATTGTATCATCGTCGCACCCTGCAATGTATGCACCGCTTAAAACCGAGCATCTTATAAGTGCCATTGTTTTTTGCTCTATCAGACCTATAAGCGTATCAAAGCTTGCCTTTCGTGAGTCGGATACTTTAAGGTCAACAGCCTGTCCGTTTATCATACCGTAAACACCTGCTGATTTTGCAATTATTTTCATTGCTTTAAGGGTTTTGTTTGAATTATCCGAATTAATACAGCTATCTGTCATAAGCTCATACGAAAGGTTTAAAAGTGCATCACCTGTAAGTATTGCAGGACCAAGACCGTATTTTATATGACAGCTTGGCATACCGCGCCTTGTATCGGAATTATCCATACCCGGCAGGTCATCATGCACAAGTGAATATGCGTGAATATATTCAATTGCCGATGCAAAAGGCAAGAGCTTGTCCTCTCTTGCACCAAAAGCTTTACCTGTTTCAATGCATAAAATAGACCTTAAACGCTTACCTCCGTTTAATACTGCATAAAACAGCGAATCCTTAAGGCTTGTCTCAACATTTTCAAGGCTTTTTAAGTGGTTTTCGATAAACCCGTCTATTTTATTTATTTTTGAGTTATACTGATTTAAAAAATCTTTTTTTTCCGTTTCGTTTAACATATTTTATTCATCCTTAAGCATAAAATCTTGTTCGCCGTTTTCTGTTAGTATTTTAACCTTTTGTTTTGCACCTTCAAGCATTTTTGCACACTCATCGGCAAGCTTTACTCCGCTTTCAAAAAGGCTTATACACTCATCAAGCGGTGCTTCGCCGTTCTCAAGCTGTGACACTATCTTTTCAAGCTCCGCCATATTATTTTCAAAACTATTCTTTTTTGCAGGCATAACAAAATACCTCTTTCCCGTATATTTATTCGCATACCTCGGCTTTTATTGTACCGTCGGCCAGCCGTATATTGATTGTATCTCCGCCACTTACATCCTTTGTGCTCTTTATAGTTCCTCTATTGCCTGTTACAATGGCAAATCCCCTATTTAATACATTTTGAGGTCCCAATGCCCAAAGTGCCGTATAAAGCCTGTTTAGCTTTGCCGACATATCCTTTAATGTATTTACATAAGCATCTGTCATATCGTCTGCAAGCATATTCAATTTATCGCTCATATTTTCTATGCACTTATTTGGCAACATATAAAAGTCATCTTTAACAACGGATTTAAACCAACGGCTCATAAGCTCTGTTTTATTTACAAGAGCATTTGCCATTCTTATTTTTGCTGTACTTATAAAGTTTAAAATCCCACCCATATCACTTGTTGCAAGCTCTGCCGCCGCCGATGGTGTGGGAGCTCGCATATCTGCAACAAAGTCGGCAATTGTAAAATCGGTTTCGTGTCCCACTGCGGATATAATCGGAGTTTTGGCATTGAAAATAGTGTGAGCAAGTGCTTCATCGTTAAATGCCCACAAATCCTCTATTAAACCGCCGCCTCTGCCAATAATAATTACATCCAAGCCCATACCGTCAAGTGCGCAAATACCGTCCGCAATTGATTTTGCCGCACCTACGCCCTGTACAAGTGCAGGATAAATCAAAACCTCTGTCATAGGGCTTCGGCGGGAAAGAATATTTAAAATATCCCTTATTGCAGCGCCCGTTGATGATGTTATAACTCCTATTTTTTGAGGCATGCGGGGTATTGGCTTTTTATGGCTTTCGTCAAAAAGCCCCATATTAAGCAGCTTTTCCTTAAGCTGTTCATAAGCGGCATACAGCTCGCCCTTACCGTCAGGTATCATATTTTCTGCATAAAACTGATACTGCCCGTCACGCTCATATACGGATACTTTTCCAAACACTAATACCTTCATACCGTTTGACGGAACGAAATTAAGCCTTGTTGCATTGCCTTTAAACATCACAGCTTTTATTTGTGATGTTTCATCCTTTAATGTAAGGTAAATGTGTCCGCTTATATGGGGTTTGAAATTCGATATTTCTCCCCTGACCCACAAATCCTTTAAATTTAAATCGTTATCTATTACTTTTTTTAAATATCCGTTAAGTCTGCCAACTGTTACTATACCCATAATCAGCCTTTAATTATATTACCCAGAACACCGTTAACAAACGATGGCGAATCGTCATCGCCATAAGGCTTCGCAAGCTCTACAGCCTCGTTAATCGAAACCTTGTCGGGTATATCGTCAAAATACTTAATCTCGGTAACAGCAAGCCTTAAAAGTGCTCTGTTAACGCCCGATATACGCTCTATTTTCCAATTTTTCAAAGAACTGCTTATAAGCTCGTCTATATCGTCTAAATTTTCAAAGCATTTATTTGTTACACCTTCAATGTACTGCCTGTTATTATCGTTTATTTTTAAGTCAGTCAAATTGGCATAGCACTGCTCGGTGTATGCCTGTAAAGTCATTTCCTCGTGAAACGGATAAGAAAATATTATTTTAAATGCAAAATCTCTTGCCTCGCTTCTGGTCATATATTCCTCCAAGTAATGTAAAAAATCCTGTGTATTTTAAATTATTCTTCCTCGTTTTCAATATTCTCGCCTGCTTTAAAATCGGGTTGTTCTACACCTACAATATGAACATTAACCTTTTCAACTGTAAGACCTGTCATAGCCTCAACCGATTTTTTAACATTATCCTGTACATCCCATGCAACAGACGGTATATTTACTCCGTACTCAACATTTACGCTGATATCTATAACAACATAATCCTCACCCGTTGATACCTTTATACCTTTAGGTGCGGGAGCTTTTTTTACAAGCTTTTGAGCAATACCGCTTACATAAGATGCTCCAAGCCCCATAACTCCCTTAACATCCTTAATCGCAATTGATGCTATTGTACAAATTACCTCATCGGAAATTTTTACGCTGGATGCATTTTGATTTACTGTATCATTAATTTCATTTTCCGTATCAAAAATCTCTTCATTTGTGTTATTTGCATTAATTTTATCTGTCATAAAGTATTCCTCCTTACAAGAAAAAATTCATTATAAGTAAAGTATACCACAATTATTGATTTAATTCAACTATTTTTATATTATTATTTTCGGTAAAATTATAAACTATCTCTCTTATCTGTGCAGTCTGGCTTTCTGTAAGACCGGAAAGCTCGGTAACAACATTTATTACACTGTCGGTAATGTATACAGCACAATCTGATAGTCCCTTGGCAGAAATCAGGCTTTCAATGCTTTGCTCTTTATCCATCTGGTCAGCAATTTCAAGTATTTTTTTCTGTGCCTCAACTTTTAATTCCTGATTGGCATCTCCTTTAAGCAGGGTTGATTTTATTAATTCTATTGACTCACTTCTTTTACTGTCCCTTTCTAGCTTTATTTTAGCAACTGTTGTTTTATCATCCTTTTTTGAGCTTTCCGTTTGTTTTTGAGAGCTTTTTTCATCCTTTTTCACATTATCGCCCGAAACGGTTACAGCATCATCGCTTTGTGAAAAAACCGCCTGGCTTTTACCTATTGGCATATAATCCTCACTGTTTTGAGCCACATTAATATCATCGCCTGCATCGTAGCTCCAGTTTAAATAACCTGCCGCACCTATCAGCAACACCATTGCGCCTACTATAATCTGTTTTCCCTTAAATACCATTTTAATTCACAGCCCCTCACATATTAGTTTTGCTTATATACCTTTATATTGCACAGCTCTACATCCAGAAGAGCTGAAACAGCATATATAATATCACTTTTTACCATGTCATTTTCTGCACCCGATGCAACAACTACAACCCCTTGTATTTTTGATATATCCTCTTTTGGAGTACTGTCAAAATAACTGTATGATTTTTCCTCATTGTATGTTACCATAACATCCACACTGCCGACGCCCTGTATTTTTTCAAGTATATCGCACAGCTTTTGCTCTGTTTGCGTGCGGGTTAAGAGCGGTGCTTCTTTTTCAATTGTTTTTGCACCTCCGCCTTTATTAAACAGACATAATAAAATACCTGAAAAAAGCAAAGATATACATATAATTAATTTTTTTGTGTTTATACAATGCTTTTTAAAAAAATTATGCACTGTTTCATTCATTTGAATTCACCAGCCTTATCCGGACCTTGTCTACACCGTATTTATCTTTAAGCCTGTTTAGTTTATCCTCATCAATTATGCCATCAGCACTTATATCTATATTAAATGTGCCGTTATAACTTGCTCTGCACTTATATACATTAATTCCCCTTAAAACGAACTCGGCTTTAAATGCATTTTCTGCTAAAGCTATATTTTCATCTATAACACCGTCTGCAACAGCTTTTGCAAAATAATCGGTATATTCCCCGGAATTTATAATGTTATCCGCTTTAAAATACTTTGAAAGCTTAATAAAATCCCCCTGTATAACAGAATTTGCCAAAGGCATTACAATCATACTCATCATTGCAAAAAAGCTTATAAGCTTTAATGTTCCATCTAGTTTTTTGTTTCCGAAAAACACCTTTGCAGTTCCGATTATTATTAAAATACTTAAATATTCTTTTATATGTATACTCATAAACTCATCCTTGTATTCTAAAAAACACCCGATATTAATATTGAAACAGTAATTACAAACAGTGTTGCAATACATACAATCAGTACAAAAAGCATACCCAGCGCCTCATCCCCCGTTTTTAATATCTCGGTAAGATTTGGCTGACCTAATGGAGATGTAATAATTACAAGAATTTTTGCAATTATTGCATATATGCCTATATAAAGCGCAGGTAAATATGATATAAGCAAAACACTTACAGCGCAGGCAATACCCGTGCTTGCTTTTATTCCCGTAAACGCCCCAGCTATGCCATCTGCCGAATCAGCAAGAAATCCGCCCGCTACAGGTACAAATTTGGCAATGGCAAACTTAACCGCTCCAATTCCTGCAAATGTTGCACCCCTGCCGAGTGCTATCCATACAGAATACAGCATAGCAAACAGAGCAATTAATATTTCAAGTAATGTTTTTAATGTTGTAAGTACGGTTTTATATGTTGTTTTGCCAAACTCCATATCAAACACCGAACTTATAATATTAAGCATCGCTATATATCCTATTAAGGGTATTACAATTTTAATTATAAAACCATACAAAAATCCACCGCTTATCATAAAAACATATTCATAGAAACTGCTTCCTATTTTTCCTGTAAAAGCACCTATACCTGCATAAACAGGGATACTTATTTTCATGAATTTAATTATAGACAAAATACAAAAGCCCGCTTTTTCGGTGCATATATTTATTATATTAACAAGCCATACCGATACACTTGAGAGAAGTCGGAGGCCAAGCGGTCTTAGGAAGA
>JAZSPJ010000119.1:0-4587 GCA_045537365.1 Clostridia bacterium
CACGGTCATGAGGACCATATTGGAGGGCTGGCATATCTTTTAAAGGAGATAGATGTGCCTGTGTTCGGTACAACACTTACATTAGGTCTTGTACAAAATAAATTAAAGGAGCATAATCTGCTCAATAAATCAAAGCTGAATGTTGTAAACCCCGGCGACAGGGTAAAGGTAGGCGCATTTCAGGTTGAGTTTATAAGGTCAAACCACTCAATTGCCGATGCGGTTATGCTTGCAATCCATACACCGCAGGGTGTAATTGTGCACACGGGAGATTTTAAAATAGATACCACACCAATTGATGGCGATATGCTCGATTTAACCCGTCTTGGCATGCTTGGTAAAAAAGGCGTGCTTGCTCTTATGAGCGACAGCACAAATGCAGAACGTCCGGGCTTTACTATGAGCGAGCGCATTGTCGGCTCTACATTTGAATCGGTATTTAAAGCAACCGATAAGCGTATAATTGTTGCAACCTTTGCATCAAATGTACATCGTGTTCAGCAGATTATAAATTCAGCACATCACAATAAGCGCAAGGTGGCAGTGTCGGGCAGAAGTATGCTCAATTTAGTTGATGTTGCCGTAAATCTTGGTTATATGAAAATACCAAGCGGTGTGCTTATAGATATAGATGATATTAAAAAATATCCGCCAAATCAGCTTGTAATAATAACAACTGGCAGTCAGGGCGAGCCAATGAGTGCCCTCTACCGTATGGCATTTTCCGACCATCGCAAGGTTGAAATTACTGCAAATGATCTTGTAATAGTTTCGGCAAATCCTATACCGGGTAATGAAAAATTTGTAAGCAATGTAGCAAATGAGCTTTATAAAAAAGGTGCAGAGGTAATAAACGATACAACGGGTTACGATGTTCATGTATCGGGCCACGCCTGTCAGGAGGAGCTTAAAATGATAATGGCTTTAACAAAGCCAAAGTATTTTATACCTGTACACGGAGAGTTCAGACATCTTAAAAAGCACGCAGAGCTTGCAATTCAGATGGGCATTAAACCAAAGAATATTTTTATGCTTGAAATAGGCAAAGTGCTTGAGCTTGACGGCGATAAGCCTAAATGCACCGATACAGTTCCGGCAGGCAAAGTGTTTGTAGACGGTCTTGGTGTTGGCGATGTAGGCAATATTGTTCTGCGTGACAGAAAAAACCTTGCCGAGGGCGGACTTATAGTAGTTGTTGTTACCATAGACGGAGCAACGGGTGCAGTATTATCAGGCCCCGATGTTATATCAAGAGGCTTTGTGTATGTAAGGGAGTCCGAACAGCTTATGGACGAAATAAAATCCATTGCGGCAAATTGCCTTGAGGATTGCGAAAGAAATAAAATTACCGACTGGACAACAATTAAAACCAAGATAAAATCCAGAATATCCGACCAGCTTTACGCAGAAACAAAGCGTAAGCCTGTTGTGCTTCCTGTTATTATGGAGGTTTAATAATTTTAAAAAAAGAGGTTCACAAATGGAAAAAGAAACAAAAAAACAAATGTACAACAATCTTGGAATAAATGATGAGGTTTTTGAGTTTGGCGAAAAAATACTTGAAAGTCTTGAGTCAAGATTTAAAGAGATTGACAGGATTGCAGAGTATAATCAGCTTAAGGTATTAAAGGCTATGCAAAAAAACAAGGTGGATGCCACACATTTTGCGGCAACCACAGGTTATGGTTATAACGATACGGGGCGTGATACTTTAGAGGCTGTATATGCCGATACCTTTCATACCGAAGCGGCATTGGTAAGACCGCAAATAACCTGCGGTACTCATGCTTTAGCTGTTGCACTTGCGGCAAATGTACGTCCGGGCGATGAAATTTTATCGCCTGTGGGCAAGCCTTATGATACTTTGGAGGAGGTAATAGGCATACGCCCGTCAAACGGCTCTTTAAAGGAGTGGGGTGTATCATACCGTCAGGTTGACCTTTTGCCCGATTCATCATTTGACTATGAAAACATTAAAAAAGCTATAAATGAAAAAACAAAGCTTGTAACCATTCAGCGTTCAAAGGGCTATGAGCCAAGAAAAACCTTCTCGGTAAAAGAAATAGGCGAGCTTATTGCCTTTGTCAAGAGCATAAAGCCTGATTTAATCTGTATGGTAGATAACTGCTACGGTGAGTTTGTGGAAATAATCGAGCCTTCAGATGTAGGCGCTGATATGATAGTCGGCTCTCTTATTAAAAACCCCGGTGGCGGCCTTGCCCCAATCGGCGGTTATATATGCGGTACAAAGCAGTGCGTTGAAAGCTGCTCATACCGTTTAAGCGCACCCGGTCTCGGTCAGGAAATAGGTGCTAATTTAGGTCTTATAACATCAATGTTTCAGGGCTTTTTCCTTGCACCAACAGTTGTTGCATCAGCAGTTAAGGGTGCAGTTTTTGCCGCTAATGTATACGAAAAGCTTGGCTTTAATGTAGTGCCAAACGGCACAGAGTCACGCTACGATATTATTCAGGCAGTTGAGCTTGGTACAGCTGAGCGTATGATTGCTTTTTGCCGTGGTATTCAGGCGGCTGCTCCTGTGGATAGCTATGTTACCCCCGAGGCATGGGATATGCCGGGCTATGAGTCAAAGGTTGTTATGGCGGCAGGTGCATTTATACAGGGCTCGTCAATAGAATTAAGTGCCGATGGTCCTATCCGTGAGCCTTATGCAGTATATTTCCAGGGCGGATTAACATGGTATCATGCAAAGCTTGGTATTTTAATGTCACTTCAAAAACTGTATGATGCAGGACTTATTGAATTATAATTAAAAATTTGATTTTTAAAATATTAAAGGGCGTATCTTAATGAGTGATTTTTCACAAAATGGAATAACGCCCTTTATGTGTATTTAAATATCGTCAACACTGGAGGATAACTTATGAATATAGCAATTTGTGATGATGAACAGTTATATATAGATACAATATATTCTTATCTTTTGACAGTTTCAAAAAAGCACAACAAAGTATGTAATATACTAAAATGTAATAGGGGTGATGCTCTTATTGAATTGTGTAAAAAGAAAAAAATTGATGCAGTTTTTTTGGACATATCAATGCCCGGAATTAATGGATTTGAAACGGCAGAAAAACTCTTAAAGATACGAGATAATATAGTAATAGTATTCGTTTCGAGCAGGGAATCTATGGTTTTTAATTCATATGAATACAAGCCGTTTTGGTTTGTGCCAAAATCAAAAATAAGTATGCTGGAAATTGTAATTAATAAACTAATAAAAAAAATTGAGATGGATGAAAACGAAAACATTTCTGTTACAATAAATGTCGAGAACAATAGAGTGATAGATTTGAGTTTTAGGGAAATTGCATATTTTAAAACTGACGACCATTACGTACAGGCAGTAATGAAGGATAAGACTAAATCGATTAGCTATCGAAATAAATTAGACAACATTGAGATACAATTAATAAAACATTGGTTTATACGTATACATAGCAGATATTTAGTGAATTGCAGAATGATTAGTTCAATAGAAAAAACAGATTGTGTGTTAATTAATGGTGACAGATTGCCAATAAGCCGTGCAAATATGTCAAAAACTAAAGAGAAATTCCAAAATTACTTGAGGTGCATAAGATGATGGGTACACATATTGAATTGTTGTCAAACCTTATCCAAATATTTATATTAACATATTTTATAACCAAATTTTTTGACTTTAAGCAAAATACGAGATTTGCAAAGTTAGGATTCGTTTCAACATGGGTACTTGCTTTTTTAGAGCTTTCATTAATTAATCATATTGTAGTATATGATGGCTTTTTATCAGGCATAGTTATATTAACGCTTATTATTTATACAAGACTATTTTTAAAGGGAAATTTTTTTCAGCAAGTATTTGTTGTTGTATTTTCAATGGCAATCATTTTTACTGTCGCAAGTGTAACTATTTTCTTATTTTCATATATATCAGGAGTAAGTACAGAAAATTTAATAGCTGATTTTACATTTTACCGCATAGCTATTTTGTGTATATGCAGAGCTTTAGAATTAATTATATTTAAATTTATATTGCGAATAAACTCTGAGTATGTTTTGACTTTGAAAGAGTGGTTTTTGTTTACCAGTATGCCATTATTGACATGGATATCCGTTACGCTATTGACACAAATTTCTCTAAAAATGCGATATATTCAAACGCAAATTTTTTATATTGCTTTGATAATGATAGTAATAAATATTATTACTTTTTTCTTCATGTACAAAATTAAACAGGATACTGAAACTAAAATAGAATATCAATTGTTAAAGATGCAACATGACAACATAAAGCAAATGGAAACAAATATGAAGGCATTGAGCGAGAATATATATTCTGTAAAACATGATTTGGAAAAACATTTGTTGGCAATAAAAGTAATGGCTGAGAAAAATAAATGTTCAGATATAGATACTTATATTGAAAAAATATTAGCAGAGAACCTCAATTCTGTTCAAAAATTTGTTTTTACAGATAATGATGTTTTTAATGCAATTATAAACACAAAATTGGAGATATGTAAAAGAAAGAGTATCTTTGTTAGTGTAAACATATCAACCGACGCAATTGCTTATGTTAAG
>JAZSPJ010000130.1:0-1849 GCA_045537365.1 Clostridia bacterium
AACAGCGCCGATTACATTGTTTTCAAACTCAGACTGTGTTCTTGCTTCGTTTGCTTTATCCATTCTTTCTTTAATGCTGTTTTTGTATTCAGCGAATGTATCAAATTCGCTTACATCTTTTGCAAACTCATCGTCAAGTTCAGGAAGTTCTTTTTCCTGTACTGATTTAACTGTAACTTTGAATGTAGCAGGTTTACCTTTAAGTTCCTCTGCGTGATACTCTTCAGGGAATGTAACATTTACATCTGTTTCTTTGCCGATTTCTGCGCCTACAAGGGCCTCCTCAAAGCCCGGAATAAACTGACCTTTACCTATTTCAAGAGTATAGTCCTCGCCTTTTCCGCCTTCAAATGCAACACCGTCGGTAAAGCCTTCAAAATCGATTACTGTTGTATCGCCCATTTTAACAGGTCTTTCTACATCAACCATTCTTGCATTCTGTTCCTGAACATTTTTAATTTCAGCATCTATATCTTCATCTTTTGTTTCGTAAACAGTTTTCTCTGCACTTACGCCTTTATATGCACCTAAAGTAACTTCAGGTTTAACAGTTACCTGTGCTGTAAGCACTAAATTTTTGCCATCACCGATTTCTTCAATATCAATTTCAGGCTGGCAAACAGGCTCAATACCTGCTTCTTTAATTGCAAACTCATAAGCGTCAGGGCACACAAAGTTAACTGCATCTTCATAGAATACAGCTTCTCCGTATGTTTTTTCAATCAGCTTTCTTGGTGCTTTGCCTTTTCTGAAGCCGGGAAGATTAA
Source organism: Clostridia bacterium (assembly GCA_045537365.1). GTDB lineage: Bacteria > Bacillota > Clostridia > UMGS1810 > UMGS1810 > UMGS1810. Next base: position 768 of record JAZSPJ010000130.1, read on the forward strand.
TGTATTTTACATTTTTCTTGTAAGACTTCTGCATAGCAGCTTCAAAAGCTTCTTTGTCAACCTCGATTGTGAGTTTAACAACATTTTTTTCAACTGTTTCGTTTTTTATTAACTTCATTGGTAGGTTCCCCCTATTTAAAAAATTATATGTTTATATAATAGCCGATTTAATTTATAAATCAAGCTTAAATGGCTTAAATTCCAAAACATCTGCCGATGCAATCTTAAAATTCACACCGCATATTTCACCGCCAAATGCGCTCTGCCCTGCTAATCCGTGCAGATGTCCGTAGATACAATGCTTTATATTATATTTATCAAAAAATGCTTTAAAGCCTGCATCAACCTCGCCCTCTTTATTTACGGGCGGATAATGCAAAACAGCAACAGGTGTTACACCGTCTGTTTTAATTGTATTTAAGTGGTTATACGAAAGCTCAAGCCTTATAAGCTCGCGCTCGTATATTTTGCGGTCTGCCTCTTTAAAATTATCGAAAAGCGGTGTAATCCAGCCTCGTGTGCCAAAAATACCCACATTTTCTGCTACATAAGAATTATTATGTAAAAACCGCATTGTTTTATACCCGTTTGATTCTACATAGTTATTAAGCTTTGTTATGCTTTCCCACCAGTAATCGTGGTTGCCTTTTAAAATAACCTTATTGCCATTAAGACCTTCTATAAAATCAAAATCGGGTTTACATTCGTCTAAATACATAGCCCATGATAAATCTCCGCCTATTATAACGGTATCGCCGTCATTTACTGTGCTTTGCCAGTTTTCGTATATTTTATCCATATATCCGGCCCAGCCCATACCGAAAATATCCATAGGCTTATCAATACTTTTTGCAAGGTGCAAATCTGATAAAGTATAAACAGCCATACAAACACTCCCCGGCGGATTTTTAACACAGTGTACTTAATAAAACAAAATACAACTATGCGAATAATAATTATAAACTATTTTCAGTATAAAATCAAGCATTTTTTGAATTTTATACAATTTTCGTTAATAATATTATTTTTAACCAAATTTTTGCCCGTATTTTGGTTATTTAAACTATGTTTAAAAATAATAT
>JAZSPJ010000164.1:0-3010 GCA_045537365.1 Clostridia bacterium
GCATTCTCGTGCATTTTTCGTATTTTTCAACGAGTGCGGGTATATCGGATAATTCAAGACCGGGGTCTACACCGTGAGAATACATATTCATAGCAAGAGTGATTATGTCAACGTTGCCCGTTCTCTCGCCGTTGCCGAAAAGTGTGCCTTCAACTCTGTCAGCACCGGCTAACAGCGCAAGCTCTGCATCGGCAACGCCTGTGCCTCTGTCGTTATGAGGATGCAGGCTGATTGTTACATACTCACGGTATTTAAGATTTTTATGCATATACTCTACCTGACAGGCATATATGTGAGCAGAGCTCATTTCAACCGTAACAGGCAGATTAATTATTACATTATTATCAGGTCCTGGTTCAAGTACATCCAAAACCGCATTACACACTTCAAGTGCGTAATCAGGCTCTGTGCCTGTAAAGCTTTCAGGTGAGTATTCAAAACGGAAATTACCCTCATACTCTGCCGCAAGCTTTTTAACAAGCTTTGCACCCTCTACTGCTATTTTTTTGATTTCGTCTTTGGACTTTCTGAAAACCTGCTCCCTCTGAGCAACACTTGTTGAATTATAAAAATGAATTACTGCATTTGGTGCACCCTTACATGCCTCAAAGGTTTTTCTTATAATATGCTCACGACACTGTGTAAGCACCTGCACAGAAACATCATCGGGTATCATATTATTTTCAATTAATGTTCTTAAAAACTCATACTCGGTTTCCGATGCGGCAGGAAAGCCTACCTCTATCTCTTTAAAACCGATTTCTAAGAGCATTTTATAAAATTCAAGCTTTTCATCAAGGCTCATTGGTATTACAAGACTCTGATTGCCGTCACGCAAGTCAACACTGCACCACTGCGGTGCTTTGTCGATATGGTCTTTTTTAACCCAGTCGTATGTCATCTCCGGCGGGAGATAATATCCTACATTATATTTATTTGCGTCCATCATTTCCTCCTCGATATTAAAGCTCTGCGATTGCTTCCACTTCTACCAAAACATTTTTTGGAAGCTCTCTCACGGCAACGCAAGACCTTGCAGGCTTTGATGTAAAGTATGTACCGTAAATTGCATTAAAAGCCGCAAAATCCTCAATATTTCTTAAAAAGCAAGTGGTTTTTATAACTTTATCCATTGAGCTGCCTGCCGCTTCAATTACAGCAGTTAGGTTTTTGCATACCTGATGTGTCTGCTCCTCAATTGTCTGAGCCTCAACCACACCTGTTGCGGGGTTAATAGCTATCTGCCCCGATGTAAAAACAAGATTACCTGTGCAAACTGCCTGCGAATATGGGCCGATTGCTTCGGGAGCATTATTTGTATGTACTTTATTCATAATAAATTCATTCCTTTCATTATTTACGGGCAAATCAGTCAACTATTTTAAAGCCCTCTTTATTTAATGCCTCTATAATTTCATTAACATGGTCAAAATTACGGGTTTCCATTGCAATACGCAGGTAACAGCCGTTAACATTCTTAATTTCGCCTGCTCGTTCGTGGTGAACACTGGTTACATTACCGCCGCAGTCGGCAATAATTCTTGAAATATCTTTAAGCTGACCGGGCTTATCTATAAGCTCTAATAGCAAGCCTGTGCTTCTGCCCGATTTCATAAGACCTCTTTCAATTACCCTTGAAAGTATGGTAACATCTATATTACCGCCAGATACTAAACTTACTACCTTTTTATCTTTAATTGGAAACTTATTAAACATTGCCGCCGCAACTGCAACTGCACCTGCACCCTCGGCAATCATTTTTTGTTTTTCTATAAGCGATAGTATTGCAGATGATATTTCATCCTCGGTTACCAGTGCAATATCGTCAACAAAATTTTTAACGAGGTTGAATGTGTTTTCGCCCGGTTGTTTTACTGCGATACCATCGGCTATTGTTGATACGGAATCAAGGCACTCAATTTTGCTGTTTTTAATAGAGTTATACATACTTGGTGCGCCCTCTGCCTGAACTCCGTATACTTTGATTTGTGGGTGAAGCATTTTAATTACATAAGATATACCCGAAATAAGTCCGCCGCCACCGATTGGGACTATAACAGCATCAGCATCGGCAAGCTCGTTTACAATTTCGAGTGCTATTGTACCCTGACCTGCAATAACATCCTCATCGTCAAACGGATGTACAAAGGTATAGCCTTTTTCATCCCTGAGTTCTAATGCTTTTTGGTATGCATCATCATAACAACCTGGTACAAGGCAAACCTGTGCGCCATAGCCTTTTGTTGCTTCAACCTTTGATATGGGAGCACTGTCGGGCAGGCATATTAATGAATTAATACCGCATTTTGATGCAGCTAAAGCGACGCCCTGTGCGTGATTTCCGGCAGAGCAAGCGATAACGCCTTTTTTCTTTTCCTCATCCGACAAAGTTGCTATTTTATAGCCCGAACCCCTTAATTTAAAAGAACCTGTGTTTTGCAGATTTTCGGGTTTCAGGTAAAGGTCACAGTCAGGCGCAATAGAATTTGTGCGAACTAAAGGTGTAGGTCTTATAATATCTTTTAGCACCACTGAAGCCTGAAAAACCTTATCAAGTGTCAACATAGCAATTAATCCCCCTTAATTTGTAGAAAAATGTATACATTATAAATTATATCATTATTAAAAAGCAAAGTCAATGTACATATTAACAAGATTTTAAAGGCAAACCCACTATACCTTTGAAACTTATGAAAAAAATATATATTTTATAAAAAATGTATTGACAACTCAAAAATTATATGATACAATAATTGTGTTGCGAATGGCGCAGTAGTTCAGTTGGTTAGAACGCCAGCCTGTCACGCTGGAGGTCGAGGGTTCGAGCCCCTTCTGCGTCGCCAAAACAAAAAGGCATCCGTTTGGGTGTCTTTTTTGTTTTGCATATAAATAAATGGGGCTCGAACCCTGAGAGGGCACGAGCCGTTAATAAAACAATTGATAATTGTTTTTAGGCGAGTGGTGCGCTGACGGGTACCGCGAGCACTGCGGAGCGGTCGGCAAGCAAGCT
>JAZSPJ010000159.1:0-10607 GCA_045537365.1 Clostridia bacterium
GGCCTCCGACTTCAAGCGGCATTACCATGCATACTGCAAGGATTAACGCCAATACTTTTTTAAATCCTTTCATTTCTTTTCCTCCCTATAAATTTTTTTATGTTTTATATTAAATTTCAATATAAACTGTTTTAATTTCAAAATGACCTATATCAAGTTTAACCTTGCCGTCAATCTGATTTAGTTTTTGTACCTTTTCCTCTTTAAGGTTTGAAATATATACTGCCTTTGGCTTTATATTTTCGGGTATTACAAGCTCGGCTTTTGTATCTTTTCCGTGGAACTCGGTAATTCTTACTATGATGCCATTATCATCCTCCGCCCTTTTGACCGACGATATTTTGGCGTGTTCACATTTCAAAGTTACAAGCTTTGGTACATCAAGTGTTCCGCCTGCCGTCACAAGCTTTGCGTTATACGAAACGCCGTCGACTACTGCAGTATTATTTCCAAAGCCATCCGAGTATGCTTTGATTGCATAATCAAAATAATGTTCGCCGCTATCTGACATACCGTAATAATCTGTCATTGAATATTCGGTAGGTTCGTTAAGATACGAACCCAGTGTCGGGCTTCTGAGTACCGTTAAATATATAACCGTATTACCCCTTGCATCTTTATTTATCTGATACGACGGTGTGCCTTTATTAAACATTGCAAGGCTGAAATCTATGCATTCAACTCCTGCCCAGTTTACTGCTGGCCAGTCGCCTGCGGCACTTGCCCAGTTTATTGCACCGTTTGGGTGGATAATGTTATGCTGATATGGCTTTCTTTCAATAACGCCGTAAGGTATATCGTAAAAATGCTTTGCATCCCCAAAAGTTGGTATTGCAATCCTTAAACGATAATTTTGTGTGTGCCAGAAAACATTTGTTTCAAAATGCACCATGTCATCATCTTTAAGTACAACGGAATATTTAACTCTAAAGCCCATAACCGCGTTGCCGTCTAAATCCGTAGGGCGTATTGCATATATAAGCTTTTGCGTGCTATCGGTTTTTTCAATTTCTGTCAGGTGTGTATGCTTTGCCATTGGATAGCGACGCATATCCGGCGAATGTGTAGCCCAGGGTGAGCCTTCATCGTGTTCTAAAATAAACTCACCTACCATATATTCGCTCCGGCTAGCTATCACTTTATTGAGCTTTTTATCAAATATCTCGCATATACCGTTATGGTTTGCTTTTACTTTATACCTTGCATTTTCTATATATGTTTCAATGTCCTCAGTTTCGGTCTGGCTTTCAACCTCGTTTGTAAGCACGGGTTTACCCGTAAACTCGTTTATGCGGTAAACGGTATCTACAAATTTTTCTATGGGCTTATCTGTTTTTTCTATTATATATTCTCTTTTTGAAAAAGCATCAAGCTCTTTTACCATAAATGTTAGTGTTATTTGGTTATCTGCCTTTTTATAATCGGTTATATCAACTTTGCTATTATTATATGTAATAAAAATATCACAATCGCTTTCAACCGTTATTGTTACCTCGTTTGAAACTATACATCCATAAGGGTTATACACAGTTAAAACATTTTCACAATTCCTTGACAATTCTGTCATAAGACTTTGCTTTATTAAATTTACCCCGTCTTTTACCATATTTGCCGTATCCATAATTTCGCTGTATGCCGCATCTATATGAGTTGCGGTTACGGAATCGTGAAATACGGTAAACAAATAATTATACCATATATTTTCAAGCTCTTTATATGGGTATTTTCTGCCATTAAGACTATATGCCGTTAAAAGTGTTTCAAGCGAGAGTATTGCATTTTCGTTTTCACGCACAGATTTTTTTGTGTTTATTCTTGTAACAAAAGTACCTGTATTATTTGTGTTAAGCTCTTTTGAGGAATGTAATTGTTCTGCCCCAACAGTATCAACCTCATCAAGCATTTTTTGCAAATAAGGTAAATAAGAATCGTAGCAGGCAAACTCTACATCATATTTATCAGAGTTTTGGTCTATCCATTCAAAAATGTGGTTATTCGGTAAAATTTCCTCTCCGCCACAATAAACCATTGGAGGTATATCGCCATCATAGTTTATTGTTTCGTTTGAAAGCTTTACCCTCATACCTTCCATATACTCTGTGTCTATCCGTCGGTTATTACATTTTTTGCAATCCTTTATTTTAAAGCCTTTACATTCGGGGCAAGGGCGGTATTTATAGTAGCCGCCTGTTGAAACTATTTTATCGGGTTGCCAGGTAAGCACCCTGCTTCCGTCAAGCCCCTCCCAATACAAATTATCAGGTCTTGAATATGAAATTTCGGATATCCATTTTACACCAAAGCCTCTTGCAATTTGCGGAAGCTGTGCACTGTTTCCAAAAGCATCGTTACGGTCTATAACATAAGGGGTGTAATCAAAGTTACTTTTTAAATAATTTTGCCCGTAAAGATAATTTCTAACTATGCTCTCACCGTTTACCATATTGGAATCTATTATACAATAGCCTGTAAACGGCATATTAAGCTGTCCGCTTTTAATAAGTGCTTTTATCTTTGGTTCATACTCGCTGTGATGCTCTAAAAACTTTTTTAGCATCGCAGGCGATTCAACTGTGAATTTATATTTTGGGTTTTCCTCACATAGCTTTATGTTATCAATTATATAGTAGCTTTCCAAATCTGAATAAGATACAAAATTCTGCCCGTTATATTCAAAGTCACGGTCAAAGCACCTTCGCCACACTAAATCGCAATGCTCGGTTGCCCATACAAACAATTTCTTTTTTTGTTTCATAAAATCAATCCTTAACAGCGCCTATTGTTACACCTTTTACAAAGTATTTCTGCAAGAATGGGTATGTACAAATAATCGGCAGTGTTGAGAAAATAATTGCCGCCGCTTTAACTGACTCCGAGGTAGGTCTCGCCTTAAATGTACCGCCTGTACCTGTAAGTGCCGCCTCGTTCGCCATTTTCTGAACAACCTCGCTTTGTTTTATAATCTGCATTATTACATACTGAAGTTTAAAGAGTGTTGGCTCATTTACATAGTAAAGTGTTGTTGTCCAGTCGTTCCACGAGTTTACCATTGTCCACAGTGCTACTGTTGCCAATACCGGCATACAAAGCGGAAGTATTATTTTTGCAAGTATCTGCATTTCGTTTGCTCCCTCAAGGTATGCTGCCTCTTCAAGTGCTACCGGCAAGCCGTTTAAGAATGTACGGATTATAATTACATTATAGAATGTAAATGCCGATGGCAATATGTATACCAAAATATTATTCATAAGGTGCAGATATCTGAAAAGTATAAACACAGGTATAACACCGGCTGATATATAACTTGGTATCATCAAAAACCATATTATCTGGTTGCGGAACGGCAAATCCTTTTTCTTTATTGCATAAGCCGCGCCTGTACATACTATAAGTGTTAAAATTGTTGAACCTATAACTGTTATTACAGTAACCAATGTTGACTGCAAAATTGAATCATTTGCAAATATTGTATGGAAGTTACTCCATGTCCAAACTCTTGGGTAGATTGTTATACCGCCCATCATTGTATCAGTACCGTCATTTAAGGATATGGCAAGCTGGTTTAAATATGGATAAATCATTATTACACACATGAAAACCATAAATATATTTATGATTATATCGCCTATTCTTTCGCTCATTGATTTTTTCATTTACTTTGCCACCTCCTATTACCAAATACCTATGCCGGAGAATTTCTTTACAATCTTGTTTGTTATAAACACAAGTGCAAAGGACACAACTCCCTGAACAAGACCGAATGCTGTTGAAAGCGAATACTCAGCATTTAAAATACCCTGCCTGTACACGAGTGTGTTAATAACCTCTGTTTCCTCCTGAATATAAACATTCTGGAAACCGAACACCTGCTCGAAGTTTAATGTAACAAGGCTTGCTGTGTTCATAATAAATATAATTGCGATTGTAGGAAGCAGGCACGGTATTGTTATATACCATATCTGTTTAAGCCTTCCGCAACCGTCTACCATTGCCGCCTCATACAAGGTAGAATCTATACCCGTAATTGCCGCAAGAAATATAATTGAGTTCCAGCCGATGTTTTTCCATTCGTTTGACCAGAACAGAATTGCTGTGAAATTATCGGCATCGGTTAATATGTTCTTTCTTACATAGCCCTCGCCTACTATAATTTCCATTATATCGTTGTATGTACCATCAAGTGCGAACATTGCCGAAAACATACCTATTACCGAAATCCACGATAAGAAGTATGGCAAATAACTTACTGTTTGTGCAAACTTTTTGAATTTAAGATTTTTCATCTCATTAAACAAAAGTGCAAGCACTATCGGGAACGGCAGACCAAGGAAAATCTGTACACTGCTGTACTTGATTGTATTTATTATCGCCTTGGTAAATTTAGGCATTGTAAATATTTTTACAAAATTATCAAAGCCCACAAAATCACTTGCCATTATTCCGCCTATAATATCGTATTCCTGAAATGCCATTACAAGACCAAACATCGGCAGATAGCAAAATACCAACACCAATAACAGTGCGGGCGCCAGTACAAGATATAAGAACTTATACTTTGACATTTTCGCTAAAGTAGGATTTTTAGGTTCTATAAGTTTTGTGTTCGTTTCGACCTTTTTGTTGTTAAAAATACTCAAATCATCACCCCATATTAATCTATTATGACTATATTTTATCATCTATCAAAAAATGTGACAACTACACAATTTTATTAAATTGCACCACATTTTTATTATTATATAAAATATAGTTGTTTTTTCAAAAAAAAATCTCCGTATTTTCATTCGAAAATACGGAGATTAAGCACATTTTACCAATCTTTTATTATATAATATTAAGCTCTTTCATTATTGCAATAAGCTTTGCTTTGTTTGCATCTTCCATAGGTGTAAGAGGCAATCTTAAATAATCCTCTCCATAACCCATTGCTGCCATTGCAGCTTTTACCGGAATTGGGTTTACCTCACTGAAAAGTGCATTAATAAGCGGAAGCAATTTAAGCTGCATATCACAGCTTTCTTTTACATTGCCGTTTATAAAATCCGAGCAGATTTTTGAGGTTTCCTTAGGCATTACATTCGAAAGCACCGATATAACACCCTTACCGCCAAGACTCATTACAGGTACAATCTGGTCGTCATTACCGGAATATATATCCATTTTTCCCTGTACATAGGATGCTGTTTCTGCAATTTGCGAAATATTTCCGCTTGCCTCTTTAATTGCGCAAATATTCGGGTGGTCTGCAAGCACTTTGCAGGTAGACGGCAAGATATTTACTCCTGTTCTTGACGGAACATTATAAAGTATTACCGGTTTTGTTGCGTTATCTGCAACTTCGGTAAACATTTTTATAAGCCCGTTTTGTGTTGCTTTATTATAATACGGTGTTACTACCAGCACTGCATCAGCACCCGCTTCGCACGCATATTTTGTAAGGTCTATCGCATAAGCTGTATCGTTACTGCCAGTTCCCGCAATTACAGGTACTCTGCCATTTACTTTATCAACTGCAAATTTTATTACTTCTCTATGCTCCTCATCGGTTAATGTTGAGCTTTCGCCTGTTGTACCGCAGGCAACTATGGCATCTATACCCTGCTCTATCTGCCAGTTTATAAGCCTTTCAAAATTTTCATAATCTACACCGTTTTCTGTAAGCGGAGTAACTATGGCTGTTGCCGCTCCTGTAAATACTGTTTTTTTCATAATACATTCTCCTGTTCTGTATAAGTATTGTGCATGCCATAAAAAAAGATAGCCTTAATAATGTAAGACTATCCAAGGTTTAACTGCACATTTATGTGTTAAAAACTTCAGATAGCTCTCCGCATATAAATGCGACAACACTGCAAATATTATTTCGCACTGCCAGCACGGGCTTACACCTCACCCTACTTCGGCACCGGCACCTTTTGCCGGCAACACGCTGCGAACGTGCCTGTTTATAAAAACAGCAAACCGGTTACTAATTACCAAATGCACCTCTATCATTATGGCTTTATTATACACAATTAAAGCACAATTGTCAATACATATTTTTAAATTTTATTACAGATACTCACCGGTATAGCTTGGTGCATCAATTGTAAATAACGCCCTTAATTTTGGCTCGCCCGTTGTTTTTCCCGCAAGGTAAAGGCTATTATATTTATTTGCAAGCACCTGATGTTCACCTGCATTTAAAACTGTTTCGTCCTTATTCGCCTCTTTTACTGTAAATGTATATGTATCGGGCACAAGTGATATATATTTACTGATTTCAAGGTAATCTATCTCGCCGAGTATTTTATAGCGGTTTGCATATACATCTGCCATTTGCAAATCAGGCGAAAGATTAATCACACGCACATTACCGGTACCTGTCTGAGCTCCGCCGTCTATTTCCAGTATGCCGTAAAGTGACGGCATACCTCCTATGCTTACAAGTGCAACTGTATAAACCTCGTTATCGGTTATATCTATTGTTACCTGTGCTGACTGTGTTTCGCCGTTTGAGCTTACCTCGGCTCTTAAAATATTTTCTCCCGCAGGCATTGGTGTAAACCTTGTAAATTCACCAAAAGGCAAATTATCCGCAATCCTTTCTCCGTTTAAATAAAAATCTGCATTATCGGCATAAGCATTTAAAAATCTTACATACGCACTTTTTAAGTTTTTAATTTCAATACTATTCATTAAATATCCCCCTAAAATATTAATCTGACGCTACTTAAATTTTATTGTTTCAGATGCTATTTTATGCGTAAAATGTGCAATTTAGCAATAATGGCGTACTATTTTTTAAAAATTATATATTAAAATGCTATTGAAAAATTTGCTGATATATTCTAAAATAGTATTAATAACAAATGATATATGTTAAGGAGTGTTTTTTATTATGGGATTTTTAAAAAAACAAGGTATTAAACTATCGGCAAAAGCATATTTTATTGATGCTTTGGGTGCTATGGCTCTCGGTCTTTTTGCATCGCTTCTTATTGGTACAATTTTTGGCACTGTGTACGACAAAACAGGCATTGAGTTTTTTGGCACAATGAAAGAGTACGCATCAACAGCAGCAGGTCCTGCAATGGCAGTTGCTATCGGTTACTCACTTGAAGCACCAATACTTGTGCTTTTATCACTTTGTGCAGTCGGTGCAGGTGCAAACGCACTTGGAGGGCCAATGGGTACATTTGTTGCCGCTGTACTTGCAACAGAGTTTGGAAAAATTTTATCAAAACGCACAAAAATTGACATTATTATAACCCCTACAATTACAATTGCAGTCGGTACTGCGGTTGCGTTATTTATAGGACCTTGGATTAATTTGCTTATGACAAATTTAGGTCAGTTTATTATAACCTGCACAGAGCTTCGTCCGTTTATAATGGGTGTGCTTGTATCGGTTGTTATGGGCATGATTCTTACCCTGCCTATAAGCTCTGCCGCAATTTGTGCATCACTCGGTCTTATAGGCCTTGGCGGCGGTGCGGCTACTGCAGGCTGTTGTGCACAGATGATAGGCTTTGCGTTTATGAGCTATAAAGAAAACGGTCTTGGCGGTATTGCCGCACAGGGACTTGGAACAAGTATGCTCCAAATGGGCAACATTGTTAAAAATCCTGTTATATGGTTGCCATCTATAATTGTTTCGGCTATAACAGGTCCTCTTGCAACCTGCGTATTCAAGCTTGAAAATGCTGTTGCGGTTGCATCAGGTATGGGCACTTGCGGATTGGTCGGACCTATCGGCGTTATGGCCTCGGAAAACTTTGATAATTTCAAATTAATAGGTATGATACTTGTTTGCTTTGTTATTCCCGCTATATTAACACCTATCATTACCGTTGGTTTTAAAAAAGCCGGATGGATTAAACAAAACGACTTAAAATTAAACCTTTAATACATAACGCAACAACGGCTGTATCACTACAAATCAATTTGCAAATGATACAGCCATTGTTTATAAAACAAGGGGGACTCACATTTTATGCGAGTAATAATAAAATCCCCATCAAATGTTTAAAATATACCCGAATGGAGTTTTGGTATGAATAAAATAAAAAATTTTACAGCAATTTTGGTATGCAAAAGTTTAATAAAAATCGGCAGACTTATGGGCAAAAAAGGCTCATCAGCCCCCGGTGCTGTTGCAATAAAAATAGCACCGGATTTATTTAAACAGCTTGCTAAGCAAATAAAAAAAGACATTATATGTGTATGCGGTACAAACGGAAAAACAACCACAAGCAACCTTTTGTGCGACCTTTTGGAAAAGGCGGGCAACAATGTAGTATGTAACCGTGTAGGTGCAAATATGCTCCCCGGTGTTGCCTGCGCTTTTATAGAAAAAGCAGGCTTAAACGGAAAATTAAATGCCGACTATGCCGTACTTGAATGTGACGAGGCAAGCTTAAGGCACATAGTAAACCACGCAAAGGCAACAAAAATTGTTGTAACAAATCTTTTTCGTGACCAGCTTGACCGCTACGGCGATATTGAAATGACAATGGGTTATATTAAAGAAGCAGTTGAAAAGCTTGAAAATCCTTTGCTTATTTTAAATGGTGACGACCCTCTTACCACTACAATAGGAATCGGCAAAAACGCTATGCATTACGGTATAAATCAAAACTGCTCGCAAAATGTAAAAGAGTTAAAAGAAGGCAGATATTGCCCCAAATGCCACAACGAGCTTAAATACAGTTTTTACCATTATAGTCAGCTTGGAAGCTATACCTGTGAAAACTGCGATTTTACAAGACCCGAACCCTACTGGTATGCTGAAAATATAAGCACAGATGCAAGCCTTAAATTTGATATTAAATTTAAAAACACTTCAAAAAGCTTTGATTTAAATTACAGAGGATTTTATAATATATACAACATTTTAGCCGCTTTTGCCGCTTACGAGAGCACAGGTGAAAGCCTTGAAACAGTTGAAAATGTCTTGAAAAACTATAAACCGCAAATCGGCAGAATGGAGCATTTTAAAATCGACGGTAAGCAGGTAATACTTAATTTATCAAAAAATCCTGCAGGCTTTAATCAGGCAATTGCTACAGTAAAAGAGGACAAGCGCAATAAGGATATAATTTTTATACTGAACGATATGGCATCTGACGGGCGTGATATAAGTTGGCTGTGGGAAGTTGATTTTGAACTTTTAAAAGATGCGGGTATACAAAAAATTTATACATCAGGTATGCGAAAATATGATATGGCATTAAGGCTTAAATATGCCGGTTTTGACAATGTAAGTGCAATTGAACATACAAAAGAGAGTATAGAAAATTTTGTAAATAATTCAGGCGATGTATGCTATTTGCTTGTAAACTACACTGCCCTGTTTTCAACACAAAAAATGCTGAAGGATATGGAGGATGAAAAAAGTGAAAATTAACATAGCTCACCTTTACCCCGAACAGCTTAACCTATACGGCGACAAAGGAAATATTTTAACACTTGAAAGGCGTTTGAAATTACGCAGTATTGAATGTGAAGTTAAAGAATATGCATTAGGCGAAAAAATAGACTTTGAAAACACCGATATTATACTGCTTGGCGGTGGAGGCGAAAGAGAAATCAAAGCCGTAGAAAAAGAACTTTCAGAGCAAGCTGAAGGTTTAAAAAATTACATTGAAAACAACGGCTCTGTTATAGCAATATGCGAGGGTTTTGAATTGCTAGCCAGCGGGCATCTTAATATAATAGATGTATCGATAGAAAAGGCAAAAAAGAGAACTGCCGATGATATTGTAATTGAAAGTGATATAATCTCATACACCATTGCGGGCTTTGAAAATCACAAAAATAACATAGATATTAAAGGCTACACTCCGCTTGGTAAGGTTAAATACGGTATTGGAAATAATGCCGATACAGGTTATGAGGGTATGGTATACAAAAACCTTATTTGCACTAACATATACGGCCCAATACTCCCAAAAAACCCCAAGCTTGCAGACTATATAATTAAATGTGCACTAGAGCGAAAAGGCGATGCTTACAAGCTTGCATCCATTGACGATGAGCTTGAAAACAAGGCGCATGAATATATAGTAAAAAGATGTGAAAACCAAAAATAATAGTTTTAAAAAAATCACATAAGTTTAACAACTTATGTGATTTTTTGTTTTCTTATTTATTTTTATTTGCCAATTCAAGTTTGGTCTGTCTGCGCATTTTAACCTCGTCTGATATAGGCGAAATTTCGCCTGCAAGCATAAGTGCCTGTCTTGTCATTAAAGGTCCGAAAAGTTCGTAAATAAGCACGGCAAAAAGTGTTATATTTCTTATTAACTCACCTTCTGCACCAAGCTGCATTGCTGTTGCACACATACCAAGTGCAACACCTGCCTGCGGCAATAGTGTAATACCAAGATATTTACATATCTGCGGTTCGCATTTTGTGCTTTTTGCACTTATAAAAGCACCGAAATACTTACCAAATGAGCGGAACAGTATGTACACTATACCTATTACCACAATAGCCCCATCAGCAAAAACATTAAGCTCAAGCTCCGCACCGCTTATAACGAAAAACAGTGCAAATAGCGGTGATGTCCATCTGTCTGCCTTTTCCATTAAATCATGGGAAAGCGGACAAATATTACAGAATA
>JAZSPJ010000118.1:0-3949 GCA_045537365.1 Clostridia bacterium
ATATTTTAAGATTTCACACAATATACTGGCCGATTATGCTTATGGCACTTGGCGAGCCTTTGCCAAAAAAAGTATTCGGCCACCCCTGGCTTTTGTCGGGCGACGATAAAATGAGTAAATCAAAAGGCAATGTTATGTATGCAGATGACCTTGCAAAGCATTTCGGTGTAGATGCAGTAAGATACTATCTTTTAAGAGAAATGCCTTATGCACAGGACGGTACAATTACTCTTGAGACAGTAATTGCAAGATTTAATGCTGACCTTGCTAATACATTGGGTAACCTTGTAAACAGAACAGTTGCTATGATAAATAAATATTTTGACGGTACTGTTGAGCATACTGATGATGTTGATGCACCAGATACAGAGCTTGCAGAATTTTGCTTAAGCACCAAGGCAGAGGTGGTTGCAAAAATGAACGAGTATAAGGTTGCCGATGCTCTGGAGGCAGTAATTAACCTTGCACGCAGAAGCAATAAGTATATTGATGAAACAATGCCTTGGGCGCTTGCAAAGGATGAAACCAAGCAAGACCGCTTAAAAACTGTACTTTATAACCTTACAGTATCAATCGAATATATAGCAAATCTGCTTGCACCGTTTATGCCTGAAACAGCCGAAAAAATTATGGCACAGATAAACGCAGGTGAAATATCGTGGGATAATCTTGATAAATTTGATTATTCAAAAACCGTAAAGGTAGGGGAGGCAACACCGCTTTTTGCCCGTCTTGACGAAGCAAAGAAATTAGAGGAGGTTGCAGCCGATATATTCAAGCCAAAAGCAGAACCAAAGAAAGAGGAAAAACCTCAGACAGAGGAAATTACAATAGACGATTTTGCAAAGGTTAAAATGCAGGTTGGAACTGTAATTGAGTGCAATCCTGTTGAGGGAGCAGATAAACTGCTTGTATCAAAAATAAAAATAGGCGACGAGGTGCGCCAGATTGTTTCGGGTATTGCCAAATATTATAAGCCCGAAGAAATGGTTGGCAAAAAAGTTGTTGTAGTTACAAACTTAAAGCCGGTTAAATTAAGAGGCGTGCTTTCCGAGGGTATGATACTTGCCGCATCCGACGGTAAAAACCTTTCAGTTCTTTCGCCCGAAAAGGATGAAATCGGCGACGGTACATTTATAAGTTAAAGGAGATATATAAATTGCTGTTTGACACACATGCGCATATAAATGATTCCCGTTTTGACGGTGACAGAGATGAGGTATTAAATAGTTTAAAAGATAAAAATGTCGGTGCTTATGTAGAAATAGGCACCGACATTGAGTCGTCTTATAAAGCAATAAAGCTTGCCGAAAAATACGATTTTGTGTACTGCGCAGTAGGTATGTATCCACACGATACTGGGAATATGACCGATGACGATATATTAAAGCTAAAAAATATGTGTATGCACAAAAAGGTTGTTGCAATAGGGGAGATTGGTCTTGATTATTATTGGGACGGCACTCCAAAGGATGTTCAAAAGCATTGGTTTAAAAAACAGCTTGAGCTTGCGGATGAACTGAAAATGCCTGTTGTTATACACAGCCGTGATGCTATGGGCGATACAATCCAAATACTTAAAAACACTAAAAATTGCGGTGGCATAATACATTGCTATTCGGGCAGTGCAGAAAGCGCAAAAATTCTTTTGGATTTGGGATTTTATATATCATTTGCAGGTCCGCTTACTTTTAAAAATGCAAAAAATCTTTGCGAGGCGGCTTTGGTTGTACCCGATAACCGCCTGCTTATTGAAACCGACAGTCCGTACCTTTCACCCGAACCGTTCAGGGGAAAGCGAAATTATCCTGCCAATGTAGGCGAGGTTGCAAAAAAGCTGGCTGAGCTACGAAATACTGCCTATGAGCATATAATGCAGATAACTTATGAAAATGCTTTAAGAGTTTATAATATAAAAAATAGAGGCTAAAATCATTTTTGATTTTAGCCTTTAATACTTTTGTGACTTTATATGAGGGATAAGGATTAATACATTCCGCCCATACCGCCGCCCATACCGCCTGCGCCCATAGCAGCCGCATTTGCGTTAGGGTCTTCTTTATCTGCGACAACGCTTTCAGTTGTAAGTACCATAGATGCAACACTTGCTGCATTCTGAAGTGCACTTCTTGTAACCTTTGCCGGGTCAACAATACCGCAAGCTACCATATCTACATATTCCTCGGTAAGTGCGTTAAAGCCAACTCCTTTTGCGCTGTTTTTAATTTTATCTACTATAACAGAGCCTTCTAAACCTGCATTTGCAGCAATCTGCTTAACAGGCTCTTCTAAAGCACGGATAATAATTTTTACACCTGTTTTCTCGTCTGGCTCGGTAACAGTTTCAAGAACTTTTTCAACTGCAGGTATTGCATTTACATAAAGTGTACCGCCTCCTGCAACAATGCCTTCCTCAACAGCCGCTTTTGTAGCTGCAAGAGCATCCTCTATACGGAGCTTCATTTCTTTCATTTCTGTTTCGGTAGCCGCTCCAACTTTAATAACTGCTACACCGCCTGAAAGCTTTGCAAGTCTTTCAAGTAATTTTTCTTTATCAAATTCAGATGTTGTTTCTGCAATCTGATTTTTAATTACTGTAACTCTGTCTGCAATTTCCTCTTTTGAGCCGTTGCCGTCTACAATTATTGTAGCTTCTTTCATAACCTTAACCTGTTTAGCAGTACCGAGCATATCAATTGTTGTTTCTTTAAGCTCGTAACCAAGCTCCTCGCTTATAACCTTACCGCCTGTAAGTATAGCTATATCCTGAAGCATTTCTTTTCTTCTGTCGCCAAAGCCCGGTGCTTTAACAGCTACGCATGTAAATGTACCGCGAAGTTTGTTTACAATAAGGGTTGTAAGAGCTTCACCTTCAATATCCTCTGCAACAATAAGAAGCTTTTTGCCTGCCTGAACAACCTGCTCTAAAAGCGGGAGTATATCCTGAATATTGGATATTTTCTTATCTGTAATAAGTATGCTTGCATCGTCCAATACAGCTTCCATTTTTTCAGTATCGGTTACCATATAAGGTGAAATGTAGCCTCTGTCAAACTGCATACCTTCAACAACATCGCTGTATGTTTCTGCTGTTTTCGATTCCTCAACAGTAATAACACCGTCGCTTGTAACCTTTTCCATAGCATCAGCTATAAGCTCGCCAATGTACTCGTTTGCAGCCGAAACAGATGCAACTCTTGCTATATCGTCTTTACCGTTAATTTTCTGTGAGTTATTTGCAATATACTCAACAGCCGCATCAACAGCTTTCTGAATACCTTTTCTGACAATCATAGGATTTGCGCCTGCAGCTACATTTTTAAGACCTTCTTTAATAATAGCCTGTGCTAAAAGTGTTGCGGTTGTAGTACCGTCACCTGCAACATCATTTGTTTTTGTTGCAACCTCTTTAACAAGCTGTGCACCCATATTTTCAAATGGATCTTCAAGCTCAATTTCCTTTGCAATTGTTACACCGTCGTTTGTAATAAGCGGTGAGCCGTATTTTTTATCCAAAAGTGCATTTCTGCCTTTAGGTCCAAGTGTTATTTTAACTGCGTTTGCAAGCTGGTCTACGCCTGCTTCCAATGCGCGTCTGGCATCCTCGCCAAATTTAATCTGTTTTGCCATAATAAAATTACCTCTCTTTATATAATTACCTTAAAAAATTACTCAACTATTGCAAGTATATCGCTCTGGCTAACAATTATCTGCTCCTCGCCGTCAACCTTAACTTTTTTACCGGCATAGTTTGCAATAAGAACCTTGTCGCCTATTTTTACTTCCATTTTAACTGTTTTGCCGTCTGCAAGTACGCCTGAACCTACTGCAATTACCTCTGCAACTTCGGGTTCCTCTTTAGCAGAGCCTGTAAGTACGATACCGCTTTTTGTTTTTTCTTCGGTTTCTGTCATCTTAATTACAACTCTGTCTCCTAACGGTTTTATTG
>JAZSPJ010000201.1:0-2823 GCA_045537365.1 Clostridia bacterium
CTTATGGCGATAAAGTGTATATAAGAGGACTTATTGAATTTACGAATTACTGCAAAAACAATTGCCTATATTGCGGAATACGGTGCGCAAATAAAAAAGCGGTAAGGTATAGATTAACCAAGGATGAAATACTTGATTGCTGCCGTGAGGGATATGAGCTTGGCTTTCGTACATTTGTACTTCAGGGCGGTGAGGATGCATTTTTTACTGACAATATTATGTGCGATATAATAAGTAGTATAAAAACACAGTACAGCGATTGTGCTGTAACTCTTTCAATAGGTGAGAGAAGCTATGAGAGCTATAAAAAACTTTATGATAGCGGTGCAGACCGTTTTTTGCTTCGCCACGAAACTGCAGACGATGAACATTACAGTAAGCTTCATCCCGGAAATTTAACCTTTGAAAACCGCAAAAAATGCCTTTACGATTTAAAAAAAGTCGGTTTTCAGGTGGGGGCAGGCTTTATGGTTGGCTCACCGTTTCAAAAAACCGAAAACATTATAAAGGATTTAAAGTTTTTAAAGGAGCTTAAGCCTGATATGATTGGCATAGGTCCGTTCTTAACCAATAAAGATACACCTTTTGCAAATTACGAAAATGGAAGCTTTGAGCTTACATTAAGACTTATAAGTATATTAAGGCTTATGTTTCCTAATGCGCTTATACCGTCTACAACGGCACTTGGTACAATAAGACCAAACGGGCGAATTATGGGGCTTATGCGAGGCGCAAATGTTGTTATGCCTAATTTGTCGCCTATGAGCGTGCGAAAAAAGTATATGCTTTATGATAATAAAATTTCAACAGGCGAGGAGTCTGCACAGGCTTTGAAGGTTCTTAAAGAAAGTGTACAAAAAGCAGGTTACCGGATTGTAACCGATATAGGAAATGCGAAAAGATAAAAATTGTTTTAAGGGTATTTTTATACCTGTAATAAAACGGAATAAATAAAAAAGGACAGGTTAAAATAATGGAAGAAATGAGATTGCAAAAATACCTTGCAATGTGTAATGTTGCATCAAGGCGCTCGGCAGAGCAGTATATAACCGATGGCAGAGTATGCGTAAACGGCAAAAAAATCACAGAGCTTGGCACAAAGGTTACATTGGATGATGAGGTAACAGTAGACGGTGCGCGTGTTGCACCTGAAAAGAAAAAGTATTATATAATGCTTAATAAGCCTGAGGGTTATGTTACAACAGTAAAAGATGACGAGGGCAGAAATACAGTTACAGAGCTTTTAAGCGATATTGATGCAAGACTTTACCCGGTAGGAAGGCTTGATTATAACACCGAGGGGCTTTTGCTTATGAGTAACGACGGTGATTTTACCTATAAAATAACACATCCGAAGCATAAGCTTGATAAGGTGTATCAGGCGGTTGTTAAAGGCACACCAAACCGTTTTGATATGCAAAAGCTTGAAAAAGGTGTATATATAGACGGCAGAAAAACCGCTCCCTGCAAAGCACAGATACTTGGATGCGAGCAAAACTATACAACAGTAGAGCTTACAATTCACGAGGGCAGAAACCGTCAGGTAAGAAAAATGCTTGATGCAATAGGTTACAATGTTGTGTATTTAAAAAGGGTGCAAATAGGCACAGTAATACTTGGTAATCTGCCTCTTGGAAGGTGGCGACATTTAAACCCTAATGAGGTTAAGGCACTTATGCGTGACACCTGATAAAAAATTAACAAAAATGATAATTATACATCACTTATTTTATGATTAATTCATAATTATTTAAAATAATAAAAAAAAGGATGGAAAAATAAGGTTTTTTGTTGTATAATTTAAGTATGATTTATAATGCGGGATTTTTGGATTTTCCCGTATTTGTGCTGTAAAAAAACAGATGATTTTCATCAAAGAAAAAAATGTCCGAAAGGAGGATATGCAGTATGATTTCTGATGTACTTGTTGTTGTTATCGGCGTTGGTACTGTGTTTGTCGGTCTTGTGGCTCTTGTACTTATATGCAGCATTTTAAGCGCAGTATGCAAAGCCCTATTTAAAGACAAGCCTGAAAGCCAATCCAAATCCGCGCCTGCTGTTGCAACTAAAAATGCAACTATTGAAAATAAGCAGGAAATATTAGCAGGCGTTTGTGCAGTTATTGCCGAAGAGCTTGGAACAGATGTAAACAATTTAAAAGTTACATCCTTTAAAAGAGTTTAATTAATGGTATTTAAAACTTAAGTGAAAAATAAAAAAAGAGAGGTTGTATAAAATGAAAAATTATAAAGTAAATGTAAACGGAACCGAATATGTAATTTCAGTTGAACTTATGAGCGAAGAGGAAGCAAAGGCTGCAAAAGCTGCTGCTCCTAAAGCTGAAGCTGCACCACAAGCTCCTGCTGCTCCAAAAGCTGCAAACGGCGAAGGTGAAAAAATCACAGCTCCAATGCCTGGCAACATTTTATCTGTTAATGTTAAAGAGGGCGATGCTGTTAAAAAAGGTCAGGTACTTATGATTCTCGAAGCTATGAAAATGGAAAACGAGATTATGGCAGGTGCAGACGGTGTTGTTACATCAGTTGGCGTTACTGCAGGTACAACAGTTGAAACAGGCACAGTTCTTTGTACTATAGCTTAATTAAATCGGAGGGCAGGACAAATGAATAAAAGAATATTTTCTGCTCTTGTTGCTGTACTTATAATATGTGCATCGGCTTTAACGGGATTTTGCGCTCCCGAAGCGAACGGCGACGGTGTAATTGTAAAAGGTGCAGTATACGATGAAAAAGCAGGCAAACTTGCAATTACAATTGCAAACACTTCAACAACAGATGTTGTTGATTCAGTAATCAATGTAGT
>JAZSPJ010000053.1:0-1964 GCA_045537365.1 Clostridia bacterium
TGTGATTTTATTCAGGGCTGGTACTACGCAAAGGCTATGCCTCTTGAGGAATGCGAGAGCTTTATGGAAAAACACTCATCGCTCTATAATTGAGTTTCTGATAAAATTAAAAAAACGGCACAGCGAAACAAAACGCTGTGCCGTTTTTTAATACTCTTTACTAACAAAGGTTTCCAGTTTTTTCTTAATTCTCTGGATTGCATTATCAACAGATTTTTCCGGTTTATTTAAAATTTTTGCAATTTTTGTGTAGGGATAGCCCTGAATATATTTTGAAAAAACCTCCATTTCAAATTTGCTTAAAACACTTGATACCTTTTTACTTAAAAAATCGTATTTTTCGTTGCTTAATACTATGTCCTCCGGGTTTTCCTTGGCTGTAACAAAAAATATATCCATTAATGTTTTATCCTTATCATCGTCATCAAAGGCGGGCTTGCTTAATGATATATAATTGTTAAGAGGCTGATGCTTTTGTCTTGTAGCCGTTTTTATGGCGGTTATTATCTGTCTTGTTATGCAAAGCTCCGCAAAAGAACGAAAGGATGCTCCCTCCGCTTTATAATCCCTGACCGCTTTAAAAAGACCTATCATACCTTCCTGTATAATATCCTCATGGTCAGCGCCTATTAAAAAATATGTTCTTGCTTTTGCACGCACAAAGCCAATGTATTTTTGCATTATATAGTCCGATGCATCGCTTGCACCAGACTGTGCAAGTAAAACAATTTCCTCATCTGTCAATTTTGAAAAATCCATAGTATAAATTCCTTTTAATTAATTTCGTAAAATGCCTTGTATGCATTGTATGTTGCATATACATCAGCCTTTGATGTCAGCTCAAAAGGTGAGTGCATACTAAGTACGGGCACACCGCAGTCAAGAGTATCAGTGCCCTTGTTTGCAATAAATTTTGCAACAGTACCTCCGCCTCCTGCATCAACCTTTCCAAGCTCGCATATCTGCCAGGGAATGTTGTTTTTGTCAAGCATACCTCTTATTTTTGCAACATATTCGGCACTTGCATCGGATGCTGACGATTTACCTCTTGCACCTGTGTATTTTACAAGGGCAATACCGCCACCAAAGTATGATGCATTGCCGGATTCCATAACACTTTTAAAGGTAGGGTCGGTTGCACCTGCAACATCTGCCGATAAACAGTATGATTTTGATAAACACTTTCTTAACATATAGTGGTTATAATTGTCTTTTGTTTTATAAATTAATTCAATGACAAAATCATCAAAAAACATAGCTTCCATACCTGTTGTGCCCATACTGCCTATTTCCTCTTTGTCCGCAAGCATACAAATACATGTTCTTTTAATATTTTTGGCATTTAAAAGGGCGGTGTACGATGTATATGCACACACTCTGTCGTCCTGACCGTAAGCACCTATCATAGACATATCAATACCTACGGTTGTTGCTTTGATTGCAGGTACTGCTTCAAGCTCAGCACTTGCAAAATCGTCCTCCGAAAAGCCGTATTTATCCTTTAAAATATTAAGTATGGTTGTCTTGTATTTATCCTTTTCGCAGTCAGTTGGTATTGAGCCGATAATTAAATTTAAATCCTCTCCGCCGATTACTTCGCTTGCTTTTTTGCCCATCTGTTCTGATGCAAGGTGAATTAAAAGGTCGGATATTGTAAGCACGGGGTCACCCTCATTTTCACCTATATTTACATTAATAACCGAGCCGTCATTAAGTACAACTACACCGATTAATGACATAGGAACTGATACCCACTGGTATTTTTTTATACCGCCGTAATAATGGGTTTTAAAAAGTGCAAGGTTTGAATCTTCATATAAAGGATTTGGTTTTAAATCTAGACGCGGGCTGTCGATATGCGATGTTATTATGTTTGTGCCGTCCAAAATATCGTCATTTCCGACTACCGCCAAAGCTATGCTTTTGTTGCGGTTGATTTTGTATACCTTGTCACCTGCTTTTAA
>JAZSPJ010000066.1:0-5866 GCA_045537365.1 Clostridia bacterium
ACCCTCTTCCTTAAAAAAGAATGATGATGCAATTTTTATATTATCAGAAGGATACCCTCCAAGAGTCCATGAAAGCATTATATGCTCAACATTCTCTTTTTCAAGGTTTTCCATGTGAGTTAAAATAGTATTAAAAACCGGTAAAAACGGTGCTGTTGAGCATTCCCACGAATTATTTATCTGTACCTTGGCAGAGGTTTCGTGACCTGCGGACTTTGCCAGATGCCATATTCTTTTGGTGCGCTCGCTCGGTCCTGCCATAGATAAAGCGTAATCTTCTACACTTGCCTTTACACCGCCCTTTTCGTATTCCATTTCATACTCACTTACGCACTGAATAATTGCATTTTTGGGGATATTATCAAAAATATATTTAATATCATCCTCATCAAACATTCTGCCCCAAGCCCAATCCCATGCAAAAAACTTTACTTCGGGATTAATCTCAAATGCAGCATTTGCCATTACATCAATGGTTTTTGCAACAACATAAGCCGGCTTTTGTACACTGCATCTTGGACAGTTCACATCAACCCATGCCGCATGTGAGCAACAATTTGTGTGATTTTCCGATACGGTTATTGCAAAAAATCCGCCAAGCTCAGGTACATTTCTTAAAATGCACTGAATTGAGTTTTTTAAATATTGCTGCACCTTATCTGTAAGTATGCAAAGCGATGCAGTATTATCATCATACTCCTGACCTTTTATTTCAGGATGTTTTTCAAAAAGTTTAATCGGCATAGCCCTCGGTTCATTTATGTACAAATAAAACTTTATGCCATACCTCGCTGCACGCTTTGCAAGCTTTTTAAGATTTTCAAGCCGTTTCTCCCAACCATCTGACAAACTTTCATCAAAAGGCATCGGTGTTATTTTATAAAGTACCGCCTGTATCCATATCCCGTTAACACCCTGCTTTGCGTATTCCATTAAAAGTTCCTCGGGAAATGATATTTCACCGCTTTCATCCAAAACATCGCTGTAAAGACCGCAAAATGAATAAATGTATCTTGTTTTGAAAACAGGTTTTCTTTTATATGATTTGACTTTAAACGAGCACTTATCAAGAGTTTCGGTAAGCTCCAAAAGGTAATAAAGAGCCCGCATAATTCCAACCGGCTCGACTGCCCTTATTTCTATACTTTCTTTTTTTATGTCTATTTCGTGATACTCGCCGTTACCCTCAAGCTCATGGCAAAGATAAAGCTTAATTGCTTTATCCGACCTTTCTGACAAGCTTATATTAAAAGCTTTTTTCAGTTCGGATTTAAAAATTTCCGTATAAATGCTTACATCATTATTATCCGTATAATCCTCTATACACCAGTCATCTGAAAGCTCCGCTTCATAAACCGTGCTCTGCTTTGTTTTTTTATACTTGCTGTAAAAAAAGTCAAACGGCTTTGCAATATCTTTTTCAAAGTCGATACCACATGTTTGCAAGGTGTTTTTAATTCTTTTTGTTTCGTTTTTTTCGTTCTCCGTAAGCTCACGATAAATTATCTCCTCACAATCGGGTTTGAAATCGCCAAGCTTAAAGCCTAAAAAATCGTCTTCTTTTAAAATATAGGCAAGTCTTTGCTCTGTCCAACCCAAAAGCTCCAATAGTTGCTTATATGGCAACAAATGCCACACTGCTTTTATAATTGTTATGTACCCTTTGTTATACCAGTCATCCAAATACTTTTGTTTATTCAGCCCCATCTCAAATGCAAGCTTTTCTATGTTATCGGGAGTGGTTTTAAGTACCTTTGCAATTCTGCTTGCCGGTACCATCTCCCAACACCTGAAAATAACCGCCTGCATTTTAGTAGGAAAATGATTAAATTCGATATTTTTCCCTTTTTTTACTTCCGGTAATTGAAACAGTTTTATCATCTCCCTTCGTCTATCTGTTGACGAAAAACGAACACTTTCCATCTATAATAATGATACCTCTTTTTTGCCCTTTTGTTAACTCCCGTTTTTCTTAGGTAATCACCATACTTTAAACACAAAAAAAGGCCTGCACCCCCACAAAAAGCAGGGGTGCAAACCCAACAAATTACTGTTATTCCAAATAATGGCTTTATCCTCTCCAATTTGGATTAAAATGCGATATATCCGAATTGTCAATTGACAAAACTCTGTAATACTTTCTTATGTCAATATTCTTATTTCTTTTATTTCCGATATGCGATACAATATGCCATTCCGGCAAATCCCAGGCAAGGTGATTTGTATTCCAGCACAAAAACCGTTTTGCTCCGTTTTCCTTCATTTTTGTAACTATATCCTCATAGTCATTTATATCAACACTATGTACCCAGGGCAGAACATGATAAACCTTTATTCCGTATTCTTTTTCGAGTTTAATGTATTCATTCATACGGCTGCATACATATTCAGGATCTGTTCCAAAAAACCTGCGTATAATCGGATAGTCAAGAATCCTTTTTGAATACTTATCCATATCTATAATATCAGGATTACCGTCGCACATACAATCAGTTAAATCCTCATAAGTTTCCATATCACCCTGTGAAGCACTGTCAATAAGCTTTTCCTTTGCCCAACGCTCTACATCTACACCAAAATTTTTTGAGCTTTCAAGACCGTAATCCGCAATAACATTTATCGGTATGCGTTTATCCGAATATCTGTCCAGGCTATTTCTTATGCGCCTCATAAACTCTGTCATAAAGTCACTCCAAATACCATTTAACCGTTCGTCGCAAGCCGGAAGGGTACACGGATTTATATCGGGATATTTACATTTAAATCTTTCAATTACAGGCTTATCAAATCCTATATACATTCCTCTGTGAAATATCATTGATATTCCATCAAAGCCTTTTTGTATCATTTCAAGCATATTGCTTATTGCATATTGCTGTACCTCATCATAAGCATAAGAACATACATTTGCAATACTGCCATCTCTATTTTTGCAATAATATTGTGTATTCTCTTTTACAAATTTTTTGTTCCAGCTCTCTCTTGAATACGGAGCAGAAAAATTTGCAATACTCATTCTGTTTGCAGCATAAAGCGGTATATTTTGTTTGTGTGCAAAATCAAGACATTTTTTATAAACCTCTTCTTTTACTGCATCAAACCCAATATCACCTTCACGCCATTTTTTGTCGTGTTTTAAAATTGGCATATTATGCGGCACTTCAGCTCTGTCATAATCAAAGGAATACTCGAAAGAGCAAAAATCCGTATTACTATCCTCCAGCATATTAAGCCTTATAAGATAATCGTCAATACACTTAAAACTATCCTCTGCATACGAATCCTCATCAAAATGCATCTGGACACACCTGTTTTTCGGCATATTATCCTTATATTCTTTGATTTCCGCCTCTGTCATTTTTTCACATCTGATCCATACAAGACCTGATGTGCACATAAAATTTGCCTTTGGTCTTGCAAGATATACCTGTTGATTTGTAAGGTCACTGCATTTCCAATATACCTCCTCAACATATTCCGTTGTGCACCACTTCGCAGGAACAAGGCTTTTTGCCGTTCGTAAGCCTGTATAACATATATCGTCTGAAAGCTTAATATATGTATAGCTTTCACTCCTCATTTTTACAAGACATACATAAATTCTAAACCAGCCTTTAAGGTTTATATTAAGCTTAATTTTTTCGGGATATGCATCCTGTGCCGCTACCAGCATTATGCCTTTTCCCATTTTTGTTTTATAATCTATTTTTCGCCATTTATTCTCATAGCACCCGTCTGCAATATTTTCTTTGTTTTCGGCGATTGACGGCAAATCACAAAATAAATATTCCATCTCATTATCCCTTATATAAATAAATTATTAAATATTCCAAGTTGTTTTAAATCTGCAACAAGTTGCTTTGTAGACTTTGCATCAAACTTTTTCAATATAGATGTTACATGATTTTCTAAAGTCTTTTTCTCAATATATCTTTCTCTTACTATATCCTTATAACTTTTTCCTTCATAAAGACTTTTTAATATTTCAAGTTCAGTCTTTGTAAGTGTACCGATTATGTTCATTACAAACAAAAGGCTTTGTCTTTCTGATGCAAACTGTGAGAGCCTGTTTAATACCTTTTGTGTTTCAGATTCATCCAGCATATATTTATCGTTATATACATTTTTTATTGTAGAGGCTATTTTTTCAACGGAACTGTTTTTAAGCAAAAACGCCTTTGCTCCGGCCGCATAAGAATTAATAAACACCTCATCATCATCGTGCATGGTTAAAATAATTACCTTTACATCCGGATAATTATCACGGATTTTTTTGGTAATCTCCATGCCAACATATCTTGACTCCATTTCAATATCCATCAAAACAATATCAGGTTGTTTTTCCTTTACTATTTCATACGCTTCTGCTCCGCTTGATGCATCACCCACTACAACAATTTCAGAATTATACTGAAATATGGTTTTAAACCAATTTCTTATTTCCTCCATATCATCAGCTATTACAACATTTATCTTTTCCATAACCGATATGCCTCCTGTCTGTACAATATAATACTGACGCAGGTACCTTCTCCTTCCACACTGCTTATTTTAATATGCCCGCAATGAGCAATAATTGTTTTATATACAAATGCAAGCCCAACGCCCCAATTATTGTTTCTGTTTTTAGTTGTATAAAGGGGCTTGAATACCCTTTTTAAATCTCTTTTTCTTATTCCCTTACCATTGTCGGATATATCAATTGATACCATATCCTGATCATTTCTGACTTTAATTTTAATAACCTTGTTTTCACAGTTACTGTTTTCAAATGATTCGACAGCATTTTTTAATATATTTTGTATTGCTTCAGTCATACTTATAGCATCGGCATAAATAAGACCTTCATCAGCTAAATATTCATACGTAATTTTAATATCTTTACTTACGGGCACACGTTTTAATGCTTCTTCTATAATTTCATAAGTCTGAACAGGATTTATACTGTAATCTGTCTTTTTTGATACTGCTGTAATACTGAAAAACTCATTTATTCTTTTTTCACACAAATCAGAAATGGATTTCAGCCTTTTATCCTTTTCTCTGGCATCCGCTGTCATCAACGCCTGATTCGCCGCTGCCTCAATGTTAAACAAAATATTTTTAAACATGTGAAAAATTTCTCTTGTTTCAGTATCAATTGTCCACCTGTTTTTAAATATCTTTCTGCGTATTGTTGCAGATGTAAAAAGCACCTTTGTTCTGAAAATTATAAACAATGTACCCAGTACAAAAGTACACAGCAAAACAACCAAAATAATGTACTGATATGTGTTTATCCTAAAATATTCCCTCATTCCCAACAGCATTGCCGGCGACATATCAAGATAATTATTTTTAAGCGAGCCAAACACAAAAAAACATATTACAAAAATACTTACCGTAAATATATAGGTTCCAAATGTAAGCATTTGACGGCGTTTTGGCCAGAATTCTTCATATTTTGTATAAATAAGTAATTTTAAAGACGGATACAAAATATATATCGTCTGAACAGCTACCATTATGCAATTAAATATAGTTATATATAGTTCAGAACCTTTTTCGGTATTTATTTTAAAATAAATCTGTAATGCTGTTTCCGAGTCATAAAACCACAAATATATTACACAGAAAATTAAAAATATCACTTTGGGTATATACTTTTTAATACCGTCGATATTTTTATTGAGATTATACACAAACAGTTGAACTGACAGCATGTACACAACCATTGCATAATTAAATGCATCAAGCATATCATAGTATTTCCAATAGCTTGTTGATATTTTTAGTATTATCTTATAGTCCATACGAAAAAGCCATATATTTGGATAATCATACTTCCATAAGGTCAACGAAGTAAATATCATTACAACAAGACCTA
>JAZSPJ010000061.1:0-3099 GCA_045537365.1 Clostridia bacterium
CAACCGTGACAGATAGCATCTGCACCCTCTTGGAGAGCAATTTCTACAAGCCTTTTTGCAATTATAGGTCTTGCAAAAGATGTACCGAGCATATATTCCTCATAAAGTGCGCCTGCTTTAACTGTTGGTATTATGTATTCATTAACAAATTCCTCTGTAAGGTCCTCAACATAAAGCTTTGATGCACCTGTTTTAAGTGCTTTTTCCTCCAAGCCTTCAAGCTCGTCCGCCTGACCCACATTACCGCTTACGGCTATAACCTCACAGTTATTGTAGTTCTCTTTAAGCCATGGAATAATAATTGATGTATCAAGTCCGCCCGAATATGCGAGCACTACTTTTTTAATGTTCTCTTTATTCATAATAAATACCTCCAAGTAAAAAATTATAATTTATACATATATTATCTAACTTTTTGCATAAAAATGCAAGGCTTTTTTTAAATAAAAAAATAATTTTATTATATGATATATAATGTTATATAAATCAGCGGTTCAACTTGTGCAATATAATCAAAACACTGTATGTATAATATTTAATTTATACTGCATAACTGTATAATTATACACCGCTGTTTGCTAAAAACTCTTTAAGCCTTTCGCATTTCGGATTTAAAAAGATTTCGTCGGGAGTGCCTTCCTCGGCAACAACACCTTTATCCATAAATATAACTCTGTCTGAAATGTTTTTTGCAAAATGCATTTCGTGGGTAACTATTATCATAGTCATATTGCCGTCGGCAAGCTTTTTGATTATTTTAAGTACCTCGTTTGCAATTTCGGGGTCAAGTGCGCTTGTAGGCTCGTCAAAGAGCATAATTTCGGGGTTTAATATAAGCGCTCTGACTATTGCTGCTCTTTGTTGCTGACCGCCCGAAAGCTCGCAGGGGTAATTATATTTTTTGTCAAGTATGCCTGCACTTTCCAAAAGCTCGTCGGCACGCTTTTCAAGTTCTTCTAAAAACTCTTTTTTGTTTTCTCTATATTTGGGGCTTTCTTTAGCTAATAGCTTTGGCGCAAGCATAATATTTTCTATTACCGAATACTGCGGAAACAAGTTAAAGTTTTGAAACACAAAACCGAATTTTAACTGATGCTCTCTGATTTTTGCCTGGCTTTGTTGCTTTTTATCCTCACCGTTGAATATAACCTCGCCGTTTAAGGTAATTGTGCCTGATTCTGCTTTTTCAAGAAAATTAATGCATCGAAGCAGTGTTGTTTTACCGCTTCCCGATGAGCCTATAAGCGATATAACCTCGCCCTTGTTCATACTTATGCTGACACCCTTTAATACCTCAACTTTTCCAAACCGTTTTTTTAAGTCTTTAATTTCAAGTATGCTCATAATTAATTATCCTTTATAATAATCTAATTTTTTCTCAATATATCCAAAAAGGAGGGTAAGTATGCCGTTGAATAACAGATAGAATAATCCTGAATAAAACAGTGGCCATATAAGCGCTTTTGCAGATATGTATCTTTGTGCCACCATTATAATTTCCTCAACCGCAATTATTCTTGCAAGGGATGTATCTTTTACAAGAGTAATAATTTCGTTACCCATAGGTGGTACAATGCGTTTAATAACCTGAAAAAGTATTACTTTAAAAAACACCTGCGTTTTAGTCATACCAAGTACCTGACCTGCCTCGTACTGGCCTTGGGGTATGGATTCAATTCCTGCTCTGTATATTTCCGAAAAATATGCACTGTAATTTATAACAAACGCAATAAGTGCGGCGGTAAGTCTTGGCATAGCGTCGGCTTCCCACATAAGGCCCGGACCGTAGTATATTATAATAACCTGAAGCATAAGGGGTGTGCCTCGTATAATCCACACAAAAGTTTTTACAAGATACCTCAGCGGCGCAAATTTGCTCATTGAGCCAAAGGTTATTATAAGACCGAGAGGCAGAGCCATTAAAAGCGTTAACGAAAATATTATTAACGCGGTTTTAAAACCGCCTAAAAGTGTTAGTGTAACTGACAATAAACTCATAGTAATTTTAACCTTTCGTTATAACTGAATAAACATAACAAGGAGGATACTGCATGCAGTATCCTTCTTGATAAAAAACTTTATAGTAATTTAATTATTTTACAAGAATTGCACCGAGATTATATTTTTCTGCAATTGCTTCAAGTGTGCCGTCAGCCAGAAGCTCGTCGATAACTGCATCAACAGCTTTTGCTGCATCACTTCCTTTTCTGAAGCCTATGCCATAGTTCTCTACGCAAAGGTCAAGGCCGTCGATTATCATAAGCTCTTCGTAATCTGTGCCTTCGCCTACCATTGCATCTGCAAGTGTGTAGTCAAGTACAACTGCATCTGCTGTACCGGCTTTAACTTCAAGCAAGCCGTCTGTCTGTTTCTGAACAGCTACATAGTTTGCTTTAGAAAGGTTTTCATCGTCTGCAATTGCTGATTCGCCTGCTGATGATACTTCTGCAACAAGGTTAGCTGCTGAAAGTGATGCTGTATCGGTAAATTTATCTTTATTATCCTGTTTAATAACTACAACCTGTTTGTTTTCAATATAAGGTTTTGAAAATTCAATATTTTCTTTTCTTTCATCGGTAATTGTGAAGCCGTTCCAGATACAGTCAATTGATTTTGCATTAAGCTCAACCTCTTTTGTATCCCAGTTGATTTCAATAAATTCAGGCTCAACACCTAATTTTTCACATACAGCCTTTGCAAAGTCTGTATCAAAGCCAACAAATTCGTCGCCCTCAAAGTAGTTCATAGGAGCGTAATCGGTGTAACCTATAACCATTTTGCCGTTTGCTTTGATATAATCCAAATCACTTGCAGTTTCGTTTGCGGTTTCATTGTTTGCTTTGTCAGAGCAAGCGCAAAGTGCAAATGCCATTACAAGCGCCATAACCAAAGCAAATATTCTTTTAAAATTTTTCATAATAATTATCCTCCAATTATTCTTATTTGATGCTACAATAATAACACATCGCTTTATCATTGTAAAGCGATAAATTGATAAATTGTTAATTTTGTGTGGTTTTATTATAAATATGTCAGCATTTTGTAAATTATTCACAAATGCAAAAAGAGAAAGTTATTGTAAAAAATTTTATTTGTGTT
>JAZSPJ010000216.1:0-18009 GCA_045537365.1 Clostridia bacterium
ATATTTGTAGGCCCGACAGGTGTAGGCAAAACAGAGCTTGTAAAAGCACTTACAGCCTGCCTGTTTGACGATGAATCATCACTCATACGCCTTGATATGAGCGAATATATGGAAAAGCATGCCGTAGCCAAAATAACAGGAGCACCTCCCGGATATGTTGGCTATGACGATGGCGGTCAGCTTACCGAAAAGGTACGCAGAAAGCCATACTCGGTAATACTTTTAGACGAGATTGAAAAAGCACACCCTGATGTATTTAACATTCTTTTGCAAATACTTGATGACGGCAGAATTACCGATTCACAGGGCAGATGTGTAAACTTTGAAAACACAGTAATTATTATGACATCCAATGCAGGAACAAGCGTTGGCTCATCAAAAGGAATGGGCTTTGGCGCAGACCAGGGTAAAATGAGTGACAGAATTGAAAAATCACTCAAAGAGATATTCCGCCCTGAATTTTTAAACAGGGTTGACGAGATAATTGAGTTTAAAGAGCTTACACGTGATGAATTGTTTAAAATATGCGATTTAATGCTCAAGGATTTGATTGCGGAGCTTAAGGCTATGGGCATCGGCTTTGAAATAACCGACAATGCAAAGCAAAAACTGCTTGACGACGGCTATAACCCACGCTTTGGCGCCCGCCCTATAAGACGCGAAATTCAAACACAGATAGAGGATGCCGTATCCTCAATACTTTTGGGCGATGCCATACCCGAAAACTCAACAATAGTTGTAGATGCAATTAACAATGAAATGGCAATAACAGTAAAGCAATAAAAAAATGCAGAATATGAACGCTTTGGTCATATTCTGCATTTTTTTATTTTAAGAATGTTTTTTGCCGAGTATTAGCCTGTACATATTAGCATACAGTATAAACGAAGCAATAATAGCACCAATACATACACCTATCATTGCATTTACCGCATACTCAGGAATACCGGGGAACAGTATTAACAGCACTATGGTGCTGTATATTATTACAGTATTTGCCTTACCATACCATTTAGCACTGTTAACAGAGTCCTTTTTCCTGATTGCAAGGTAGCCAAGCACCGTCATTGCAAGCTCTTTTAGTACAAATATGAGCACCATCCACACTATTGCGGGATATTTAGCCGCAAGGCACATAAGCATAACAATTTGTGTAAGCTTATCGGCAATCGGGTCAAGTATTTTGCCAAAATCGGATATCATATTGCATTTTCTTGCAATTGTGCCATCAACAATATCAGTTAAGCCCGAAAGTGCCAAAAGTATTATTGCCGCTATGTAATTTTGCTTAACGCTGTAAAACCAAGCGATTACAGGCAACAAAGCCAACCTGAACAGGCTTAACAAATTAGGTATTGTAAGTATTTGTTCTTTACGGAACAATCTGTGCATAAAAAATTCCCCCGTCTTTATATTTAAGTATAAAATTATATCATTATATAACATTGTAACACAAAACAAAAAATAAATCAATTACAAATTTATAAAAAAGAATATATGTGTTGCCTTTCCGAAAAACTGCGAAAAATGTCGAAAGAAAATTCTTGTAAAATGTCGTTTTGTGTGATATACTAAATATGTCACATAAACTTAATTTAATAAATGAATTGGAATTGTTGTTTTTATAGGGATTATTCTACCTTTTTAGCATACTTTAACATTGAATTGGTAAAAATGCAAATTTCATTAGTTAGAGTGTGCAATAATATATTCCATTCTGATTAAGTTTGTGTGACAACAATCGAAGTTTGCATTTTTCAGTGTGCGAACAGAGATTGTTTGCACACTTTTTTATTTAAGGAGGGGAAATAACAATGGCAGATTACAAAGAATTATATTGTAAAATGTTTTCAGCGTCAACAAAAGCTTTACATATAATACAGCAAGCGCAAATTGAATGTGAAAAAACGTATCTTGAAATGACGGAAAACGAGCCAGAAATTGAAGATTGTATTGACATTGAAAAATTGAAAAATAAGTAAAAAAAAGATGGCTGTTTAAGAACATTTGTTCTTAAACAGCCTCGTTTTATATGACAGGTAAAATGTTTTGACTTTTTTAACAGTCTGTTAATCAGTCAAGATATACAGGCATACCTTTATCTGCCGACTCTTTTTCTGCATTTGCAAGCATTACGGAAACAAGTGTGCTTTCAGGGCTTATAACATCGCTGTCGCGGTTGTTTGCAACACAATCGATAAATTCAACAACCTCTTTTACATACATATCGTTATCGTCCTGACACTCAATTGAGTACGGTGTGCCCTCTGCAGGGTAAATTTTAAGTGATGCATCGTCCATCATATAAATAGTTGCTTTTTCGCAGTTTATAACACCTCTTACAACAAAAGGTGAGCCGGGGCACATAGCCCAGTCGGTCATAGTGGTTACATAGAAATCATCATATTTATATGTAGAGCAGATTGACTCATATTTATATTTTGCGTTACCTGCAACTGCTACTATGCTCTTTGGTTTACCAAACAACCAGTTTATGCAGTCAACATCGTGAACATGAAGATCGAGTACCGCACCGCCGCTCTTTGCATCGTCGTGATACCAGTTTTCCCAGCACCACATTGGTGTAGCAGAAAATCTTGAAAACTCTGCTCTTATAACCTTACCGAATTTGCCCTCGTCAAGCAATTTCTTTAAATTCTCTCTTGGGGTTTCAAAACGGCAACACTGACCAATCTGAAGTCTTACATTATTGCGTTTTGCATCATCTATCATTTTCTGACATCTTTCAACTGTAAGAGCCATTGGCTTTTCGCTGAAAAGGTGAATACCTTTATTCATAATTTTTTCGCCGATTACATCATGTAAAAATGTAGGAAGTGCTGTTACAACAAAATCAAGCTCTTCTTTTTCAAGCATTTCGTCAACATCTGTGTAAAGATTGTACTGAGATAAATCTGCAGGTGCATCTGTTGCGCCGATATTAAGCTCTACTGCTTTTGTAAACTGCTCAGGGTCGATGTCACAAATTGCAACAAGATTTACATCGTGTGCCGATTTTTCTTTAATTTTTAAGTAGTTACCAAAATGAACTTTTCCAAGTCCGCCAAATCCAACAATTGCAAATTTCATAATAAATTCCTCCTAAATAATTATTTAATTAAAAATCCTCTTTATTTAACTGTGCAAGAACGCCTCTTACATAGCTTATTGTCTTTTTGATATCGGTAATCTGCTGTTCTCCCGATATTTCACGCTCAATATACAAATCGCCTTTATAACCGCTTCGTATAAGCTTTGGTAAAAATACAGGATGGTTTACTGTACCATCGCCAACAAAGGTTTCATCGCCAAGCTCGTGAAAATCGCCTTTAGGATAATTACCGTCTTTTACATGAATACCTCTTATTCTGTCGCCGTAAATGTCGATTGCATCAACAGGGTTACCTTTGCCATACATAATAATATTTGCAGGGTCAAAGTTTACGCCAAGGTTAGGGTTTCCAACATCCTGAATAGTTCTCATTAAAGTAACAGGGGTTTCCTGGCCTGTTTCAAAGTTAAAGTCTATACCTAAATAACGGCAATGGTCTGCAACCTGTCTTATTGCCTGCACAGTTGGTCTGTAATTAGGGTCATAAGGGTTTTCGGGTAAGAAGCCCATGTGTGTTACAAGATTCGGTGAGCCAACTGCTTTTGCAAAATCTGCGTGGCACTTAAGCTCTTTAACACGCTGACTGCGATAATCCTGCGGTACAAGACCAAGTGTTATAGGGCCATCTACAAAATCCCATACCTGCGGACCTGTCCAGCCACCCCATACAGATGTTACCTGTATTTTGCCATCTAAAAGTTTTTTTACCTTTTCAGCATTTTCAGCGGTTGAAAGCTTTGTATCCCATACAGAGAGCTGTATTGTTTCAATTCCAAGCTCAAAAAGCACATCAGGACCTTCGTCTAAAAGTCTGTCCAGGTTAAAAATTACACCAATTTTATTGTTATACATATTTTACCTCCTTATAGTTCTTTTCTGCCAAGTATAATATCCATTGCCACAGATGCAATGTGTATAGATGAATTTTTGTAGCATTTATGTGGCGGAAGCTCAACAGTAACCCAATCATCATAGCCTATTTCGTTTAAGGCTTTCATAACTTCGGGATAATTCACATCGCCCTCAAGCAAATCCACAAAATTGCTTGCTTCTATCTGATAATCTTTAAAATGCACCTTTTTAATTCTGTTTTTAAGACCTCTTATCCAATGCTCAGGATAACCGTAAATCATAACATTGCCTACATCAAAGTAAGAGCCTACATACTCGCTTCCTACTTTATCAAGAAAATCATTAAACTCAACAGGTGAATTTAAAAATTTATTATGTACATTTTCAAGTCCTAAATATACGCCGTATTTTTCGGCATAAGGTGCAAGCTCTATTACACTTTCAAGCGAGCGGTTGTACGCCTCGTAATAATCTACAACATTAAAGCCGGGTAAAAAATCACAGCCTACAATACCCGGAAGTGCAAGTATAGTATCACACTCAAGCATATTTGCAATTTCAAGCTGTTTTATAATGTGTTTTTTTGCAACATCTCTTTCCTCACCATTTGCAGATGTAAGAGAATTTAACCAGCAGGTTGAATCACTTAAACTGTATGTTTGAAGACCTGCATCTTTCATATATTTTTTAATTTTGTCTGTTACTGCTTTATCGGCATCAAAACCAAGCACATCTCCATCGTATAAAGTAAGCTCTACGCCGTCATACCCTGCCCTTGCCGCACAGTCAAGCTGCTCATAAACTGTATCACCTAAAATACTTCCAAGGCAAATACCTTTTTTCATTTTAATAGCCTCCTTTTAAAAATTAAATGTGACAAGGCATAACAACCCTATCACATTTAGTTTAAAATATTATTTTGATTTTTTCAACTATCCATTTTTATGAAATAGCACCACTTTTTTATGATATTCAGTCTATAATATTCATAAGCCATTTTCCGTTTGTAAAATCAGGTATATCAACGGGTGCACCGCCTCTTGCAATAGATTCCTCAGAAAGTACGCTTATGCACATCCAGCTTGCAGCATCGTATACATCAATAGGCATTGGGGCATCCTCTTTAAGTGCCTTAAAAAATGCCTTGAATTCAAGCCAGTCCATACCGTCGTGACCGCCCTGAACTCCCTCTTCCAAAAACTGCTTCCAAATCGGGTGCTCATACTGTGCCTCGTATTTTTCGGCGTTGCCAACGCTTGTTTTAAGCCACTCCCAATCCTTTGCAATATCTTCGGGAGTATCTAAAAATATACTGTCACTCGCCTCTTCGTACATACCCTTTGTTCCTCTTATTGTAAAGCCTCTGCTGTAAAATCTTGGAAGGGTTGTATCAAGTGTAAGCACTATTGTTTCGCCGTTTGCACATTTTATTGTTGTTGTAATAATATCGCCCTGTGCAAATTTTGCGTTATTTAAAAATTCGTCATCAGGTTTATTCTGAGCTATGTAATCTCTGAGGCCTGCAGCTTTTGATGCCATTGATGTAAGTGTAAGCATTCTGTTGCCTTTATTTATATTAAGTATTCTTGCAATAGGACCAAGCTCGTGTGTTGGATAGTTTTCGCAATTACGGTTTAAGTAGTTTCTTAATCTGTAATGGCGGTTTTCAATGCCGTATGCAATTTCGTTTCTTAAATCGTGATGATAGCCGCCGCTTGCGTGAACTATTTCACCCAAAACGCCCTGTTCTTTCATATTAAGCACCATAAGCTCCCGTCTGCCGAAACAACAGTTTTCAAGGAACATAAACGGTGTTTTTGTTCTTTCATAGGTTTCTACAAGGTTAAAGCACTGCTTTATTGAATATGCACCGCCAACCTCCATTGCTACGGGCTTGCCTGCATTCATTGCGGCAACCGCTATATCAATATGGCTTTCCCATGCTGTTGCTATTACTATTACATTTACATTATCATCATTTATAAGATCCTTATAATCCGTATACATATTCGGAGCTTCGCCAAGCACTTCAACAACAGCCTCGCATGCCTCTTTGCATCTGTCCTCGTAAAGGTCGCATACTGCTGTTACCTTTTCGCCCTGCGGAAGTATTGCATCCTTTAAAAGCCACAAGCCTCTGCTGCTTAATCCAATAAAACCGATTTTTATGTTTTCCATTATCATTCCTCCATACAAACCATATTTTCACCTTTTTAGTTTAATA
This sequence comes from Clostridia bacterium, assembly GCA_045537365.1. Classification (GTDB taxonomy): domain Bacteria; phylum Bacillota; class Clostridia; order UMGS1810; family UMGS1810; genus UMGS1810. The sequence goes on from JAZSPJ010000216.1 coordinate 6,189, forward strand.
CTAAAAAAATTCATTGTCAAGCACCGTATAACAAAAACAGCACCACTATTTTATGTAAATTTTTTGAATTAAATCGTTTATTATGCAAATAATAGCCTTAACAACCGACACTAAATATGGTGTTGGATGTTAAGGCTATTCAAACGGAGGTATTTGGTTATGAATATAAACGAACATATAAAAAAATATTTGAACTGCCCTATTGCCGAATGTGATAATACCGATTTATATATTGCAATATCAAAATGCATAAACGATATTGCAGGCAAAGGGCAAAATATCAATACAAAAAAGAAACTTTACTACATTTCATGCGAATTTTTAATAGGCAAACTGCTTTCAAACAATTTAATAAACCTTGGTATATATGACGAAGTCAGTTCTTTGCTTGCCCAAAACGGCAAAAGCCTTGAAAAAATAGAGGAGCTTGAATCAGAGCCGTCACTTGGCAACGGCGGACTTGGAAGGCTTGCCGCATGCTTTTTGGATTCTGTTGCCACACTGGGTTTAAACGGCGATGGTATGGGTATATGCTATCGCTACGGTTTATTCAGGCAGGAATTTAAAAACAATATGCAAACCGAGCTTGCAAACCCCTGGATTGACAGTACACGGTTTTTAAACAAAACCGACAAAAGCTACAAAGTAAAATTCAAGGATTTTGATTTGAATTCAATTTTATATACCATGGATATTACAGGCTACAACGGCTCTGTGGGCAAGCTGAATTTGTTTGATATTGAAAGCAAATCCGCAAGAATGCCCGAAGGCTCAATCGAGTTTGATAAAACGGATATAAAAAATAACCTTACAATGTTTTTATACCCCGACGACAGCACAGAGGACGGAAAGCTTTTGCGTATTTATCAGCAATACTTTATGGTAAGCAGTTCAGCGCAGTACATTATTGAGGAATGTGAGAAAAAAGGCTGTAAGCTGTACGACCTTTACGATTATGCAGTAATACAGATTAACGATACTCACCCCTCGCTTGTAATACCTGAGCTTATACGGATTTTATTAAACAGGGGTATGTTCATCGACGATGCTATTGAAACCGTCACAAAAACCTGTGCATATACAAACCATACCATACTTGCCGAAGCGCTTGAAAAGTGGCCCATAGATTATTTTAAAAAGGCTATACCGCACCTGCTTCCGATTATAGAAATACTTGATAACAAAATACGCCGGAAATTTAGCGACAGTTCTTTATATATTATAGACGGCGAAAACCGTATACACATGGCGCACATAGCAATTCATTACAGCTTCAGCACAAACGGTGTTGCAAAACTGCACACGGATATTTTAAAAAATACAGAGCTTAAAAATTTTTATAGCGTATACCCCGAAAAATTCAACAATAAAACCAACGGTATAACATTCAGGCGATGGCTTTTAAAATGTAATCCTGAGCTGACAAGCTTTATTGAAAGCCTTATAGGCGACGGTTTCAAAAAAGATGCCTCACAGCTTGAAAACCTGCAAAAATATTCAGGAAACAATGAAGTTTTAAGTAAGCTTACCGAAATTAAAATGCACAACAAAATAAAGCTCAAAAGCTTTATTGAAAACAATCGGAATATGTATATAGACGAAAACTCTGTTTTTGACATACAGGCAAAAAGACTGCACGAATACAAACGGCAACAGCTTAATGTGCTTTACCTTATAGACAGATACCTCGATATAAAAAAGGGTATTTTGCCAAAAGTACCCCTGACCGCAATTTTCGGAGCAAAAGCTGCGCCGGCATATACCATTGCAAAGGATATTATACACCTTATACTTTGTATGGAAAAGCTTATTTTAAAAGACGTCGACGCATCAAAATATATGAAAATTGTAATGGTTGAAAACTACAATGTAACCTCGGCAGAGGCCTTAATTCCTGCCTGTGACATATCCGAGCAAATATCCCTTGCGTCAAAAGAGGCAAGCGGTACGGGCAATATGAAGTTTATGTTAAACGGCGGTATAACCCTTGGCACAGAGGACGGTGCAAATGTGGAAATACACCGCCTTGTAGGTGATGATGCCATATATATTTTCGGTGACGACAGCGACACGGTAATAAAGCGTTACAAAAACGGCACATACAATGCAAAAGAGTATTACGAAAACAACAAAAGAATCAAAAGAGCCGTAGACTTTATATGCAGTAAGGAGCTTTTTGAAATTGGCAATCCCGAAAGCCTTAAAAGGCTTCAAAACGAACTTATTAACAAAGACTGGTTTATGACATTTGCAGATTTTGACGAATATAAAAACGCAAAAAATCAGGCATTGACAGATTATATTAACAAAACGGAATGGGCAGAAAAAATGCTTAAAAATATAAGTATGGCAGGATATTTTTCATCTGACCGTACAGTAAGTGAATATAACAAAGATATATGGAAATTATAACAATATAAGGAGATGATGTAAATGGAAAGCAAAGGCTTTGGCATATTTACGATAGGCTTTCCCATAGAAGGAAAGGCTGTTTCTTTAAGCGATGTGCCCGATGATACCTTTTCCGAAAAAACACTTGGCGACGGTGTTGCCATAATACCTGAAAACGGCAAGGTTTTCAGCCCTGCTGACGGAAAAATATCCCTTATTGCAGACACAAAGCACGCAATAGGATTTATGACCGACAGCGGTCTTGAAATACTCGTTCATATAGGTCTTGAAACAGTAGGCTTAAAGGGCAAAGGCTTTAATATACTTGTAAGTGAGGGCGACGAGGTTAAAAAAGGCGACCTTGTTGCAGAATTTGACCTTAAGCTTTTAAAAGAAAAAAAGCTTAACCCCATAAGCCCCGTAATAGTTTTGAATGCTCCTGAGGGCACAACCTTTAACGCACCCATAGGAGAAAGCGGAAAGCCGGGCGATGATTTGCTTGATATAACCGATGAGGTCGGCGTTTCATTAAAAGATGCTCAGCCTACAAAAATTAAGCCTACAAGCTCTGCCTTTGACTTTTTGCAAAAGCTTGGCAAGGTGCTTATGGTTGTAATTGCGGTTATGCCTGCGGCTGGTATAATGATAAGTATAGGAAAACTGCTTGCAATGTGGGCAGGAGATATTGGTTTTTTATCCTTAACGGGAAGCATAATCGAAAATATAGGTTGGGCAATTATATCAAACCTGCATATACTGTTTGCCGTTGCCATTGGCGGTTCCTGGGCAAAAGAGCGTGCAGGCGGAGCTTTTGCGGCATTGCTTGCATTTATTTTAATCAACAATATAACGGGTAATATTTTCGGTGTTACAAACGAAATGCTAACTGCCGACGGCGCAGTTGTTAAAACCCTTTTTGGAAAGGAAATACCCGTAAACGGGTATTTTACCTCGGTGCTTGGCTCACCTGCCCTTAATATGGGTGTATTTGTAGGTATAATATCGGGCTTTGTGGGCGGTATAATTTACAACAAATTTTACAATTTCCGAAAACTTCCGGATGTTCTTTCATTCTTTAACGGCAAACGATTTGTACCGCTTGTTGTAATTCTGTGGTCAATTATTATATCAATTGTTATGGCGATTGTATGGCCGATAGTTCAGTCGGGTATAAACGCATTTGGCGTGTGGATTGCAAATTCGCAGGATACCTCGCCGATACTTGCGCCGTTTATTTACGGCACACTTGAAAGACTTTTACTGCCCTTTGGCTTGCACCACATGCTTACAATACCAATGAATTATACCTCTTTTGGCGGAACTTATATAATTCAGACAGGTATAAATGCAGGTACAGAGGTGTTTGGTCAGGACCCATTATGGCTTGCCTGGGTAAGTGACCTTGTAAACTTTAAAAAGGCGGGTGATATGGCATCGTACCAAACCCTGCTTACAACCATTACCCCTGCACGCTTTAAGGTAGGTCAGATGATTGGCTCAACAGGACTTTTGCTCGGTGTCGGCCTTGCTATGTACCGCAGGGTTGATATAGACAAGCGTAAAAATTACCGTTCTATGTTTATATCAACAGCACTTGCAGTATTTTTAACAGGTGTAACAGAACCGCTTGAGTTTATGTTTATGTTCTGTGCAATACCTCTTTATATAGTGTACGCAATATTACAGGGGCTTGCCTTTGCAGCGGCAGGTATTGTTGATTTAAGACTTCATTCCTTTGGAAGTATTGAGCTTTTTACAAGACTTCCGATGTCGATAAATGCAGGGCTTACAATGGATATAATTAACTTTGTTATTTGTGTTGTGCTGTTTTTTGCAATCGGCTACTTTGTTGCATATTTTATGATAGGAAAATTTTCCTATGCAACACCGGGCAGATGCGGTAACTATTCTGATGCAGGAGAGGATGAATCCCGTGATGCAAAGCCGGGCAACAGCCAGACAGAAAGAATAATAGAGCTTTTGGGCGGAAGGACTAATATAACACTTGTAGATGCCTGTATGACAAGACTAAGGGTAACAGTTAAAAACCCCGATATAGTTGCCGAGCTTGCCGACTGGAAGGCAAACGGAGCATTGGGGCTTATTAAAAAGGGGAACGGAATACAAATTATATACGGCCCTAAAGCTGATGTAATAAAATCTGATATAAATGATGTGCTTTAAATATGAAAATATTAACTTTAAATACCCACAGCATTGTGGAGGAAAATTATAACGAGAAATTAAATATATTTGCCGAGGCAATATCTAAAATACTTCCCGATATATTAGTAATGCAGGAGGTTAATCAATCGGCACATGGTATGCCGGTTAGCGAGATGAATTATATTTCACCGTACAAAAACACAATCCCTTTAAAAGCCGACAATCACGCATACAGAATTTTTAAACTGCTTAAAGAATATAATATAAGTTACTATTTTACCTGGGCAGGCGTAAAGCTTGCCTGGGGAAAATATGATGAGGGGCTTGCGGTTATGAGTCTTAAACCGCTTGAAAGTGCAGAGGTAATAGACCTTTCAGATGATAATTCATACTTAAGTTGGAAAACAAGAAGAGCATTGCTTGTAAAGTATGATGATATGTATATCTGCAATACGCATTTTGGCTGGTGGAATGATGCCGACGAACCGTTTTTAAAGCAGTGGAAAAATCTTAACAAAAAGCTATTAACCAAATGCAGAGTCTACCTTGCAGGGGATTTCAACTCACCGGCAGACGAGAGGGAAACAGGCTACGATGCCGTGACAGGCGACGGTTGGTACGACACCTACACCCACGCACTTTTTAAAGATGAGGGTTATACCGTAACAAAGCAAATTGACGGCTGGCAAAACAGTGAAAAAAAGCGTATTGATTATATATTTACCAATTTTGAACCTTGCGTTAAAAGCAGTTACACAATATTTAACGGCAATAATGAAAAAGCCGTTTCCGACCACAGCGGTATTATAATAACAGTATGAAAAGGCGGTGATATATTATGAAACAAACAGGAATATTAATGCCTGTATCAAGCCTCCCGTCGCCTTACGGAATAGGCGATTTTTCCGACTGTGCTTACGAATTTGTAGATTTTCTGGAAAAAGCAGGGCAAAGTCTGTGGCAAATACTGCCTATGAATCCGCTGTCTTATGGAGATTCTCCGTATCAGTCACCATCGGCATTTGCAGGCAATCCGTATTTTATAAGCCTTAAAGAGCTATGTGATGAGGGGCTTTTAACACAGGACGAAATTGCCTCTCAAAAAGTTGAAAGCTCAAAAATTGACTACGGTGCACTTTATAAAAGCCGATACCCATTACTTAAAACTGCATTTAGCAGATGGAACGGCAAGAATGATGAAAATTATTTGCGGTTTTTAAGGGATAATGCATACTGGATTGATGATTATGCCCTGTTTTCAGCACTTAAAGACTGTCATCAGAATAAAAGTTGGAACCAGTGGCCTTATGATATTGCAACAAAGTCACAAAAAGCAATAGAATTTTATAATGAAGCACTGGACAGGGAAAAAAATTTTTATATATTTTTGCAGTATAAATTTTCACAGCAATGGCAGAAGCTCAAAAAATATGCCAACTCAAAAGGTGTAAAAATAATTGGCGATATACCCATATATGCCTCTTATGACAGTTCGGATGTATGGGCACACAGAGAGCTTTTTGATATTGGCGAAAACCTTTTGCCTGATTTTGTTGCAGGTTGTCCGCCTGACGGTTTTTCAAAAAAAGGTCAGCTATGGGGCAACCCCGTTTATAACTGGGATAGCCACCGAACTCAGAATTACAGTTGGTGGATAGCAAGGCTCAAAAAATGCTTTGAGCTTTATGATATTGTACGCATAGACCATTTCAGGGGCTTTGACGAGTTTTATGCTATACCCTTTGAAAGTGAGGATGCAACAAAAGGCAGTTGGAAAAAAGGTCCGTCAAAGGAGCTTTTCAACCAGATAGAAAAAAGTCTTGGCAAAAGAGAGATAATTGCCGAGGATCTTGGCTTTATAACACCATCGGTTAAAAAGCTTTTAAAGGACTGCGGGTTTATGGGAATAAAGGTACTCCAATTTGCGTTTGACAGCCGTGATACAGGTAACGGATACGAATATCTGCCGCACAATTACCCCGAAAACTGCGTGGCATATACAGGCACTCACGATAATCAGACCATTGTATCGTGGTTTGACACAATAACCGACGAGGAAAAACAAAATGTGAGAGATTATATTTGCGACCTGTTCACACCCAATGAATTAATTTATATGCCCCTTATAAGCAGAATTATGGCAAGCAATGCAACAATGTGCATAGTGCCTCTGCAGGACTATATGGGTGCAGATGACAGTGCAAGAATAAATATCCCCGGCACTTCAGACGGTAACTGGAGCTGGCGCATAACCAAAGATGCGCTTACAGATGAGCTTGCAGACAAAATATTAAAAATAACAAAGCTGTATTCAAGATGAATACAGCTTATTTTTTTATATAAAGTCCTTTTTAAATTCATTATCGTGTAGTATATAGGTGTATGTAAAGCCTATATCCTTTAAAAGCTTTTTTGTTTCCTCAAAATAGCAATCCAGAGTATCAGCATGATGGCTGTCGGAATTTAACATAATTTTTCCGCCATTATTTTTAAGTACATACAAAAGCTCCTCGCTTGGGTACGGATTTGTTCGGTATCCTCTTGAAATAGCTCCTGTATTAACCTCAAAAATACAATCGCTTTTAAGTGCTTCAAGCAAATATTTTTTTGCAAGCTCACAATACTTTTTGTTATTTAAAAACAATCCGCCGTTTACCTCATCAAACTTTGTAATCAAATCAAAATGCCCCACTATATCCGGCTTGGTTTTTAAAACAAAGTCAACAAGCAGGCTATAATAATTATCTGCCAGCATTAAAACATCGCCGTTTACCTTTTCAATAATTTCTTTTTGCATCTCGGGAGTATTATCAACACTTAAATACTCACCGTTTATATAAAAATAATGCACCGAGCCTATTGTATAATCAAAAGGAGTTCTGTCTATAGTCTTTATTACATCGTCCTCTATACCAAGATAAACCTGTATTTTATTTTTATATTTTTCTTTTAAATCAATTACTGTTTTAATATATCCGTCCATGTCCGAAACATGCCAGTTTTCGCCGTGCAGACTGCTTGCGTGCCCTGAAATGCCGATAATATCAAACCCTTTTTTTATGGCAGAGAGTACAACCTCCTCGGCGGTGCTACTCCCGTCACAAAAGGTTGTGTGTGTATGTAAATTGCAAAGCATAATATTATATCTCCTTTAAAAACACATTATTATTTTTCATCCCTTGAAGTACAATTGCACTTTTTTACGGTACTACACTCATTTGCATAAGGACAGCCTATACACTTTTTACCCTTTTTCTTTTCACGGTATATATAAAAAACTGCACCGCCGACTATGGCAATTATTATTAAAGCAAGTATAATATCTTTCATATTATCAACTCCAATTTTTAAACTTTTGACCTTTTATTGGCTTTAGCACATAAACTAATTATTATTAATGCTATAACTAAAAGTACAGTTAACCCTTGCAAAAAGCCTTTTCCAAAAGCACCCGTTGTAATAAGAGTACCAATTTGATATGCCAAAAATCCTACTGTAAAGCCAACGGATAGCTGAAGCCCTATTCCGCCAAACAACCATTTTTTGCTTTTAAGCTCGGCATTCATTGCGCCTATTGCCGCAAAGCAAGGTGGGGTAAACAAATTAAACATCATATACGCTAAAGCGGATACCGGTACAAGGTTTAATGCATCTACAACCTTTGCGCCCTCACCTACAAGCTCAAAATCACCGTTAATTACTGCGGTGAGTCCGAAAAGTGTTGCAACTGTTCCAACCACATTTTCCTTTGCAACAAAGCCCGCTATTGCGCAAGCAACAAGCTTCCACGATGCAAAGCCTATTACGGGCACAAGCAACCAGTCAATCGGTTTACAAATTAACGCAAGTATTGAGTCGGAGCCGTTTTCCGAGGCAAGCTTAAGCACCGGTGTAAACGAACTCATTAAAACAATTGCAACATTACAAACCAAAATTATTGTGCCGGCTTTTACTATGTATGCCCATCCCCTTGAGCACATAGAAATAAATGCTCTTTTTATACTTGGAATTTTATAATCAGGCAATTCTATAATAAAGAATGATTTTTTATTTTTAAATCCGGTTATTTTGTTTATAAGCAACGCACATATTAATATTATAAAAATACCCACAAAATACATAAGAGTGCCTACCCATGCAGAATTTTTAAAAAATACTCCTGCAAAAAGCGATATAACCGGAAGCTTTGCACCACACGGCATAAACGGTGCAAGCATTGCGGTTGCCCTGCGCTCACACTCATTTTTAATTGTACGGCAAGCCATAACACCGGGCACTGCACAGCCCGTACCTACTATAAACGGTATAACCGATTTACCCGAAAGCCCAACCTTTTTAAATATTGGATCCAACACAACAGTTGCCCTTGCCATATATCCGCAATCCTCTAAAAGAGCTATCATAAAATACATAACCATTACAAGCGGCAAAAAGCTTACAACTGCGCCTACACCGTCTATAATAGCACTTGAAACAAGCATCTGCAAAAACTCATTACTGCCATCAAGCAAGCCTTCTACAAAAACACCAAACGACTCTATTAAGCCTACAAGCATATCCGATATAATAGGCCCGAGCCATGCCTGCGATACATAAAACACTGCCCACATAACAAGTGCAAATATAGGTAAGCCCAACCATTTATTAGTAAGCAAAACATCTATTTTTTCCTGATAATTTTTATTATCCGCTAAATTTGCCCTTTGTTCAACCTCGTAAACAATTTTATTTACAAATTCAAAGCGCTGTCTGTCGGCAAGCTCTGCACCTGCCTTGTCGGCCACCTCCCCATGCTTTTGAACATAAGGTGCAATTTGAGTTTTACCCTTAAGCTTTATTGCAGCATTTAAAACTGTATCTAATCCCTCGTTTGTTGTAGATACTGTATTTATTACAGGGCAACATAGCTTTTTTGAAAGAACTTCTGTATCTATTTTGGTTTGCTTTTTTTTGTTAACATCAGTTTTGTTTAATGCTACAACAACCGGAATACCAAGCTCTAAAAGCTGTGTTGTAAAAAACAAGCTTCTGCCAAGGTTTGTTGCATCAACAATATTTACAATAACATCGGGATTATCGTTTTTTACATAAAGGCTTGTAATGCTTTCCTCCGATGTAAAGGGCGACATTGAATATGCTCCCGGTAAATCAACTATTGTAATATCGTATTTGCCGTTATATAAACTCTTTTTTACAGAATGCTCCCTTTTATCTACTGTAACTCCTGCCCAGTTTCCAACCTTTTCATTACTGCCGGTTAAGGCATTAAACATAGTTGTTTTACCACTGTTTGGGTTGCCTGCCAATGCAATTCTCATAAATCTTTTCCTCCCTATAAATGTATTCATTTCAAACTTCGGTTAGTATACGCTAACCATAAGTCAAAAAAGTAACTGACACAGCAATTTTATATTTCAATTGCTTCAGCCAGTTGATTATCAATATTATATTTTGCATTTTTTATTGCAATAATCATACCGCCCTTTAAATGCTTAATTACTTTAATTACCTCTCCGCTATAACAACCAAGTGAAAACAAAAATGAGTTCATCTCATCATCACAGGTATTTATGCTTTTTATAATGTATTCTTTACCCTCAACGGCATTTTTAAGATTCATACTCAATCTCCCATTTTCACTTTAAATTAGATTAAACTAACCAATCCTTTTAAAAAAAAGATTAGTTTTAACTAACCTTGAATATTTTACCATATTAAAGGCCCGTTGTCAATACTTTTTTAAATAATTTTTAATTTTATTAACGAAAACAGGATTATCAAGGCTTTCAACCCTTACATCGTTATCGTAAATTTCATAATTTACGGCATCAACAGAAATTGTTTTTGTGTCTGCCTTTATATAAACATCCTTTATATGGTTTTCCTCTCGTGATAAAAGGTACACATCACGGAATATACCCGAAAAGCGGAAAAAGGCCTGGTCCTCTACATAGCTTTCCACGCACCATTTAAGCACCTTTGCGCAAACGGTGTTTTTACCCGCCTTTACAAACTTTGTAATATCAAACTCCGCCTGAAGGTGCGAGCCCTGGCTAAAGCCTACATATTCGCCGTTTATATAAAGCGATACGCAGGAGGATACACCCTCGAAAACTATGTATGTTTTACGATTTTCCCATATACCGTCTATATCAAAATCCCTTTCATAAACACCAAGAGGATTATCGTGTAGATGAAATCTCGTTCCACAATGTAAATCCCAAAATAAGAATACCGCCTATAATCTGCCAGATATTCATGCTCTCCTTCAGCACTACTACCGACACAACTACTGCAACAAGCGGATCTATATAGCTCAATATTGCGGCTTTTTGCCCGGGCAATTCCTTAAGCGAGGAAAAATACATGCAATATGTTATTCCCGTATGAACTATACCTACAACCAAAAGGCAGATTGTACCCTTTACATCAAGACCTGATAAATCCATACCGCTTGTAAATGCTACATAAGGCACTAAAACAACTATTGCAGACAAAAACTGTAAAAATGTACGGTGTATGCCCTCAACATTTTTAATAAACTTATTTATTAAAACTACAGTAGCATAAAGGCATGCCGCACCAAGACCGAAAAGTATGCCCGTAAAGTGACGGTTTCCTGCGTTTACATCCCCGATACCTGTTATAAGCACTATACCAAGTGTTGACATTACAAAGCATATAATTTGCTTTGTTGTAAGCCGTTCTTTAAAAAGTATGGGACAAACAAGTGTTACAATAACAGGTGCAAAATAATAGCTGAGCGTTGCAACCGATACTGTTGTATATTTATACGCCTCAAACAAAAGTATCCAGTTAAAGCCCATTGCTATACCTGAAAATAATAAAAGCGGTAATTCCTTCTTTATATTTTTAAAAGGTGTTTTTTGTTTAGTGGCTATTAAGAAAATGCCTATAAGCAACGATGCAAGTATTGCTCTGTATAAAGCAAGCTCGCCGGAGCTTACGGCAATATTTCTTACAAACAGCCCTATTGTACCGAAAATTGCCATAGATGTTACAAGCATAAATCTTGCATATTTATATGTATTCATATATGCCTCCATAATTATTAATTACATATACACAGTTTAACACAGTATAAAAAAACAGTCAATATAAAAAACAGGCTTAAAACTTGCAAATTGAACCGACCCCCAAAAGTTAGACCATAAATCTAACGATTGGGAGGTCGGTTTTTTCATGGCAAAATATAGTTATGAATTTAAAAAAAAGATTGTACAAGAATACTTAGATGGCAATG
>JAZSPJ010000123.1:0-5323 GCA_045537365.1 Clostridia bacterium
ATTATAATATTAAGCAGTGGAACTTATAGTTTTTGTTTTAGCTAGTCGTGAGTCCAGCGGATTGTATAGTAAAGGTACAAAAACTCTTTATGGAGGTTATGCATATGGATGATAAAATACAAATATTTGAAGATAAAAGAATAAGAACAGCTTGGAACGAAGAAACAGAAGAATGGTATTTTTCTGTTGTTGATGTAATTGGTGTTTTAACGAACAGTCCAAATCCAAGAAAGTATTGGAGTGTTCTTAAAACCCGTCTAAAAAAAGAAGGAAACGAGTCGGCTACAAATTGTAGTCAACTGAAATTGAAATCACATACCGTTGGTAAATCATATAACACAGATGTTGCTGACACTGAACAACTCTTGCGAATTATTCAGTCGATACCATCACCCAAAGCAGAGCCATTTAAATTGTGGTTGGCACAAGTGGGCAGGGAAAGAATTGAAGAAACCATCGATCCGGAACTTACAATAGAAAGAGCACTTGAAACATATCTCAAAAAAGGTTACACAAGAGAGTGGATAAATCAGCGATTGCAGGCTATTCAGGTAAGAAAAGAATTAACAGACGAATGGGATGCAAGGGGTGTACAAAAAGGTGTCGAGTATGCCATTCTAACAGATGAAATTACAAAAGCATGGTCTGGAATGACAACGAGAAAATACAAAAATCTTAAAGGTCTGACTAAAGAAAATTTAAGAGACAATATGAGCACTCTTGAACTAGTACTTAATATGCTTGCAGAAGCGACAACTACAGAATTATCAAAAGCACATAATCCGCAAACTTTTGAAGAAAATCGTGAAATTGCAAAAAGGGGCGGAAAGTATGCTGGTAATGCACGAAAGGAAATTGAGTCAGATACAGGCAAGCCAGTAATTACATCGAAAAATGCTGCTGAACTAAATCAGGTCGTGGTTGATTTGATTGAAAGTATTGCAGAAGATGAATAATAGGTTTTAAAATTTAATATCATAGTTTGCCGATAAATAAATATTTACATATCGGGCAGGAAAATCAAACATTCCTGCGGGTTCTGATGGATTTTGTTCAAGTAAAAAACAGTGAAAAATAGTAGGTCCATATTATGCTTTAGCATAACAAGGTTCTCGGGTACCCAACAGAAATCTTTGATTTCGTGTTGGGTGATGGTTCTTATTATTCACTGTTCGCCTTACTTAACACAAACTCGACACAAAATGCATTGCACCTAAACCTTATGTGTCGCAATGTCGAATTTTGAAAGGAAGTAACGTATGAAAAGCAAAAGAATTAGTTTTTTTATAATGATGAATATAGGATGTGTACTTCTCTCTGTAGGGGTATATTTCTTTAAAATCCCCAACGGATTTGCAACCGGCGGTGTAACTGGTATAGGTACCATTTTAGGCAAGATTTCGCCTATCACACCGGCAGTATGGATTTGGATTTTAAATATTGTTCTTTTGCTGTTAGGATTTATATTTTTAGGTTGGCAAAATAGTCTTAAAACAGTTTATTGCAGTATGTTTTATTCGGCTCTGACATATTTTTTTGAGTTGTTTATACCGCTTTCTACGCCGCTTACAAATCAACCGCTTTTAGAATTAGTATATGCGATGCTTCTTACGGCAATTGGTTCAGCTATGATTTTCAATAGTGATGCATCTTCCGGCGGAACGGATATTGCGGCTTTGGTTTTGAAAAAGTTTACAGATATTGATGTTGGAAAAGCATTGTTGGCCGTTGATTTTGTTGTTGCTATGAGTTCGTTTTTCGTTTTCAATATACAAGTGGGCTTGTTTTCACTGCTTGGGCTGTTTTCAAAGGCTTTTTTAGTAGATAATGTCATCGAAAGCCTAAATACCTGTAAATATTTTGTTGTAATAACTACAAAGCGCGAAGAAATATCTCAATACATCATAAAGACGCTTCATCATGGGGTTACTGTCGGCGATGCAGTTGGTGAGTTTACAAAGGAACAAAGGGTAATGATACATACAGTATGCAAACGAGCAGAGGCAATAAAGCTTAAAAAGAAAATAAAAGAAATTGATCCTTATTCTTTCATTATTGTTACTACGAGTAGTGAAATTATCGGACGAGGATTTAGAAATGTATGATTATGTTCTTCGCTTTTCTCAAGTTCATATGATTAACACATTTACCGACAAATAAATTTGCTATGAAACATTTGCATTATTAATTACAAAACTATTTTAAATTTTAATAAATTGCAATAAAATCATTTTAAATTAAAAGGGGGTATCAATATGTATAAAAAAATCAATCAGTTACAAACAGAAACAAAGCTTAATAATTACGGCAAGGAAAAAATGGTTATGACAAACCTTGCAGATTTTGATATATCCAATCCAAAAATTAAGCTGTTTTCTTTTATTGAGTTAAAGTCAGGTCAGGAAGTAGAGTATCACATGCATATCGGCGAGAGTGAAACATATTTTATTCTTTCAGGTCGGGGCATATATAACGATAACGGAAACACGGTTGTTGTTGAAACGGGAATGGTAACATTAACACCGTCGGGCGAGGGACACGCAATAAAGAATACAGGTGACCAACCTCTTGTTTTTATTGCTCTTATACTTGCTGATTAAAAAATTAAAAAAACATAAAAAAAGTATTGCATTTTGTAAAAAAGTGTGGTATACTATTTAGCGGTAAATACGCACATATTCGGATAATTATGGGATTGCACCGAAATCCGACATAGTTTTGGTGTCCTTTAATTAGGTGATGAATATGGAGGGTAAAAATATATGGAGGTGAATAATATGTCAGTTATATCAATGAAACAGTTATTGGAAGCAGGTGTTCATTTCGGACATCAAACAAGAAGATGGAATCCTAAAATGGCGGAGTACATCTACACAGAAAGAAATGGTATTTATATCATCAATCTTCAGAAAACAGCAAAGAAAATTGAAGAAGCTTACAGCTTTGTAAAGGATATTGCTGAAAATGGCGGAGATGTTCTCTTTGTAGGTACAAAAAAACAGGCACAGGATTCAATTAAAGAGGAAGCAGAAAGAGCAGGAATGTATTTTGTAAATGCAAGATGGCTCGGCGGTATGCTTACAAACTTTAAAACAATTAAAAAGAGAATTGAAAGATTAACTCAGTTAAGAGAAATGGAAGCTGACGGTACTTTTGATTTACTCCCTAAAAAAGAGGTTGTTAAATTAAAACTCGAAATTGAAAAGCTTGATAAATACCTTGGCGGTATTAAAGATATGAAAAAGCTTCCGGGCGCTCTTTTTGTAGTTGATCCAAGAAAAGAAAAAATTGCTGTATCAGAGGCTCATAAACTTGGTATTCCTGTTGTAGCTATTGTTGATACAAACTGTGATCCTGACGAAGTTGATTATGTTATCCCGGGCAATGATGATGCTATAAGAGCCGTAAAACTTATTGCGTCTACAATCGCTAATGCTGTTATCGAAGGCAGACAGGGTGAGGATGCTGTTGCTGCATTCAAAGTTAACGACGAAGAAGACGAAGAAATTCAGCAGGACTAATACTTAATTAATATTGGAGGAATTAAAATGGCATTTACAGCTAAAGATGTTAAAGATTTAAGAGAAAAAACCGGATGCGGTATGATGGATTGTAAAAAAGCCCTTACCGAATCAAACGGCGATGTTGAAAAAGCTATTGAGTTTTTAAGAGAAAAAGGTCTTGCAACAGCTGCTAAAAAATCAGGCAGAATTGCTGCAGAAGGTCTTGTTGATGCTTATGTTGGCGAAAACGGCGTAGGCGCACTTATTGAGGTTAACTCTGAAACAGACTTCGTTGCTAAAAACGCAGACTTTAAAGCATTTGTTGCAACACTTGTTAAAATGGTTGCAGATGAAAATCCTGCAGATGTTGATGCTCTTAAAGCACTTAAATACACAGATAGTGAGCTTACCGTTGAGGAAATGCTCAGAGAAAAAATTCTTACAATTGGCGAAAACCTCAGCATAAGAAGATTTGCAAGATTCTGCTGCGGTGCAGTATCATACATTCACGGTGAAGGCAGAATAGGTGTTGTTGTTAAGGTTGAAGGCGATCTTAATAATGCCGATGTACAGGAAGCAGCTAAAGATGCTGCTATGCAGATTGCAGCTATCAATCCTTTATATCTTTCAAAGGATACTGTTCCTGCAGAGGATGTTGAAAAGGAAAAAGCTGTTATTGTTGCTCAGATTAAAGAAGATCCTAAAAATGCTAATAAGCCGGACAACATCATTGAAAAAATGGTTGGCGGTAAAATTAACAAATTTTATGAGCAGAACTGCTTGCTTCAGCAGGAGTTTGTTAAAAACGGTGACTTTACAGTTGAAGCATACCTTTCATCAAAGGGTGTTAAACTTGTAGATTACATCAGATTTGAAAAAGGCGAAGGTCTTGAAAAGAGAGAGGACAACTTTGCAGATGAAGTTGCAAGCATGATTAAATAATTAAAACAATGTTTTTAAAGGTGATGTTCTAAAAAGAACATCACCTTTTTTAATGTATTTACACATTAATAAATGTTGTATTTTTATATTTTTCTTTTAATTTATCGTCAATATCCGCATCGCTTATAAAATAATCAATTTTGCTCAAATCGCATTGCACAATTTTTGAGTGTTTACCAATTTTATCACTACTGCAAAGATACACATGCTTTTTTGCATTGTCCAGCATTGCATTATTATGCAGCCAGTAAGCTTCAGGCTTTATAGTTATTACACCATCATTGTCAATGCCGTCGGTTGAAAAAAACATTATATCCGCTTTAAAGCTTTTAAACGCGTGGGCTGTAAGCATACCCGATGCAGTGCCTGGTAGCTCTGTTATTTTGCCGCCTGCACAGTAAACCTCAATTCCATTATCTGCAAAGTAGGAGGCAAGCATAATATTGTTTGTAACTATGCATAAATCCTTTTTGTCTGTTAAAAAGTGCCCTATGTACTGTACTGTGCTCGAGCCGTCAAGGTATACAATATCGCCATCCTTTACAAGCCTTGCCGCCGCCCTTGCCATTTTGCTCTTTGCCGATTTCATACTGTGCTGACGGAATATGAAAGGTGTGTCGTTTTCCTGATTAATCTCGGCACCACCATGGCTTCGTTTAATAAGCCCCTGATTTTCAAGGTGTATTAAATCTCGCCTGATTGTTGCAGGGCTGTAATGTATTTGCTCTACAAGATAATCAACCGTAGTGTAGTGCACCTTTTTTAAAATAGATATTATTTGGTCTAATCTTTCTTGCTTGTACATTTGTTCACCAACTTTGATTAAATTTGATTATATTACAAAATTATCACCAATATTGATTTATTTTGATTATATG
>JAZSPJ010000163.1:0-9123 GCA_045537365.1 Clostridia bacterium
TGATTCTTTTACTACATCTTTATTTCCATTAGCTACAAGGCTATCGGCAAACTGTTTTGCCGCTCTTGCAGAGCGTGAGCCACGATTGAGCACAAAACGTTCTGCCATAACATCAAGCTTTTCGGCATCGTATTTAATACCTCTTTCCTCAACAAGATGATGCACAATATCAAGATATGTTTTCTTGTCGGGGCGGTTAAAGGTGATTTGTATGCCAAACCTTTCGGAAAGAGATATAATTTCCTGCATAGTATCGTTAAAGTGAATATCGTCACCCTCACGATCGGAAAACTTTTCTTTTACAAGGTGACGGCGGTTGCTTGTAGCATAAATTGCTACATTTTGCGATTTTGCCGATACCGAGCCTTCAAGTATTGCCTTTAATGCACTGAAATTATCATCATCCTTTTGAAAAGACAAATCGTCTATAAAAATTATAAACTTAAGCGGATTCTGGGTAAGCTCGTCAAGTATTGACGGTATTATAGATAGCTGTTCCTTACGCACCTCAAGTATACGCAAGCCCTCTTTATAAAGCTCGTTTACAACCGCTTTTATAGTTGAGGATTTACCTGTTCCTGCATCGCCTGTCAAAAGTACATTTGCCGCAGGCTTGCCATCTAAGAGTGCTTTTGTATTATCAAGTATAATTTGTTGTTCCTTTTTATAATCCACCAAATCGTCAAGTCTTGTGCTATCGGGATTTTTTACGGGAGTTATGCGGTTATCATCGTCAATATAAAACATATGATAACGGGCATAAATACCGTAGCCGAACTGATGTATTGCATCTATTCTCTGCTTATAATCCTCTATAAGATTAATATCCTTATTCTCCCACTTTGCAAGAGAACTTTCAATATTAACCAAAGGCATAAGCTCATCGGCTTTAAGTGCCGATAAGCCCTGCAATATTTCAAGCTCTCTAAGTACACTTTCCTCAAGGCAGGCTGTTGGCTTTTTGCCGTTGCCTACGCATTTGGTGTATACATTCTCATCATTATATACAAGCTCCTGAATATGCTTGCTTAAATTGCCCGAATTTGCCGAATAAAGTCTTGATACAAATTCGGTATATGCATCCACTGCTTTTGTTTTGCACAAATTTTCACATTCTGCAACATCAAAAAAGTTTACAAGTGCAGATATAACATCGTCCTTTAAAACAGAGCGGAATACTGCCATTGAATGTAAGCCTATGGACAGAGTTTTTATTTTTTCGTTTAACATAATTTTATCACATCACATTAATTTAAAATTGCGCCCTTTGCACCGCTTGATACCAATGCCGCATAGCGTTTAAGGTAGCCTGAAAGCTCTTTCTGCTTTGGTACAAAGTTTTTCATACGCTTATCAAGCTCATCTTTATCGACCTTTAATTCAAGTTTGTTTTCAGGGATATTTATGCTTATAATATCGCCATCCTCAACAACACCTATCATGCCGCCGCTTGCTGCTTCGGGCGAAACATGGCCTATGCATGCACCTCTTGTAGCACCGCTGAATCTGCCGTCGGTAATAAGTGCAACGCTTGAACCAAGACCCATACCCATAATTGCAGATGTCGGGTTAAGCATCTCTCTCATACCCGGACCACCTTTAGGGCCTTCGTAACGGATAACAACAACATCGCCTGCTTTGATTTTGCCTGCATTAATTGCCGCCTGTGCATCCTCCTCGCAGTCAAATACCCTTGCAGGGCCTTCGTGTACAAGCATTTCGGGTGCAACTGCCGAGCGTTTTACAACACTGCCATCAGGTGCAAGGTTACCCTTTAATACTGCTATACCGCCTGTTTCGCTGTATGGATTTGTAATCGGACGAATTGTTTCCTCGTCAAGATTTATGCATTCCTTAATATTTTCGCCGACAGTTTTACCTGTAACAGTCATACAATCTTTATTTATAAGACCTTTTTTGTCAAGCTCGTTCATAACTGCATATACACCGCCCGCCTCGTTAAGGTCCTCCATATATGTTCTGCCTGCAGGTGCAAGGTGGCAAAGGTTTGGTGTTTTTGCACTTATACCGTTTGCAATATCAAGATTAATTTCTATACCGCACTCATGTGCAATAGCAGGCAAGTGAAGCATACTGTTTGTTGAGCATCCAAGTGCCATATCGACTGTTAAAGCATTCTGAAATGCCTTTTCTGTCATAATATCTCTTGGTTTTATATTCTTTTTAACCATCTCCATAACAGCCATACCTGCGTGCTTTGCAAGCTCTATACGCTGTGAATAAACAGCAGGTATTGTGCCGTTGCCTTTAAGTCCCATACCGAGAACCTCGGTTAAGCAGTTCATAGAGTTTGCTGTATACATACCCGAACACGAACCGCAGGTCGGGCAGGTTTTGCACTCATATTCGTAAAGCTTTGCTTCGTCTATTGCACCGGAACTGAATTTACCTACTGCCTCAAACATAGAGGAAAGGCTTGTTTTTGCACCGTCTATTCTGCCTGCAAGCATCGGACCGCCGCTTACAAATACGGTTGGAATATTAAGTCTTGCTGCCGCCATTAAAAGACCTGGTACATTTTTATCGCAGTTTGGCACCATAACAAGTGCATCAAAGCCGTGCGCAAGTGCCATAGACTCTGTTGAATCGGCAATCAAATCACGGGTTACAAGTGAGTATTTCATACCCTGATGTCCCATTGCAATACCGTCACATACTGCTATTGCAGGAAATACAACAGGTGTACCTCCTGCCATTGCAACACCCATTTTAACAGCATCTACTATTTTATCAAGGTTAATATGGCCGGGTACTATTTCATTATACGAGCTTACTATGCCTACCATAGGTCTGTCAAGTTCCTCAGGTGTATAGCCGAGTGCGTGATAAAGAGATCTATGGGGTGCATTCTGAGCGCCGTGTTTTACTGCATCACTTATCATAATACAAAATTCCTTTCATATAGTAATTAAAACATACGGATTTCCGCATTTTCATACAGAAATCCGTATTATGTTTATTAGTTGTTTATGAGCTTATCTTCGTCGCTCCAGCTGTAAAGCTTACGGATATCTTCGCCAACTACCTCTGCAGGATGTTCTGCAGCAAGTTTTCTCATAGCGCCAAAGTGTACCTGACTGCCTGCATCTGACATATCGAGCAAGAAGTCTTTTGCAAATGTACCGTCCTGAATATCCGAAAGAACTTTTTTCATAGCTTTTTTAGTATCTTCGGTAATGATTTTCGGACCTGTAATATAATCGCCGTATTCAGCTGTATTTGAAATTGAGTATCTCATACCTTTGAAACCGCTCTGGTAGATAAGGTCTACTATAAGCTTCATTTCGTGGATACACTCAAAGTATGCGTTTCTTGGGTCATAGCCTGCTTCAACAAGTGTTTCGAAGCCTGCCTGCATAAGTGCACAAACACCGCCGCAAAGAACTGCCTGCTCACCAAAGAGGTCAGTTTCGGTTTCTGTACGGAAGTTTGTTTCAAGCACACCTGCACGAGCACCGCCTATACCAAGTGCATAAGCAAGACCAATATCCCATGCATCGCCTGTTGCATCCTGTTCAACAGCTATAAGGCATGGTACACCTTTGCCAACCTGATACTCACTTCTTACTGTGTGGCCAGGGCCTTTTGGTGCTACCATTATTACATTTACATTCTTTGGAGGTTTAATGCAACCAAAGTGAATGTTAAAGCCGTGAGCAAAAGCAAGTGTTTTACCTTCGGTAAGGTTTGGCTCAATGCTTTCTTTATAAAGCTTTGCCTGTTTTTCGTCGTTAATTAAAATCATAATAACATCTGCAGCTTTTGCAGCATCGGCAGCTGTCATAACCTTTAAGCCCTGAGCTTCAGCTTTTGCCCAGCTTTTGCTGCCTTCGTACAAACCTACTATTACATTTACACCGCTATCCTTAAGATTAAGTGCGTGTGCGTGACCCTGTGAACCGTAACCGATAATTGCAACGGTTTTGTTGTTTAATTTTCCAAGATCACAATCCTGCTGATAAAAAATTCTTGCCATAATTTAAAACCTCTTTCTGTTTATAATTTTTTTATTTTAATTTTATAAATCTATTTCCCTGATGGTATCTGCACCGCGTTCAAGCGATACAACACCTGTTCGGCATAATTCAAGAATATCGAAATCTCTTATAAAGCCTATAAAAGAATCTATTCGTCTGGATGAGCCTGTAAGCTGAAGTATCATTGATTCGTGTGTGTAGTCAACAAGCTCTGCTTTGAATGCATCTGCCGCTGTTTTAATTTCGTCACGAACCTCCGGTGTGTTTTTAAGCTTAATCAAAAGAAGCTCACAGCTTACGGAATTTTCGTTGTCAATTTCTTTAATTGAGCAAACATCGGGCAATTTGTAAAGCTGGTCAATAAGCTGTTTTTTTGCAACTGTATCGCCCCTTGAGCTTAATGTTATACGCGAATAACTTTCGGTTTCGGTTTCGCTGACAGTTAAGCTGTCAATATTAAAGCGTCTGCGGCGGAACATACTTGTTACTCTGTTCAAAACACCAAATTCATTTTTTACAAGTACAGCTATGGTAAACTTTTGTTGCATATCAGTCACCCACCTTTACTATTATATCATCCATTGAGCCGCCCGGCGGAAGCATAGGAAGTACGAATTCGTCCTTATCTATCATACATTCCACAAGAACGGGGCCCTCTGTTTTAAATGCTTTATCGAGTGCACTGTCAAGCTCGTCTACTGTTGCAACCCTTACACCGCTTGCGCCAAATGCCTCAGCAAGCTTAACAAAATCTGTTTTTCTGTCGAGAATGGTATTTGAATAATGCTTATCAAAAAACAATGTCTGCCACTGACGAACCATTCCCAAAACTCCGTTATTTAAAAGCAATATTACAAGCGGAATCTTATAAGTTACGGCTGTTGCAAGCTCGTTTAAGCACATACCAAAGCTACCGTCGCCCGTAACAAGCACTCCTCTTTCACCTGTGCCTATCTGTGCGCCCATTGCCGCACCCATACCAAAGCCCATTGTACCCAAGCCGCCGCTTGAAATAAATCTGCGGGGAGTTTTAAAGTTAAGGGTTTGTGCCGCCCACATCTGATGCTGACCTACATCGGTTGCAACAGGTGTGTTTGCGCCAAGATATTTATTTAAAGTTAAAATTGCAGCTCTCGGTGTCATACCATCTCGGTTATCAAGAGTATCAAGCTCCTCTGTTTTAAATCTGTTAATTGTATACTGCCAGTCCTTATGCTCGGTTTTGTTTAAAAGAGGTATAAGCTTTTTAAGTGTAAGCTTTACATCACCCCTTAAACCATGTGCCGGCTCAATATTTTTTGCAAGCTCCGCACCGTCTACATCTATATGTACAATTTTTGCATTAGGAGCAAATTTTTCACGGTTGCCTGTTACTCTGTCGTTAAACCTTACGCCAAGAGATATTATGCAATCTGCATTATGCATAGCCATTGACGATGCATAGTGTCCGTGCATACCCTGCATTCCCAAAAATCTTGGGTGGTCGGTAGCTACGCCGGAAATACCCATAAGTGAGCATCCTATCGGTGCATCAATTTTTTCAGCAAGCTCAATAAGCTCATCGTGAGCCTCACTTGCAAGCACACCGCCGCCAAAATATACAAACGGTCTGTTTGCTGCATTAATGCAATCTGCCGCCTGCTGAATACGAATATCCTTTGCAGGCTTTTTCTCGTCTGCCTGAACAGGTTTTTGCGGCTCGTATTCATATTTGGCTATCTGAATATCCTTTGGTACATCTATAAGTACAGGTCCGGGTCTGCCTGATTTTGCAAGCACAAAAGCCTCACGGATAGTATCGGCAAGCTGGTCGATTGAGCCAACTATGTAATTGTGCTTTGTAATCGGCAGGGTAACACCTGTTATATCTATTTCCTGAAAACTATCAGTACCAAGGCTGGAATTTGGAACATTGCCCGTAATTGCTACCATTGGCACAGAATCAAGAAATGCTGTTGCAATACCGGTTACAAGATTTGTAGCTCCCGGTCCTGATGTTGCAATTACAACACCTACATTACCGGTTGCTCTTGCATAGCCGTCTGCCGCATGTGCCGCACCCTGCTCATGAGCAGTAAGCACATGCTTTAATTCATCCTGATATTTATATAGTGAATCATATATGTGTATAACCTGTCCGCCCGGATAGCCGAATACTACATCGCATCCCTGTTCAATCAGTGTTCTTACTATAATATCTGACCCCGATAAAATCATCTAATCATCCTCTCTTGAGATTATTTATTATAAGCTCGCCCATTTTTTTGCAGCCAACCTTTGTGCATTTTTCTGCTTCATTACTATCAGCCGGCATAATATCTGCTGTTCTGTAGCCCTGTGTTAAAACTGCATCAACAGCTTTTTCGATTGCATCTGCCTCGTCTGCCATATCAAAGCTGTATTTAAGCATCATAGCCGCCGATAAAATTGTGCCGATTGGGTTTGCTATATCCTGACCTGCTATATCAGGTGCAGAGCCATGTATAGGCTCGTAAAGTCCAAGTGTTGAACTTCCAAGGCTTGACGATGGTATCATACCTATTGAGCCGGTAATCATTGATGCCTCGTCACTTAATATATCACCAAACATATTTTCGGTAACTACAACATCAAACTGTGCAGGGTTTTTAACTATCTGCATTGCACAGTTATCTACAAGCATATCCGAAAGCTCTACATCGGGGTATTCGTCAGCTAAACGGTGCATAACCTTTTTCCAGAGACGGCTTGTATCAAGCACATTGCTCTTTTCTACAGAACAAAGCTTTTTACCTCTTTTTCTTGCGGTTTCAAAGCCTATTCTGCCGATACGCTCTATCTCACTTTCGGAGTAGTTCATAACATCGGTTGCAACAAGCTCGCCATCCACCTCGTTTGTTTTATGCTCGCCGAAATATACCCCACCAATAAGCTCTCTTACTATTATAAAATCTATTCCCTTTTCCACTATCATAGGATTAAGCGGTGATGCACTTGCAAGCTGCGGCCATATTTTTGCAGGACGGTTATTTGAATATACTCCCATACCTGCACGAAGTCTCAAAAGACCTTTTTCAGGGCGCTTATCGCCGGGAACATCGTTCCACTTTGTACCGCCTACTGCACCTAAAAGCACACTGTCGGATGCAAGGCATTTATTAAGCATTTCCTCTGGAAGCGGATCGCCCCATTTATCTATGGCGCATCCACCCATATCTACATCCTCATATACAAAGCTGTGTCCGTAAAGCTCTGCTACTTTATCGAGTACCTTAAGTGCTTCATTTACTATTTCAGGGCCTATACCGTCGCCCCTTATAACTGCTATATTTTTTTGCATTATATTAACCCTCTTTCAACGATGCGAGCAAGCCGCCCTTTTTAATAATATTCTGAATAAATTCTGGGAATGGCTGTGCCTTGTATGTTTTGCCCGTTGTAATATTTGTTATTACACCTGTATCAAAATCTACACTAACCTCATCATTTGCATTTATTTCGTCTGCTGCCTGTTCACATTCAAGTATAGGCAAACCTATATTTATTGCATTGCGGTAAAAAATTCTTGCAAAGCTTTTTGCTATTACACAGCCTGTACCGCAGGTTTTTATTACAAGCGGTGCGTGCTCTCTTGATGAGCCGCAACCAAAGTTCCAGCCGGCTACCATTATATCGCCGGGAGTTACTTTTTTTACAAACTCTGTATCAATATCCTCCATACAGTGAAGCGCAAGCTCTTTTGCATTTGCCGTATTTAAGTATCTTGCAGGTATAATTACATCTGTATCAACATTATCGGGATATTTAAAAACTTTTCCTTGTGTGTTCATATTATAATCATTCCTTTCACTTACTGTGGATTTGTTATATAGCCTGTTAATGCACTTGCCGCCGCAGTTTGTGGGCTTGCAAGGTAAACAGAGCTGTCTACATGACCCATTCTGCCAACAAAGTTACGGTTTGTTGTAGCTATACATGCCTCGCCCTCGGCAAGTATACCCATATAACCGCCAAGGCACGGTCCGCAGGTTGGAGTTGATACAACTGCTCCTGCATCTATAAACGCTGTAACATAACCTTTTTCAACACATTCACGCATAATCTGCATTGTTGCAGGTATTATAATACAACGAACACCGTCAGCAATTTTTTTGCCTTTTAATACATTGTAAGCCGCTTCCATATCTTCCATTCTGCCGTTTGTACAGCTTCCTATTACAACCTGATCAATTTTAATATCGCCAAGCTCGCTTGCCGGGCGTGTATTTTCAGGTAAGTGCGGACAGCTTACTGTAGGTGTGATTGTGCTAAGGTCTATTTTAATAACTTCATCATATACTGCATCGTCATCTGCAGCATATTCAACAGGTGTTCTTTCGCATCTGTCCATCATATAAGCTCTTGTTACATCGTCAACAGGGAAAATACCGTTTTTAGCACCTGCCTCGATTGCCATATTACAAATACAAAGTCTATCGTCCATTGTAAGTGATTTTACACCCTCTCCGCAAAATTCCATACTGCGGTAAAGAGCGCCGTCTAC
Organism: Clostridia bacterium; assembly: GCA_045537365.1. Lineage (GTDB taxonomy): Bacteria > Bacillota > Clostridia > UMGS1810 > UMGS1810 > UMGS1810. Next base: position 8,521 of record JAZSPJ010000163.1, read on the forward strand.
ACCGATTTTGCCTATTATGGTAAGAATTAAATCCTTACCGCTGCAGTTTGACGGCAATTTGCCCGACAGCTCGAATTTAATAGCTGAAGGAACTTTAAACCATGCTGTGCCTGTTGCCATACCTGCCGCCATATCTGTGCTTCCAACACCGGTTGAAAACGCGCCAAGTGCTCCATAAGTACAGGTGTGGCTGTCAGCGCCTATTATGCAGTCACCTGCAGTTACAACGCCCTGTTCAGGCAAGAGTGCGTGCTCGATACCCATTTTTCCCACATCGTAAAAATGGCTTACACAATGCTCGCATGCAAACTCACGGCATTGTTTTGATTGCTGTGCGGCTTTTATATCCTTATTAGGTACAAAGTGGTCAAGCACAATTGCAATTTTATCTTTATCAAATACACTGTCAAAGCCCGATTTTTTGAACTCGTTTACTGCAACGGGTGTTGTAATATCGTTACCCAGCACAATATCAAGCTTTGCACTTATAAGCTGACCTGCAACAACCTCGTCAAGACCTGCGTGTGCAGCCAGTATTTTTTGTGTCATTGTCATACCCAAAGTCGGAGGCCAAGCGGTCTTAGGAAGACAACAATGGGCACC
>JAZSPJ010000214.1:0-4270 GCA_045537365.1 Clostridia bacterium
TTAAAAAATTATATAATTCTTTAAGTGATGATGATAAAAGCATATACAGAGGTAAAGTTGCTCGGCTTCCCAATGCCGAATATCTGTATAATTATTTTTTTGATTAATATATAATTTAAAAATTTATATAAATACATTTTATCAAAGGGGGCTTTTAAAAAAAGGGGTTAAATTTTCAATTTATTTTACTTAAAAAACCATTATTTTGAAAGAAGGATTATGAAAATGAGTTTTAACACAAACAAAAAAGCTTATTGTGCTTATGCAGTACTTATGTGTATGATTTTAACACTATTGTCACCTGTATTTGCTTATGCACAGGCTAATGATGCAACAATCGTATCAGACGGCGAGGTTTATACCTTGACCGCTGAACCTTACGAAAACAATTTGGGCTTAATGGCAAGTGCTCTTGACCTTGCAAATGTTTTCGGCTTTAATGCAAATTACGATGCCGAGAATAAAAGCATTGAAATTGAAAGCGAAAAATACGGCAAGGTAGTGCTGATGCATAATGCAACAGAGTTTTACAGCAACGGCACAAATTACCCATGCGCACAGTATTTTTATGCTGAAAACGGCGTACCTATGGCAGAGGTGGGATTTTTCACAAACATGTTTGCAGCATCCTATGCTTATAATGCCGATGCAAATCAGATTACAATTTATAAAAACAAATTATCAGACAATGTTGCAAAGGTTATATCGAACGATGTTACAGTACCCCTTTACATTGAACCGCATAAAAGCGAATACGGTCTTGCAGTATCTTTAAAAGACCTTGCAAAGGCAATCGGCGCTGAGGTTTCCATTGATGAGGCTACCTTTGATGCAACATTAACCAACGACACTAAAGGTAAATTTACCCTTAAAAACAAAGGTGAAAGCTTTACAAGTGATTTTGGCACATTTGAATGTCTTCCTATGTACTGGGAAGCAAACGGCGTACCTATGATTACACTTGATTTCTTTTGCATGCTTTACGGCATTTCCTATGACTACGATAAGAGCACAAAAACTGTATATATAAATACAGAGCTTACACAGGCAGAGTATGATAAAACCCTTTATCCTGAACCCGAATACAGCCTTTTGAGCGATTATAAATGCGACGGTACTATTGAATTTGAAGAGGTTCCGGAGGATGGTATGAATGTAAAAGTTATTGTACAGCACATTTCAACCCGTGAAACATACAACGGCTCTACATCATATTATATTGCCAATACCGAAATTGTAAAAACAGAGGAAGTAACACAGGATGATAATCAGATTTATTTTGAGTTCAACCCAAGGGATATATATACCGCAGATTACTGGATGCTATCATTTGAGGATGAGAATAATGGATTTTATTCCTATGTTGACAGAAATGGCGATGTAGCTATAACAGCCGATACAACAATTGAAAATGATTATCTTTTAAATTACTGCTGGCGATACAACAATTACGGAGAATACAGTCTGGATTTAATTGCTCCTGCAACAAATAAACTATACGGTAAGGTTTCGTTGCCATACAAAGCTCCTATTGATAATCTGATACAGGTTGAGCTTTTAATGCAGGTAAGAGGCGAGCCGTATAAAAATATTTATAATAACGATACATACAGCATTTACGGTACATATAATGTTGAAACACTTTATTTTGATAGTGTTACAACAGAGCAATATTATAATATTATGCTTGATGATTATTACTATGGCAGTTACCCTTATGTAAGCCTGTTCTATTGCGTAAATAATGACTATGACAATTTGTTTGACCCTTATGGTTATTACGATAAAGATGGAGATACCGTACCTGCAAGCTATGACTATTCATACGGTGTAAGATCTGATGCAGCATATTTTGACTCATTAGGCTCACACAAAGCAGATTTAAGCATTCCATACAGTTCAAGTTATATACCCCCAATAGTTTCCGAAATTACTGCAACAGGCACAAACGCATCACAGGGACAGACAATCAGCGTACCTGTTAAAATTACCGAAAACCCCGGTATTGCATACTTGAAATATGAGATTGATTACGACTCAAGCTACTTAACACTTGAATCAGTAGAAAACGGAACAATTTTTGATGATGATGAAATAACAGAGGGCGTTATTAAAGGCGATGCTACCGGCACAAGAAAGTATTATACCTTCCTTGCATACAACGGAAACGGTGATAAAACAAACGACGGCACAGTTGCAACCTTTAAATTTAAAGTTAACGATAATATTGACTTAAGCGAGCGCAATTATACAGATGTTATGATTTGCGGTGTAGAGGCTTACAACATTTATGAAGAACCTGTAACATTTAATGCTGAATATGCTCAGATTACATTTAAATCTGTTAAACTTGGCGATATTAATGCAGATGGCTTAATAAACGGTGCCGACCTTATACGCCTTGCAAAATACTTTGCAGGCTGGGATGTTGACCTTAACGAAACTACATTTGATGCAAACGGCGACGGCAAAATTAACCGTGCAGACTTATTAAGACTTGCAAAGCACTTGCTTGACCCTACCGGCGTCAAGTTAGGTCTTTAATTTTAACAGATTGAAAGGAAGTATAAAATGAAAAAATTAATTATAGCTTTATTTGTTGCTGTATTAATAATATTTTCGGGCTTTGCGTGCTTTGCCGAGGCCAACACAGCACAAATAGTAAGAGTACCCGCGAAAAGGGTTAATACAATTGCCGAAACACTTGAAAATGGTCCTTCCCTTTTAGGCGGAGCCGGAAGTTCAGGCGGCGGTGGCGGTGCATCAGTTGTTCCCACACCCGGTGGTGAAGTAACAGCACCCGATGATGATTATGAGGATTACGGCAAGATTTTTGCAAACGAAGCACACTGCTACAACTTTAGTGTAAGCGAAAACACCCTTAATATTACAGTTGTTTTTGACGGCAAATATTATATTGAGGATGCAAGAACAAACCTTAAACTTAATTTGTACGAGCTAACAGAATTCGGCGATATAATTGAGCTTGCCGCAAAATCAGTATCGGGCGAATATGATATAGGCTGGGAAGCAGCTGTTGATTATTTACTTGAGGTGGAGCCGGGCGTTACACTTGACAGCGAAAAAAATTATATGCTTGAGTTTGAGTACACAGGCAATGCAAGCTTTGATACAAACATTTACAATTTGTATCTCTGGCCCGATGATGAGGAAAAGATATTAGATTACACAGTAACAGATAAAAATACAGGCACAATAGATTTTTATATTTCAAACTTTGACAATACCGCAACATATTATGCAGTATTTGATAATGATTATACAAATTATATTTACCCTGAAAAAAGTGCCGACGGTGTGCTTACCTTCTGCTTTAACAATGTTATTGAAAATTATATAGAAAATTCAAACAATGTTAGCTTTTCGAGTATAAGTATATATAAAGATACCGACGATTTCGAAGGTACACCAAGCGAGCCTGCATTTTACTACGATTATTATGTAGGAAATAAAATTATTAATTATTACCTCGACTCCGAAACGAATTTCAGTTATAATAAATGGAACGGAATAGAATTATACGGTACTGTTGCCAGCGGCACTAACGAGATTTCACTCTCTATAGGCTCGGGCGATGAAGACGGAACTACCGCTAACGGAAGCGGAAGCTCTTACACAAAAGATGATGAGCAGTATATCACAGTTGAGCTTTACAACGAAACACTTGGCACCAAGGTTGATATGAGCTATGAGCTTGTATCGTACGAGTACGAAAACAAATACGAGGATGCTGACGGCGTAAGTGTTGGCTTTGAGGCTTATATTACAACAGATGAAGCTCTTACCGATAAATACACATATTATGTTGTGGTTACCGATGCAAATACAACAAGAATGCAAAAGGTAGAGGTTACAAGCAAGCCGGCTGTAAACTTTATTGGCGTATACAACGCAAAATACGATTATTATTCGGGCAACTTTACTTTAGCCGATACATACAGCATTATGATAGACGGTGCAATTAATATGCCCGACACAGATAAGCTTGATGTTAAGTTTTTAAACTACTGCAGTGAGCCGATTGCAGTAATTGACCGCGAAACAATTGAAGTTGACGATAAAACAATTTCGTTTAAAATGAATGCAGTTTCATTTAATTGCACCGATACATCCGAGTGTAAAATTAATGTATACTATGACGGTGAATATATTACATCAGGCGAAGCTTACTATGTGGAAAACGGTTATAACGACGATTATTATGAGGATGAAATATTTTATAATTTCTATCCCAACAGTTATTATCTGC
>JAZSPJ010000006.1:0-3466 GCA_045537365.1 Clostridia bacterium
CCTACACCTCATCAGTCACTTCGTGACAGCTTCCCCTCAAGTGGAAGCCATTATTAATTCTACAAAATATTATAAGCCCACCCCCCAGAAGTACGCAGGCTAGTGCAACCAACTGGCTTACACGGAATATGCCTATATAAAGGCTGTCTACTCTTAAGCCCTCTATAAAAAACCTGCCCAAGCCATAAAGCGAAATGTATGTAAAAAACGCTTTTCCATCAAAATCAAGCCTTTTAAATATTACATACATAACAACTATAAGCACACATAAATTCCATAGTGACTCATATAAAAATGTGGGGTGAACGCACAAATCAGGGTTAACTGATAAGCCCTGAGCTTTTAAACGTGTTAGCTCGGCTATAATATCTGTACCCGTCATACCAAGTAAAGACGATGTATTTGCGCCAAAAGCCTCCTGATTGAAAAAGTTTCCCCATCTGCCAATCATCTGACCGCAAATAAGACCAGGTGTGCCAGTATCCAGAAGTTTTAAAAAGCTTATTTTTTTAACTCTGCTGTAAATCAATGTTGAAATTACCGCACCTATAACACCGCCGTATATGGCAAGACCGCCTCCGCGAAGATCAAAAACATCCATAAGATTATTTTTATATAAATCCCACTTAAAAATTACATAGTAAAGTCTTGCACCTATAATTGCACTGGGTAAGCCGTAAAGCACAAGGTCGTATACGCATTCTTTGGGAATTTTGGTTTTTTTGCAAACTGATAGTGCGCAAACAGTGCCCATTACAAGACCAAAAGCAATAATAAGCCCGTACCAGTACACATCCATACCGAAAAGCGAAAAAGCACTGCGCTCAATATTAAATTTTATGCCAAGCTTTGGAAAAGCCACATATCTCATTTATAAATCACTCCATTATCCGATTGGATTGACAATACTCATTGCCATATATTCATCACAGAAAATCTCGTTAAAAACCTCTGTTAAATATTCATAGCTTATAGTATCATACACATCAAAATATTCAAAGGCATCAATACCGCAAAGAGCATTTCTGGATACAAGACCTGCAATATCCTCGGTATCGTTAAAGTTGCGCAAAAAGCTTCCTAAATTTGCTTTTTTAATGCGCTCTGCACTGTTTTTATCAAATCCGTTTTCCTTGATTTTTGCAATTTCATCCATTACCATATCACGAACCCTTAAAGGCTCGTTACTCTCGCCTATTAACGATATACACGAAAATTCTTCTTCGCACATAATATCTGTACCAAATTCATCATTAATAAGCCCCATTGAATACATTCTGGAGTAAAGCGGGGAGCTTCTGCCAACCAAAAGCTTTGTAATTACTGTTATTGCCATCTCACGCCTCATAAGCTCAGCTCCGCTTGCACGGGTATTATCCTTAAATCCGATTGAAAAAAGAGGTCTTGAAACGCTTGATTTTGTTTCAATTAATTTTTGTGCAATCTCTTTAGGCTCGTTGGGAAAAATACTTACAACTTCGCCCGTTTTTACATCGCATCTTATAAGCTTTTCTACGATTTCCAATACTTTTTCTACATCTACATCACCGCAAACGGTAAGCACCATATTTTTTGGATTATAATAGGTGTTATAGCAATCATATAAAAGTTCTTTATCTATTTTGGAAATACTTTCAATATCGCCTGCAATATCACGGTTGACGGGGTGGTTTTTGTAAAGAGCTTTAAGCTGATTTATCATAACCTGCCACTGACCGTCGTCATCGTACATTCTGATTTCCTGCCCTATTATACCCTGCTCCTTTGATACATTTTCGTCTGTGTAATAAGGGTCCTGCACATAGGATAACAGATGCTCCAAATTCTCGTAAAAATAATCCGTACACGAAAAAAGGTAGCAGGTGGTTGTAAATGATGTAAAAGCATTTGCATTAGCACCGTACTCTGAAAATTTATCAAACGCATTTGAGCCGTCGCTCTGCTCAAACATTTTATGCTCTAAAAAATGAGCAACGCCGTCGGGTATATCAATTGGCTCAGTTTTGCCAAGAGGTATAAAGCGGTTGTTTACAGAACCGAATTTTGTGCCTATTACGGCATATTTTTTTGCAAACCCTTTTTTGGGGATTACAAAAATTTTAAGCCCCGTTGAATGGGTTGCCTTATATATAGTTTCGTTTAATTTTTCGTTATACTGTTTAATATATTCCATAGCTATAACTTACTCCCTGCCCTTTAAAAAATATACGGTATCGTACTCAAGCTTTTTAAATACATTTATTACATCTGCTTTAGTAACATTTAAAATGGTATCTATAACCTTATCTATTGTCATATTAATTCCGCAAAGCAGGTTTGTATAATAAAAATCACGCATTGCAAACTGACTGTCGTTTTGAGTTTTAAAAATATTAATGAGAAATTTTTTTGATATATCAAGCTCTGCATCGGTGAAGTCGCCGTTCTTTACTGCATTAATCTGCTCATCTATTGCCTTTTTTGTCTGCTCGAATTTATCAAATTCGATGCCTGCACCTATAAGCATAAGTCCCGAAAGGCGGTCAAGCCTTGAATAAACATAATAGCAAAGGCTTAATTTTTCTCTTACATTGCAAAACAGCTTTGAGTGAGCACCAGAACCGAGTACGCTGTTTGCAACCAAAAGAGCATAATAATCCTCATCTGTTGCTTTTGTTGATGTGCGAAGCCCGATAGAAAGTTTACCCTGATTTACATCCATAGCCTCACTAACATTTTTAAGCTCTCCCAAAACGCCATTTGCCCTCAATGTAATTTCAGGATTAATATTCGGTGAAAAATCCTTGAAATATTCTCTAAGCATAGCATAAATTGCATCAGGCTCACTGCTTCCTAGTACAAAAATATCTACAGGACAGTTTTTAACTGTTTCCCTGTAATATTCAGTAAGACTTTCGGCATTTATATTTTCAATATCCTCAACATAGCCGTTTTCATGTATGGCAGAATATTCGCCCTCGCACATAATATCTACACATCTTTGTGTGGCATAAGCACGCTTATCGTTTATAGATGCTTCAATATCGTCCTTTAAATTTATTTTTTCACTGTTTACATATTCATCAAAAAGCTTACCGTCAGGCATATACGGGTCATATATAAAATCAAGCATAAGACGGGCTGTTTCAAGTACGCAATCCTCATTCGTATAGCGGTTGCTTATAGCCGTTACAGCGCAATTTAAAAACATAAGATTTGCCTTCTTGCTTGAAAATACATCAAATCTTGCACCGTAAAGCTGTTCTAAATACGGGTTTATTTTTTCAATTGAATTAAGCTTACTTGTACCGCGTCTTAATACCTTTGAAAGCAATGCGTTTTTTGTAACATTTTCCCGTTTAAGCTCATTTTTTAAGCTGATGCATAATGAGGCAGTTTTGTATTTTTCATCCTTTAAATAATACATATTGACCCCGTTTGCTATGCTGAAAAATTCCATAACCAAAAGTCCTTTCAAATTTATATA
>JAZSPJ010000092.1:0-3161 GCA_045537365.1 Clostridia bacterium
GGATTTAAAAATCTTTCAAAAATCAACCCGTATTTTACAGGGTCAATCTCGGTAATGTTTAAGGTATATGCGACTAAACTTCCTGCGGCAGAGCCACGCCCCGGACCAACCGATATATTATTTTCTTTTGCAAATTTTACAAAGTCGTATACAATCAAAAAATAGTCCTCAAAGCCCATTTTGCCTATGATATCAAGCTCGTAATCAAGCCTTTCTTTAAGCCCGGCGGTAATTTCATTGTACTTTTTACCTAAGCCCTCATAGCAAAGTTTTTTCAAAAATTCACTGTGAGATACACCATCGCCAAGGTCAATTTTAGGCAAATGCCTTTTGGTAAAATCAATTTCCACATTGCATCTTTCTGCAATTTTTACGGTATTTTCAGTGGCATTATTATACTTCCCGAAAAGAGAATACATCTCATCTTTTGATTTTAAATAAAACTGTTCCCCCTCAAACTTAAGCCTGTCAGTATCGGTAACCTTTTTATTGGTTTGTATGCAGGTTAATATATCCTGCAAAAAGGCATCCTTTTTTTCAACATAATGCACATCATTTGTGGCAACTAAACCTATTCCTGTTTCCTCTGAAATATTTACAAGTGCATTTAATACCCTTTTTTCATCCTCTATGCCGTGATTTTGGATTTCAAGGTAAAAATTCCCCTTACCGAATATGCTTTCAAATTCAAGAGCTTTTGCCTTTGCCTTTTCGTAACCGTAGTTCAAATAACACTGTGCAACATCGCCTCTTATGCATGCCGATAATGCAATAAGCCCCCTGTGATACTTTTTTAAAAGCTCTGTATCTACACGGGGTTTATAATAAAGTCCCTCAAGCTGTGCTTTTGACACAAGGCGCATAAGATTTTTATAGCCCTCCTCATTTTCACACAAAAGCACAAGATGGCCGTAATGTGCATCATACGCCTGTACCTTGTCAAAACGGGTTCTCGGAGCAGTATACACCTCACAGCCAATTATGGGTTTTATTGAATTTTCTTTGCACTTTAAGTAAAACTCTATTGCACCGTACATATTTCCATGATCGGTTATGGCAAGGCTTTCATAGCCCTTTTGCTTTGCACTTTTGCAAAGCTTGTCTATATGCGAAGCGCCGTCGAGCAGACTGTATTGGGTATGAACATGTAAATGCACAAAATTATTATTGATTTTCTGAGTATTATCCATACACATTCACACCTTTCTTTAAATTTACATATATTTTTCGGCAATTTCCTGAATTTTGCGCAGGCGATGGTTTACACCCGATTTACCTATTGGCTCATCAAGCATTTGTCCAAGCTCTTTTAAAGAAACATCCTTATTTTCAAGCCTTAAACGGGCAATTTCCTTTAAGCCGTTATCAAGCTTATCAAATATGCCCTTTCTTATTAAAAGCTCTATACATTCAACCTGATGCATAGATGCATTTATGGCTTTATCCATATTTGCATTATCGCAGTTCATTTTGCGGTTTATATTGTTTTTCATATCCTTAACAATTTTGGCATTACAAAACTCCGAAAAGCAGGAAAGCGCCTCAACTGTTGCCAAAATATCACTAATTGCATCGCTGTTTTTAAAATATACCACATATTTATTTTTGCGCATTATTATTTTGGCTTCAAAACCAAGGTTGGTTAAAATACCGTCTAAAAATATTGCACCCTTATCGCTTGGCAGGGCAAATTCAAGGTGATAGTTTTTCGACGGGTCGTTTACACTTGCAGAACACAAAAAAGCACCTTTTACAAAAGCCCTTTTGTACTCGGCTTTTCTGACCATTAGCTTTGACGGTTCAAACTCTTTATGCCTGTCTATACTTTCACCGCTCTTTATTAAGCCGAGCATTGTATATAGCTTTATAACATTATCCGTATCGTCTGTTTTAACCTCATATACAGTGGTTTTTTCATTTTGTTTATGTATACTTATTACCGATTTAATACCTGCCGCAATTTTTAAATGTGTATATATACGGCGTGCAATTTTGGCATTTTCTGTTTTAATTTTAAGGCTGTAGCCTGCAATATGCTTTTTTAGCTTTGCCGAATAAACCACAAAAGCCATAAGCTCTGCCAAAGCTATGTTTTTGTCGGTATAATCTATATCTTTTGAAACTATTTCGTTTTTTACTTTTGATGTAAATGACATTTTTTATCTCCTGAATATTACTTGTTAATATCCCTGTGGCTCACAACAACCTTGTAGCCCGATTTTTTCAAAAACGAGCCAAGATTATTTGCAACGGTTACACTGCGGTGCTTACCGCCGGTACAGCCTACCGATATTACAAGGTTTGACTTACCCTCGTTTATATAATTTGGCAATAAAAATTCCATCATACCATTTAATTTATCCATAAATTCACCTGTTATATCAAAGCTGTTTACATAATCAGATACTTCACTGTCAAGCCCTGTTTTTGGTTTAAGCTCCGGTATATAAAAGGGGTTTGGTAAAAAGCGCACATCAAATACAGTATCGCTGTCAAGCGGTACGCCGTATTTAAAGCCAAAGCTTACTATGCTTACCGAAAAATTTTCCTCTTTTCCATTTCCGCCATTAAAAACTTCATATATATACTCTTTTAACTGGCGCGGCTTTAAACATGATGTATCAAGAACATAAGATGCCCTCTTTTTCACTCCGCCGAGCAATGCTCTTTCTTTTTCTATACAGTCGGTAAGATTGCCATCGCTTGACAGAGGATGCTTTCTGCGTGTTTCTTTATACCTTTTTATTAAGGTATCACTGTCAGCATCTAAAAAAAGGATTGTGCATTTGCCGTTTTCCTTTTCAAACTCGTCAAGATAAGCTTCTAAATTTGTAAGCATTGAACCGCCCCTTGTATCTATAACAAAGGCAATTTTATTTATATCACTTTCGGATTTTGAACATATTTTTGCTACCTTTGAAAACAAAGCAGGGGGCATATTGTCAATACAATAATACCCCATATCCTCAAAACATTTTACGGTTTCTGTTTTACCTGCACCCGACATACCTGTTATTATTACAAAATTCATCTGTACACCTCAAAGTTAAAAATTATTTGAGAATTTTTACCTCACATTCAAGCTCCACATTAAACTTTTGCCTAACTGTGTTTTTTATGTGATTAATTAAATTTACAACATCCTCGCAGCTTGCATTACC
>JAZSPJ010000188.1:0-6184 GCA_045537365.1 Clostridia bacterium
CTTATCTCGTATTGTCTGTTCACTCTTGCCTGTGCCTGCAATTAAGAGTTTAATCTTTATACCATTGTCCTTAAGCATTTTAACAGCCTCAAGAATATATATATGACCTTTAACCTCATTAAGCCTTGCAACAATGCCGAGTAAACATTCATCCTCAACATTATATTTGGATTTGAGTTTAAGTAATTCCTGTTCATCAAGATATTTTAAAGGCTCTACCCCATTTTGTATAACAATTATTTTATTGGGATTGACTCCTGTTTTTACTATATTATCTTTTGCGGCATCAGCAACTGCAATTATTCTATCGGCTGTTGTATTATTTACAAAGCCGTTAATAACTTTACCCAAGCCCTTTGAAATAACCTTTGATGGTTCAAATACACTATGACGTGTATAAACAATTTTTGCTTTTTTGCCTGGCTTATAAATTCTTGCAGAAATTCTTGCCGACATTGATGCGTGGCAATGAATTATATCAGGTTTTTCACGTTTGAAAAGTTTATTTAATTTGCCTATTGCAGTTATATCAAGAGATTTATCTGCAATGCCGTCTATTTCAATGTACTTTCCATTAAGCTCTTCTATCATAGGTATAAGCAAACTTCCCTTAGGAAGCACTACGGTAACATCAAACTCGCTTTTATTATAATACTTTAAAAAAGTGAGCACACATTTACCTGCACCGCCTATATTGGTATCACTTATAACATTAAACACTTTAATCATACAGTTTCTCCTTTTTTAGATATATTTACAGCACATATTGTCAATGCAATTATGATGTAAAACATAAATACAATTCTGTAATTATACCACACATTGTCGAACATACCCTGAACAAGATAACCGAACATTCCAGCCGAAAGACCTGTTATGGTTGCTTTAAGCATTTTATTCTTTTCTGTTATTAATGTTGAAATAACCGCCTTATAATATACAAAAATGATTGCTACAAATGAGATTATTCCGAGTATTCCGTTTTCTGTAATAATTTGCAAATAAAGATTATGGGAATGAGGTGCAACTATGCCCGAATATGAATAAAACGGATAAATAAGATTATACGCCTCACTGCCAAGACCTATACCGCACAGCCAGTAATCCTTAAGCATTGCAATTGTGCCAATCCAGATATATACCCTGTACGATGTAGACGAGTCTGAAGTGTTTCCTATACTTAAAATTCTGTCGATGATGGTTTGCGGTGCAAGTACAGGTGCAAAAAGCAAAGCAATAACACCAAGCCATACAATCCTGCTGTCGTAAAACATAAAGAACAGCATAAATGCAACCATAAGACCTATCCAGTTACCTCGTGAGTATGTATATATCATACACATACACAATATAGCCGTTATACAAACTGTAACAAATTTATTAAAAGTTTTTGTGCGTGAAAAAATATAACCACAGCAAACAGGAATTAAAAGCAAAAGATATTCACCCAATACATTTGGGTTGCCAAAAGTTGAAATAACCCTTGTGCTTATATCCTCAAACATTTCCTTATCAATCCACGCATCAGCTCCCGTAAAGCCGAATATATGCTGATATATTCCGTAAAGTGCTACTCCAAGACCTGCAAACAGCATACCCATTACAAGTGCCACAAGCTGTTTTTTTGTTTTCACCGCATTTGTTACTGTATAATAAGAAAGAGCAAAAGCAAAATAAACTAAAAATATTGTAATTGAATTGCCTCTTGCAAATGATGTTACCGCCGATATACCCATAATTATAATAAATATTGCAAGCGGTACATCAAGTGGGGTTGTTACAAACTTTGCGTTTTTATCGGTAAGCATTTTTAAAACCATTGACATAAAGCTTGCAAGGGCAAGTGCTACAACTGCCATTGTAGGCAAAAACGGCATAAGAATTAGTGCAGCATATATACCTATTTTATAATTGGTTAAAAGAACAATCATACCCAGAATACCGGAAAGGACAAGGCAAGCACCAATACCGCCAAGGGATGCTATGCATCCAATCACAATTCCTGTTATAATGCCCAAAACATTGAATTTATAGTTTGACGGTAAAAAAACATAAGAGCTTTCATCATCTGCATCCAAAAGATATTTAGAAAGCTTTACAATTAAACTTGAACCAAAAATCTGTGCAAGTGATTTATTAATTAACACTGCTATTACTGACAACATAATAATCAGTGCAATAAATATTAGCGAAAGCTTACCTGCTATACCGAATAGCAGTTCACAAATTAAAAACGCACATGCAAAGCCAATGCCCCAAAAACCATAAGCCCTTATGCTGATGCAATTAAAATTTTGAGCCACAAAAACAATTTTTCCGAAAATGCAAGTATCCGCCAAATGCGAATATGCATTAATGCCGACTTTTCTAAGCCACGATAAAAGCTTTACTATTAAGCCGTATATAAATGATGATGCCAGAGTTTTTTCATCCTCCGGATATTTTTTGAAAAAGTTTACAAGTATACTGTTTTGGGAAAGTCTTTGCCAAAGGCGGCCAAACCAAAGCTGGAACTTTCTGAACACACTATTTTCAAACCAGGAATAAACAAGTGCAAAAAACTTGCATACAAACTTTAAAATAATGCTGTTATTCAATTTGCCTTACCTCCTTTTAACCCGTTGCGTAGCATAGAAATTATTTCTGTTATGCCGGGAAGTTTTAAAACAATACAGCTTATAAAATAAACAACCGCACCCACACATGTCGGGATTGCAACTGCCAGAACTTTTGATGTTACATCTGCAATTTTTATATTTACAAACCATACAGCGATGCTCATAAGCACCACACTTATTAATATTTTTATAAAATATACCGCAATATCCTTATCCAAAATATTGCCTGCCTTTTTATTAAGTATAAACAGCATAGAAATGCCAATCACATTTGATGCTATTGATGCTGAAAAAGCCAGTGCCCAATGCCCTGAGCCAAAGCCTTTTACAAATACAAGACTTAAAATAATATTTAATACTATGCCAAGCATCGAAACAATCATGGGAGTTTTGCCGTTATGCATAGCATAAAAACCCTTATTGCAGATTTCCTGTACCCCATAGCCAAGCATACCTATTGAATAAAAGAACAGAGCAGTTGCCGTAAGATATGTAGACTCTGCACCGAAAGCCCCTCTTTCATAAAAGAGCCTTATAATAGGTGTGCTTATTAAAAGGAATCCTGCCATAATAGGAGTTATAATAAACATAACATATTTTAATGCGTTTTTCATTAAAACAGAAAACTCTGACTTGTCGCCTTTTGCTACAGCCCTTGAAAGGGATGGGAATATAAGATTTGTTATTGCAAATGTGAACACACCTACAAGTATAATATAAAGCTTGTTTGCAAAATCAAGTGCCGTTACTGCACTGCCACCTGCCATAGATGATGCAAGACGAATATTAACCATTGTATTTATAGGCTGTACCCATGTTGATACAATAATAGGCAAAGCAAGTATACAAACTCGTTTTATGCCATCGTTTTTGAAATTCAGATTAAGCCTGTATGTGTATTTGTATTTAACAAGCGAGGGTATCTGAACCAAAACCTGCGAAAGCCACGCAACAAGCATAGCAATTGCAACACCGTGAACACCAAACCTATCGCCCACAAATATCAAATACAAAAGCAATAGACCGTTTGAAACAAGGCTTATTATTGCAGGTACATAAAACTCACCAAAGGACTGCAAAACACCCACAAAGCAATACGCAAGACCTGTAAATATAATAGTAGGAAACAATATTTTTACAAGCTGTGATGTGAGAAATATTTTTTGCGGGTCGTTATAACCGCCTGCAATTATATGCACCAACTGTTTTGAAAACACAATTCCAAGCATACTCAACAATACGGTTATAACCAAAACAAGGTTTATAAAGCAGTTTGAAAACTCTATTGCTTTTTTACGGGAATCCTTTTCAAGATACTCGTTAAATATGGGTATAAAAGCTGATGTTACTGCAGAGCCGAGTGCAATATCAAAAAACAGCAAAGGTATTCTTGTTGCTGTTGAAAAAGCTATTGCCTCATTTGTAGCAGTTCCGTACAGACCTGCCACAAAAACATCCCTGAGCATTCCGCACAATTTTGCCGAAAGCGTGGCAAACACGATAAACACCGCAGTTACAGATGTATTTTTTTTGTTAACTCCCATAATAATTTTTGCCTTTCTGAACTCATTACTTAAGCACAAATACGGCGAAAAACCAAAAAATGTTTTTTCGCCGTATTAAGTTATCAATTTATATTATTAAGATAGGTTTCGGTAATAACCTCAAGTATCTCGTCACGTTCAAGCTTTGTTATAAGAATACGGGCATTATTGTAACCCGTAATATATGTCGGATCTCCGCTCATAAGATACGCCACTATCTGATTAATAGGATTATAACCTTTTTCCTTTAATGCCTCGTATACGGTTTTCATAATACTTTCAACCTTTTCGGCATTGTCTATTTCAACCTTTATCTTAAGTGTTTTATTTATATCGTTCATAAATCATACCCGTCCTTTCATACATATATCACAAGTATTTATTATATACTACCATAAATATTAAATTTTTGCAAGTTTTGTTAGTTATTAAGAGTTTTTTCTCTGTTTTTTTGCATTATTTTCAAACATTCCTCTATTGAATCTGCAATCGCCTCTGATATTTCGACTGCCTTATCCTCATTTAACAGTACCTCTCGGTCGCCTGGGTTTGATATAAAACCAAGTTCAAGCAAAACAGCAGGCATAGAGGTATATTTTAATACTGCAAGTCTTGGTCTGTCCATAGTTCCTCGGTTCTTCAAGCCTGTTGCTGAAATAAGCGGTGAAAGTATTTTTTTTGCAACATCAAGACTTTTCATACCAAAAAGTCCGCCGCTTGACGATGTATAGCATATTTCAGTGCCATTGGCTTCTGCATCAGCAAAGCTATTCGTATGTATGCTCACAAACAATGCGGCATTGGCATCGTTGGCAACCTTGCACCGTTTTAAAAGATTATCCTTTGTATCCTTACCAAGATATATATCATCCTCTCTTGTAAGAATTACATCAACACCCTTTTCTTTTAAAAGCTGTTCAACCCTTAAAACCATATCAAGAGCTATATCTTTTTCGTGCAGTATTACCTCGCCGTCCTCATTTTCAACGACTGCTCCGCTGTCACGACCGCCGTGACCTGCATCTATAACCACCTTTAATGGCTTCCCGTCCTCAATGAACTTATGCATATTAGCTGCAAGAACATTTTCATCTATTTGCTCGTTTTTATTTTCATTTTTATTGTTATCTTTATTATCGGTTGGCTCGTCTTTTAGATCCGTTTTAATATCCTCTTCTGTTTCCAGCTCATCATCAGATACTTCGCCTGTTGTAAGTATTATCTTTTCATCCTTTATCCCCAAAGTATAATCCTGATGCTCTACGGTTTCAATTACAAATCTCGAATAATTATCGTGCTGTGCCCAGCGTATTTCTTTTACAAATACACCGTCTCCTTTTTTCTTACCGTCCCCGTCATTTATATGTGTTTCGGGCAAGTCCATTACTATTCGGTGTGGCTCTTTAAGCCTTATTATTTCGGGTATTACATGTGCCTCGGTTTCAACTGTTATAACAGTACATTCCTCATTTGAAACACAATCTATACTGTTTATGATTATTTTATCTTTTTCGGGTGCATCAATACTCACAATACGCTTATCGCCATCCCAATTAACATTATACCCCAAATTTTCGGATACAAACCTTATTGGCACCAATGTCCTGTCTGCTACAATAATGGGTGATACATCAAGCTTTATTCTTTTGCCGTCTACATTTGCAATATTACTGTCGATTGTTAACTGTATATTATTTTCCTTTGTTTCAATGCTGACCATACGAAGAACACCATCCCACTTAACATCCGCACCGAAATTTTCCATTACAACCCTTACGGGTACCATTGTTCTATCGTTAATAATACGCGGATTTACATCGGTTGTTATTTGTTTCTTGTTTATGTAAAGCTCTATGGTTGCCTGCTCATTTGCCTGCGCGGACATCAGCATACATATCAGCATTGCAAATACAAGCGCTATGCTTGTATAAACCGACATTTTTTTCATTTTGTTTCCCCTTTGTTATCATTTGTTTTGTGCTATATATTATTTTAACATATTTAAATCACATTGTTTATATA
>JAZSPJ010000213.1:0-13417 GCA_045537365.1 Clostridia bacterium
TACGGTGTAATCACTTTGAGGAGTGTTCCCTTCGTAGGCCACTAAGTGCTCTGAACAGTGTGTCGTAGAAAAAACAAGAAAAAAAATAAGGAGTGATTTTTAGAAAAGTCAGCATTTGCAAATGCAATGCTGGCTTTTTTATTGTCGAATTGTGACAACAAGGTTCCGGGGTACCCGACCGCAATCTTTGATTGCGTTATCGGGGCGGGTTCTTATTTTAGCAAAAATTTTTTATATCTTATTTAGTAAGATAATTATACAGCATTATTACTGCATCTGCACGGGTTAATGTAACGGTGGGGTTAAACTTATTGTTTTCGTCGCCCTTTATTACACCCATTGCGCCAAGTATGCTTGTATAGCCTATATTTTCGGTTACATCGCTCCACAGCGGTACAAATATGCCGTCAAGCTGTGCGGCTTCTTCCAAACCCATACCTCGAACAAGCATTACCGATGCCATTTGTCTTGTTACCTTGCCATCGGGATTATATTCCTCAGCTTTAAGCACACCTCGGTTATTTATATAACGGTATGCGGAGGTGTAATCATAATCCTTTGCAATTACAATAGGACCTCTGTCATAAAATACGGCATTTATAAGACCTACAAAATCCTTTTGTGTTATAAATTCGTCGGGCATAAAGCTATCGCCATCGAAGCCTATACCGTATCGTGCCAAAGTTTCAATCTGCTCTTTTGCATAGTGGGTTTCTATATCATTGTATTTGAGTTTCTGTACCTCATAAGATGCATTTATAAGCTTGCCTGTATTTGCATCTATCTGCGGGTATGAGTTTTCGTAAGAGTAAACCTTAATTGCATCCTTGCCGTTTTTTACATACCACACATTATACGGTATCTGTTCAAACATTTTCTCATTCGCAACGGTTTTATCAAGCACCGTATCAACAGGCGGAAAATCAAAATCATCGTACTGTATAGCATAGCTCACAAGGCTTCCGTCGGCAGGATTTATGCCAATATTTACATAGTTTTCGGCAAACTCTGTATCATTCGGATACCTTGTATATGTAAAGCTTGTTGCATCATCATTGTATTCGTTTAATCTGAACTCATTGTTCTCGTTCGAAAAATGCTTTGGTGCAAGTATTTTAACTGCTTCCTCGGCTTTTTTAAATGCGTTTTCGCCCTTAAAGGCATTATCCTTATTTGAATAATCACGGTAGCCGTAGAAAGAAAGTATTTCGCCTGTGCGGGCATCAAGGCTTACATCTTTCCAAATTCTTTTATCATCCTTTTGATTTGTAAAACCAAAATTATATATGTATTTTTCTTTATCATTCCAATGGCGGTTAAGGCTTATATTTTCCGCATTAAAGTTGTTGTCTATGTCTAGTATTTTTATAGATTTAATCAAATCTTTCGCTTCGTCTATACCAAGTAATCCCTCTACCTTTTCAAGCTCGGTAATTTCGGCACGGGTAAGTGCAGAGCCACCGCCACCTGCCGACTCCATTGCTGCATCGTTTGCCGTCATTTTATAGTTGCCGTATTCATCGGTTTGCTTTGGCTCAACAGCTTCGCCTGTTACGGCATCTATATAAACATTATATGATTTTTGCGGTACATAACGAAGTGATATTGTGTTTTTGTTATCGGTATATGTATTTACATAACAAAGCTTAAGACCTATTTTTTCGCCAAAGGCTTTAACGGCATCCTCTCGGCTTAAAACAGGCTTTTCGTTTTCAAAATTCAAGCTGTGTGTGTAATTAAGGCTGAAATATGTAATAGTTTTCATATCGGCTGATATGGTAATGTTTCCGTTATCGCCCATTACAGGTATACCGTTTACATATCTTTGAACCCGAAAGCTATGCTCCGAGGTATAAAGGCTTTCATGGTTTCGGTTACTTTCAATTTTAAGCTCGCCGGAGAGTGACGGGTTTAATTTATCTGCAAGAATTTTTGCGTTTTTCATAGCCTCGTCAACCGACGGCCCTTTTATAGACGGTTTTCGCTCCAAATTATCGCCTGATGAGTATACATTATATTCTATTATTACACCGCTTTGGTCAACAGCGGTGTTCATATATGCGTAATCGCCGTTATCGTTGTTATTTGACCATTCAAAGCGGTAAACTGTTTTATTGCCATATTCAGATACTCCGCTGTTAAAATCTGTATATTTATCTGTAGAGCCTATACGCTCCTTTACTGACAATAGTACATCGTTAATTTTTTCAGTCTGAGCGGTATCTGCATTAACATTTACCGAAAACATCATCAATAATACAATTAATAAAGCTATAGTTCTTTTCATAAGTCAAAACCTCCCGTAATTATTTTTGTTTCAAAGATGCAATAAGTGTATCAAATTCCTCGGCTGTAATATTAAATGCTGTAACCGAAAAATTGCATCCGCTTGCTGTAAAGCTTGTTGATTTATAATTATCATCGTCAACAAATAATGGTTTTTGTATATCTGTTGCAAGTTTTGTAATTTCAATGGTTATATTTTTTTCCATAGTGTTGTTATATGCTGTAAAGATTGCTGTGTCGTAAGTAATATTTCCCTTTTCATCGGTTATAATATCTGCACCAATAAACTCATTAAATACCATATCGCTTGGTATTTTTGCAATAGCCATAGGGTTTATACCAATATAATCATAATACTTATCGGGTGTATAAAACTCAAAATTCAAGCCATCGTTTGCCTCGGCTGTGTCAAGGCTTGCAGTCGTTATGCCGGCGTTTGCCTGCGATGCTCCGCCACCGCCGCCCAATGCGGCTCTTGCCATATCGGGAGCAAATTCTGTTTCTGCATTTTCGGTCTGTGTTGTGCTGTCTGTTATAGTTATGTCCGTTTCGGGTACAGCCGTTTCTTCTGTATTTGTATTGGTTGTTTTATCCTTGTTGTTTACATCTGATTGTGTGTATGTATAAGACTCCCCGGTTTTGTAATCCTCTTGTGGCAATGCGGTTTTTGCATTGTTTAAATTATCGCTTTGCCCGGCTTGCATTATATCGTTGGTTGCAATTTTAGTGTCAATACCCTTAACCTTGCCTGTATTAAAATTTACTGTATTAAACACAATTAAAAATACTGCCGCTGCTGCAGCAAATGAGCCGAATACCGGGTAATTTATAACTTTAGCCTTTTTGTTTTTTTCTGCTTTCTCATAAATGGTGTCAATTAATGCTCTGTCTGCCTTTATCGAATTGTTTGCATTTTTATAAGCCTCTTTAAAATTCATACTCAATCCTCCCTCCAAGAATATTTTTTAGCATTTCCCGTCCTCTGTGAAGCTGTGATTTAACTGTGGTTTCTTTAAGGTCAAGGTACTTTGATATTTGATTTACCGACAAATCCTCATAATAGAACAAATGTATTACCGTGCGGTATTTTTGAGGCAGTTTTGCAACTGCCGAATATACATCGTGCTCCGGCTCCGGCATATAGCTTGTTAAATCGTCGGTAAGAGGAACTGTTTTTTTAAACCACGAGCTTGTATGCATACTTTTTGAGCAGTTGATGGTTACCCTTATAAGCCAGGCTTTTATATGCTCTTCGCTTTCAAACTTTTTATCGGTTTTCATAAAGCGCAAAAACACATCCTGTAAAATATCGTCTGCCTTATGGCTGTCCTTCGTCTGGGAAAGGGCAAGCCTGTACACGGTATCAAAATATTTTTCTATCATTTTTTTGGTATCAAAAACTTCTCGGCAATTAGTTTTTGCCATTACACAATTCCTCCTCTCACAAATAATACTCTTTGGCGGGGCAAAAGGTTGCATTAATTTTACATTTTTTTAGTATCCAATATATATTATAACATAATTCATAAAATATCTCAAGCGGAAAGTAAACAGGCAGTTTAAAACCAAAAGTTTATAAACTGCCTTGTTTGTAATATATTGGGTTTTATTCCGGAACACCTGTGCAAATACCGTTTTCTGATTTTAAAATCTTTACATTTTTAATTTCACCCGAAAGATTATCCTGTGACTCTACGCAAACCTTTACATAATTTGTAAGGTGGCCTTCCCATATTCCGTCGGCATTTTTTTGCTCAAAAAGTGCGCTATAG
The DNA here is from genome assembly GCA_045537365.1 of Clostridia bacterium. Classification (GTDB taxonomy): domain Bacteria; phylum Bacillota; class Clostridia; order UMGS1810; family UMGS1810; genus UMGS1810. Next base: position 4,059 of record JAZSPJ010000213.1, read on the forward strand.
GTCTGCCCCTCAAGGCTTTTTATATATTCACCGTTAATCTCATTACATATTGCTGTCAGGGTGTGGCTGCGCTTTTCTTTTGTTTTCTTGGGAATTTGGCAGGGCATTTTGTCAGCTCTTGTGCCCTGGCGGTTTGAGTAGGCAAAAATATGCGCCTCTGCAAATTTTACCTTCTTTACAAAGTCACAGGTTATGTTAAACTCCTCATCTGTTTCACCGGGGAAGCCTACTATAATATCTGTTGTAATGGCAGGGTTTTTAAAATACTTTCTTAATAAATTTACCCCGTTTTCAAATTCCTGTGCTGTATATTTTCTGTTCATACGCTTTAATGTTTCGTCGCATCCGCTTTGAAGTGATATATGAAAATGATTGCACACCTTGGGAAGCTTTGAAATGGTTTTTACAAAATTCTCTGTAATAACCCTTGGCTCTATTGAACCCAGTCTTATGCGCTCAATTCCGTCAATATTGTGTACGGCGCATATAGCGTCTTTTAAGGTTAAATTATCTGTGTCGCGCCCGTAAGATGCAAGGTGTATTCCTGTTAAAACTATCTCTTTAAATCCGTTTTTTGCGAGCGCCGTTACCTCTTTTACTATACTGTCAATACTACGGCTTCGTATGCGCCCTCTTGCATAGGGGATAATACAGTATGAGCAAAACTCATTACAACCATCTTCTATTTTAACAAAGGCTCTTGTTTTTTCTTCGTAATCGGATATTTCCAAATCTTCATACTCGCACCTTTGGCTTATATCGCCCACACAGCAAAGTATGTCGGTTTGGTTACGGGCAATATATTTTTCGGTTATGTTTACAATATCCGCGCGCTTGTCGGTGCCGAGTATTATATTTACTCCGTCAATTTTTTTAACGGCATCGGGAGCGGTCTGGCTGTAACAGCCTGCAACTATAATAATTGCATCGGGATTCCGGACTTTTGCCCTGCGTATTATCTGACGGGATTTTTTATCGCCCGTACCTGTAACAGTACAGGTGTTTATAACATATATATCACATTTTTCATCAAAACGCCCTATCTTATAGCCGGCTTTTTTAAAAAGCTCGCTCATAGCCTCGGTTTCATACTGATTTACTTTGCATCCCAATGTGTAAAATGACGCCGTTTTCATAAGCCAACTTTCTCCTTGTTATCAAATTATAGTAATATTTAATAATTCCTATGATTATATTATACACAACTCACTAAATTTTGCAAGGGGAAATAAAAATAATTGACTTTTAACTTTGTTTATTGTATCATAAATATGTATTAAAATATATTAGGAGGTACAAAATTATGACAACAGCAAAAATTATGCTCAGCTCAATCAATGATGTAAAAAACCTTGTTAACATTGTAAACAAATACGATTTTGATATTGATTTAATATCTGACAGATATGTTGTAGATGCAAAATCAATTATGGGTATTTTTAGCTTGGACCTTACAAAACCTATAACTGTTGATGCTCACACTGACGATACATCTGCATTTTTAAACGATATTAAACCATATATAACAGATTAATTTTTTTGTTTCACATTTTACGGCTGTATAACAGTTGTTTTCAAAGCAGCTGCAATACAGCCCTGTTTTTTATTTTTTGTTTGGCGGAGGTGTTTATGGATTTTAAGTACAGACCCGACGAAATGGAAATAAAGCTTATGTTGCTTTATATTATTAAAAACTTAAGATGCGAGGCAACATATACCTTGCTGGATTATATTGTGAAGGATACCGCCGAGCTTAATTATTTTGAGCTTAAAAGCTATATAGATGCACTTACATCAACAAGCGATATAAAAGAGCTTAAAACAGGCGACGGCAATTTAATATATTCAATTACCAATACGGGTGAGGAAACGGTTGAGTTTTTCTCGGATAAACTGCCATTTACTATAAGAGAAGCTTTAAATTTAAAAATTAACGAGATTAATAAAAAGCAAAATACTGCAAACGAAATAAAGGTTGATTATTATCCCGTGTGCTGTGACGAATATGCTGTAAAATTTGAGGTGACGGAGAACAATATACCAATGCTTAAGCTTGAATTTTATGCGGGCAGCCACAAGCGCGCAAAAGAGCTTGCTATGTATATAAACGAAAATCCCGATACTGCGTACGCTGAGCTTTTTGAATGTATTAATAAACTAAATAAATAATAAGGTTATTGCACATTATTTATGGTTATTGCTCATAATTTGTGCAATAACCTTATTTTGTATATTAAAATATAATGCCCTTTGTACTATATTAATAAAAAACGGGGCGGAGGTTGACTTTATCGCTTTAGTGTGTTAAAATGTTAAAGTGAAAGATATAACGAGGTGATATTATGGATAACAAACATTTAAAAACCGCCGACAGTTTGTTTGAGGCAATACTTAAGTTAAAGGATAAAAAAGAATGCTATAAGCTGTTTGAGGACCTTTGCACAATAAAGGAAATTCAGGATATGGCACAGCGCTTTGAGGTTGCAAAAATGCTTGACGAAAATCAGGTGTACAGCGCCATAACAGCAAAAACAGGCGCAAGCACAGCAACAGTAAGCAGAGTAAATAAATGCCTTATGTACGGAAGCGGAGGCTACCGTATGGCACTTGACAGAATAAAGGGGAAAGTAAAATGAATATAAACAAAGATATAATCCGAAGCGAGGAAAAGGCTATATTTGAGCTTCGCTCACTGTACAGAAAATATGGCTACACCCAGTTTAAAATGAGCAAGTTTGAGGAATACGACCTTTATGTAAGAAATAAGGATTTTCTTGTATCCGACAGCATAATAACCTTTAACGACACCAACGGCAGGCTTATGGCATTAAAGCCTGATGTAACGCTATCCATAGTTAAAAATATGCAGGAGGGCGCATTAAACAAGCTTTATTACAACGAAAATGTTTACAGAATAGCCGATTCAACCCATAGCTTTAAAGAGATTATGCAAACAGGGCTTGAATGTATAGGCGATATTGATATATATAATATATGCGAGGTTGTATTGCTTGCAGTATTAAGCCTTAAGGCGATTACTCCTGATTTTGTTCTGGATATATCACACATGGGCTTTGTATCGTCAATACTTGACGGTATGGATATAAAAAGCGATGTTAAAAAAACTATTTTAAAATGCATTGCTGAGAAAAATACTCACGAGCTTAAGGAGATTTGCGAAAAAAATTCTGTTAATTGTGAAAAGATAGAAAAGCTTATTCTGACCTACGGTGACGGCGAAAAGGTAATAGCTGAGCTCAAACCTCTGGCAGATAATGCCGAAATGCAAAAGGGCATAGCCGAGCTTGAGGCGGTATACAGCTTTTTAAAAGCAAATAATTTAGACGGTAATGTAAGGTTTGATTTCTCCATAGTAAACGATATGAACTATTACAGCGGTATAGTGTTTAAGGGCTATATCGAAGGTATTTATACCTCTGTGCTTTCGGGCGGAGAGTATTCAAAGCTTATGCATAAAATGAAAAAGAAATCAGGTGCAATAGGCTTTGCGGTGTATCTTGATACACTCGAAAGACTGGAAACTACTCAAAAGAAATACGATGTTGATACAGTAGTTCTTTATGATGACGGTGCAGATGTATGCGAGCTTTATAAAAATGTAAAATTGCTCCTTGAAAGGGATGTTTCGGTGCTTGCGGTGAAGGATGCATCGGACATAAAGTTCAGACAGCTTTTAAAGTTTAACGGCAAGGGGGTAGAAATAGTTGAAATCAATGGTTAATGTAGCATTGCCAAAGGGCAGGCTTGGGGAGAAGGTTTACGAAATGTTTGAAAAAGCAGGTTTTCCCTGCGACAGTATTAAAGAAAACAACCGCAAGCTTATATTTGAAAATGAGGACGCAGGCGTATGCTTTTTTTGGGTAAAGCCCTCGGATGTAGCCATTTATGTAGAAAGAGGAGCGGCGGATATAGGTGTGGCAGGTAAGGACATACTGCTTGAATACTCGCCCGATGTTTACGAGCTTTTAGACCTTAATATAGGTAAGTGCCGTATGGCTGTTGCAGGCAGATGCGATTTTCGTGACGATACCGAAAAAACTCTTCGTGTTGCAACAAAGTTTGTAAATATTGCAAAGGACTATTACAATAAAAAATCAAGAGATATAGATATTATAAAATTAAACGGCTCAATAGAGCTTGCACCGCTTTTGGGGCTATCGGATGTAATTGTGGATATTGTTGAAACAGGTACAACCCTAAAGGAAAACGGTCTTATACCCTTTGAGGATATAGTACCGATAAGTGCAAGGCTTATTGCAAACAAAGCGGCATTTAAATTTAAAACCGAAAGTATTGAAAAAATAACCGAAGGTCTTAAAAAACAGATATAAAAGAGGAATTAAGCTATGATTAAAATATACAAATTCAGCGAGGTAGAGCCGGGCGAGGTTTTTGCCCGTGTTGATTTAAAAACAAATGTTGAGGATATAGTTTCTGCCATTATAGAAAATGTAAAGCAAAACGGCGACAAGGCAATTTTAGAATATACTAAAAAATTTGACGGAGCTGACCTTAAAAGCCTTCAGGTAACAGATGAGGAAATAGAAAACGCAGTTAAATCGGTAGAGCCTGAGTTTTTAAGAATACTTGAGGATGCATCTGATAATATCAGGGCATTTCACTCAAAGCAGGTACGAAACAGCTTTATATTAAATGAAACTGACGGCGTTGTTACAGGTCAGAAAATTATACCTATAGAAAAAGCGGGTCTTTATGTACCGGGCGGTACAGCGGCGTACCCCTCAACCGTACTTATGGACAGTATTCCTGCCAAAATTGCAGGCTGCAGCGAAATAGTTATGGTTACACCGCCCAATAAAGACGGCAGTATTAACCCCGTAATACTTGCGGCGGCAAAAATTGCAGGTGTTACAAAAATATATAAGGTTGGCGGTGCACAGGCAATTGCCGCACTTGCTTACGGTACAGAAAGTATTCCAAAGGTGGATAAAATAGTAGGTCCGGGCAATGCTTTTGTTGCAGAGGCAAAAAAACAGGTGTTTGGCAGGGTATCTATAGATATGATTGCAGGTCCGAGCGAAATTTTGGTTGTTGCAGATAAAACAAGCAATCCAAAATATGTGGCGGCAGACCTTTTGTCCCAGGCGGAGCACGATAAGCTTGCAAGTGCAGTTCTGGTTTGCGATAGCCTAGAGCTTGCAAAAGCCGTACAAGCCGAGCTTGAGGTACAAATACCAATGCTTCCAAGAGCTGAAATTGCAAGGGCATCTATTGATAATAACGGCAAAATAATAGTGGCTGACGATTTAATGAACGCTATAGACATAGCAAATGAGATTGCTCCCGAACATTTAGAGCTTTGTGTGGATAATCCATTTGATTTTCTTGATAAAGTAAAGCACGCAGGCTCGGTATTTATGGGCAAATATTGTCCTGAAGCACTTGGCGATTATTTCTCCGGTGCAAATCACACATTGCCTACAAGCGGAACAGCAAGATTTTCAAGTCCGCTTTCGGTAGACGATTTTGTAAAGAAAACACAGTACACATATTATACAAAGGATGCACTTTTAAAGGTAAAGGATGATATAGCCTTTTTTGCAAATAAAGAGGGGCTTGATGCTCACGCAAAAAGTGCACTTATAAGATTTGAGGACTAATTACTATGAGTAAGTTTATGAGCAGTAAATATGCATCGCTTAAGGAGTATGTACCGGGCGAGCAACCAAGGGATAAAAAATATATTAAGCTTAATACAAATGAGTCGCCTTTTTCACCGTCGCCAAAGGTTATTGAGCGCATAACCTCGGCAGAGGTGGAGGATTTAAGGCTTTATTCTGACCCTGAATGTAAAAATTTAAAGTGTGCCATTGCACAAAGCTTTGGTGTAAACGAAAAAAATATTTTTGTGAGCAATGGCTCGGACGAAACCTTAAGCTTTTTCTTTATGGCATTTTGCGATGATGAAAAAAAGGTGGCATTTCCCGAAATAAGCTATGGCTTTTATAAGGTGTATGCAAATTTGTATAACCTTGATTACACTGCCATACCTTTAAATAAGGATTTTACCATAAATAAAAACGATTATTTAAATATCGGCAAAAATGTGGTAATAGCCAATCCTAATGCCCCCACAGGGCTTGCGCTTGGTATTGATGATATTGAAAAAATTGTAGCTTCTAATAAAGATTATGTTGTTTTAATAGACGAGGCGTATGTGGATTTTGGCGCACAAAGTGCGGCAGAGCTTACCAAAAAGTACGATAATCTTTTGGTAGTGCAAACTTTTTCGAAATCCCGTTCCCTTGCAGGTGCAAGGCTGGGCTTTGCAATAGGCAACGAAAAGCTTATTGCCGACCTTGAAAAAATAAAATATTCCACAAACCCGTACAACATAAACCGCCTTACCCTTCTGGCAGGCGAGGAGGCAGTTAAGGATAAGGAGCATTTTAATGCAAACTGTAAAAAAATAATGGAAAACAGAGAGTTTACAGTTAATGGCTTGATAAAAATGGGCTTTGAGGTAACCGATTCCAAAACAAACTTTGTATTTGCAAAAAGTAATAAAGTAAGCGGTGAGGATTTGTACCTTAAGTTAAAGGATATGGGTATACTTGTGCGTCATTTTAATGATGAAAAAATAAAGGATTATAACCGAATTACCATTGGTACAAAAGAGCAGATGGAGGCATTTTTAGCTGCCGTAAAAAAAATAGTTGAAGGAGAATAAACTATGGAAAGAATTGCAAATATTGAACGAAAAACCGGCGAAACCGATATTGCACTTACTTTGAATATTAACGGCTCCGGTAAAAGTAATATAAATACAGGCTGTGGCTTTTTAGACCACATGCTTACACTTTTTGCAAAGCACGCAAGGTTTGACCTTGATGTTAAATGCGTCGGCGATACTTATGTGGATTACCACCACACCGTTGAGGATATAGGTATATGCCTTGGTATGGCAATTTCAGAAGCGCTTGGCGATATGAGGGGGATTTGCCGTTACGGCGATATGTTGCTTCCTATGGATGAAACATTAATTTTATGTGCAGTTGATATATCGGGCAGGGAGTACCTCGCATACGATGTGCAAATGACATCACAAAAAATAGGCGATTTTGACAGTGAGCTTGTGCGTGAATTTTTTGAGGCTTTTGTAAGAAACGCAAAATGGACACTCCACTTTAAAAAGATAAGCGGTTTAAATTCGCATCACATTGCCGAGGGAGTGTTTAAGGCTTTTGCACACACAGCAAAAAAAGCTGTTGCAATTGACGAAAAATTCAGTAACGAAATTTTATCTACAAAGGGTGTGCTTTAAATGATAGCAATTATAGATTACGGTGTAGGCAATATATTTTCGCTTTACAGCTCGCTTAAATATATTGGTGCTGATGCCGTTTTAACAGATGATGTAAACAAGATAAAAAATGCCGACAGACTTATTCTGCCCGGTGTGGGAGCATTTAAGGATGCGGCACAGAAATTAAGGGATTGCGGTCTTGACGAGGTAGTAAAAGCCGAGGCAAAAGGCGGTAAACCCCTTATGGGTATATGCCTAGGTATGCAGATGCTTTTTGAAAAAAGCTACGAGTACGGCATACACGACGGTCTTTCGCTTATAAAAGGCGATATAATGCCGATAGCCGATGATGTACCGAAAAACCTTAAAATACCGCATATAGGCTGGAATGCTTTGCATTTTCCAAAGGATAAGCCCAAAAACGAGGTATTTAAATATATAAGCGAGGGCGACTGTGTGTACTTTGTTCACTCATATTACGGCAAAAACTGCGAAAGCTCGGTTATTGCCACCTGCGAGTATTCAAAGGAATTAACTGCGGCAGTTGCATCGGATAATATTTACGGTATGCAGTTTCACCCCGAAAAAAGCGGTGAAACAGGGCTTAAAATTTTAAAAGCATTTTCAGAAATTAAATAATATAAAAGGACACAAAAAATATGAACATTTTTCCCGCAATAGATTTAATAGACGGTAAAGCCGTAAGGCTTTTTAAAGGCGACTATGACCAGAAAACCGTATACTCCGACAGCCCTTTGGATGTAGCAAAGAGCTTTGAAAAGGCAGGTGCAGAGTTTTTGCATATAGTTGACCTTGACGGAGCAAAAGAGGGTACATCGCCAAATTTTGAGGTAATAAAGGAAATTATTAAAAACACAAGCCTTAAGGTTGAGGTGGGCGGTGGCATACGCACTGAGGAAATTATTAAAAAATACATAGATATAGGTGTAATGCGTGTTATACTTGGCACCGTTGCAGTTAAAAACCCCGAATTTGCCAAAAATATGATAAAAAAATACGGCGATAAAATTGCAGTAGGCATAGATATACTAAACGGATATGTTGCCATTCACGGCTGGACAGAGGTATCAAAGGTAACCTGCGACGAAATTTTCAAAGAATTCCAGGATTACGGGGTAAAAACCGTTATTTGTACCGATATTTCAAAGGACGGTGCAATGCAGGGCACAAACCTTGAGCTTTACAGCCACTTAAAGCAAAGCTTTTCGATGGATATTGTTGCATCGGGCGGTGTTTCCGATATAGAAAACATAAAAGCACTTGCAAAAATCGGTGTATACGGAGCAATAGTGGGCAAGGCACTCTATGTTGGCTCGGTAGATTTAAAAGAGGCATTGGAGGTGGCGAAATGATAACAAAAAGAATAATCCCCTGCCTTGATGTAAGGAGCGGGCGTGTAGTTAAGGGAGTAAACTTTGAGGGACTCAGCGATGTATCGTCACCCGTTGAGCTTGGTAAATATTACAGCGAAAACGGAGCGGATGAGCTTGTGTTTTACGATATAACCGCATCTTATGAAGAACGCTCATTGTTTACAGATATATTAAAAGAGGTTGCACAAACCATTTTTATACCCCTTACGGTAGGCGGTGGCATAAACACAGTAGATGATTTCGACAGAGTTTTAAAATGCGGTGCAGACAAGGTATCGGTAAATTCGGGAGCAATTAAAAACCCGAACCTTATAAAAGAGGCGGCACAAAAATACGGCGACCAATGCGTGGTGCTTTCGGTAGATATTAAAAGAGTAAACGGAAAGTTTACTGTTTTTGCCAAAGGCGGCAGAGAAAACACAGGCATTGATGCTATAGAATGGATAAAACGGGGCGAGGCTAACGGTGCAGGCGAAATTGTTGTAAACAGCATCGATACCGACGGTGTAAAGTCGGAGGCCAAGCGGTCTTAGGAAGACAACAATGGGCACCAACTCCTTGGCTCACAGAACGACATGGCTACGATCCGACTTATTGATGTTATAGAATGGATAAAACGGGGCGAGGCTAACGGTGCAGGCGAAATTGTTGTAAACAGCATCGATACCGACGGTGTA
>JAZSPJ010000200.1:0-6122 GCA_045537365.1 Clostridia bacterium
ATTATCGGTAAGTTAATACCTGCAGGTACAGGTTTAAACACCTATCAGAATGTTGAGGTTGTAACACCTATTGTACAGACTGCTAACGATTTGATAGACATTAAATAAATAAAAAAATGGATGTAAAAGCTTAGCTTTTACATCCATTTTTACAATTTAATTAAAACTCTGCGTTTCCTACTGTTCTTGGGAACGGTATTACATCTCTTATATTCGATACGCCTGTAAGGTACATAATAGCTCTTTCAAAGCCCAAACCGTAGCCTGCGTGCTTACATCCGCCGTAGCGTCTTAAATCGAGGTAGAAGCTGTAATCCTCCTCATTTAAACCAAGCTCTTTCATCCTGGCAGTTAATACATCGAGGCGTTCCTCTCTCTGGCTTCCGCCTATAATCTCACCAATTCCGGGCACAAGTAAGTCCATAGCCGCAACGGTTTTGCCGTCGTCATTAAGACGCATATAAAATGCTTTTATTTCCTTTGGATAATCAGTAACAAATACAGGCTTTTTAAATACCTGCTCTGTTAAGTACCTTTCGTGTTCTGTCTGCAAATCACAACCCCATTCAACCTTATAATCGAAGTTGTCGTTATTCTTTTTAAGTATTTCAACAGCTTCGGTATAGGTAACATGGCCAAACTCTGAATTTGCTACAAGGTTTAATCTGTCAAGCAAGCCCTTGTCTACAAAGTTATTAAAGAATTCAATTTCAGCAGGTGCATTTTCGAGCACATATTTAATAATATATTTAAGCATATCCTCTGCAAGCTGCATATCATCGCCTAAATCTGCAAATGCAATTTCAGGCTCTATCATCCAGAATTCTGCTGCATGCCTTGTGGTGTTGGAATTTTCCGCTCTGAATGTAGGGCCAAAAGTATAAACATTTCTGAATGCCATAGCATAAGTTTCTACATTTAACTGACCCGATACCGTAAGGTTTGTTGATTTGCCGAAAAAGTCCTGTGCAAAATCAATTTTTCCGTCCTCTGTTTTAGGAATGTTGTTAAGGTCAAGTGTTGTTACCTGGAACATCTCTCCTGCACCCTCACAGTCGCTTCCGGTAATAAGAGGAGTATGTGTGTATACAAAGCCTCTTTCGTTAAAGAACTGATGTATTGCAAAAGCCGCAAGGCTTCTTACTCTGAATACTGCCGAGAAAAGATTTGTTCTCGGTCTTAAATGTGCTATTGTTCTTAAAAAGTCAACCGAGTGTCTTTTTTTCTGCAAGGGATAGTCGGGAGTGGATTTTCCGTCTACCTCAATGGCAGTTGCTTTTATTTCAAAAGGCTGTTTTGCATCAGGTGTTATTTCAATTACGCCTGTAACAGTAATCGCAGAGCCTACATTAAGCGCCGATATTTCTTTAAAATTATTTATTTTATCCTCTTCAAATACAATTTGAACATTTTTAAAGTATGTTCCGTCGTTAAGCTCAATAAAGCCAAAAACTTTGGAAACACGCATGGTTCTTACCCAGCCCGATATGGTGATTTCAGCTTTATCCATATTTTTATAGTCCCTGAACAGGTCTTTGAATAACATTTTCATTATAATTCAATCCTTTCCAAAAAATCACATATAATAATTATACTTCAAAATGCAAAAAAACTCAATGTTTTTTTTGCATTTTTTTTATTTTTTGGTATTTTATAATATTTATTACTTAAAATAAGTAAAAAATTGTAATATTGGTTGCGCTTAGGTCCGTTTTGTGGTATTATTAACATAGAAAAGTTTCAGGTTAGTTCATTTGTTATGAAGGGACGGTATACTTATGAAAAAGATTATTGCTGTTATACTTATTATTGTAATACTATATTACGCTTTTCCAATAGCAAAAGAGTATTTTGATACCACATCGCAGGCAGGTAATCCCGTTACTGTTGAGATACCTGAGGGTGCTTTAAGTGATGATATATTTAACATATTAAAGGAAAATAATCTTGTGTCCAATCGTATTGCGTTTAAATTGAAATTGAAAACTATGGGTGCTTCATCAAAGCTGCGCTTTGGCACATTTGAGCTTAACGACGGTATGTGCCTTGAGGACATAATTTCAGAGCTTGTATCAGGCGGAAAAACAAATAACACAGTAAAATTTACAGTACCCGAAGGCTTTTCGGTTGAGAATATTGCCCAAAGGGCACAGAGTTTAGGCTTTTGTACTGAAGGGGAGTTTTTGGATGCACTTAATATGAATTACGATTATGCATTTTTATCTAAAATACCGAGAGGCAATTATAAATATAAATTGCAGGGTTTTTTGTTCCCAAGCACTTACGAGTTTTATAAAGATGCCAAAGCTTATGATATAATAAATACTATGCTTGGTGAGTTTGAAAAGCAGTATAATTCAACAGGAGCATCTCTGGATAATGTGTATTTAAATGTAATTAAAGCATCTTTAATTGAAAGAGAGGCTTTGCTTGACAGTGAAAAACCTATAATTTCAGGTGTGATAGAAAACCGCCTGGAGGCAGATATGTTACTTCAAATAGATGCATCGGTAGCTTATGCGGTAACAAACGGAATATATGATAAAAACAGTGTTACTTATAAGGATTTAAAAATCGATTCGGTATATAACACATATAAATACAAGGGATTGCCTGCAGGTGCTATTTGCAATCCCGGTATAAAGGCAATAGAGGCGGCAATCAAGCCTCAAAACCACAATTATTATTACTATCATACCGATACGGATAAAAATGACGGCAGTCATATATTTACAGAAAACTACAACGAGCATTTAAACACTATGAATTAAAAACAGAGGGTGAAAATATGGAAAAATCTAAAATAGACAGAATTAACTTTCTTGCAAAAAAATCAAAGCAGGAGGAGCTGACCGATGCCGAGAAAAGGGAACAGGCGGAACTCAGAACAGAGTATATAAAATCCTTCAGGGCATCACTTACAGGAATACTTGATAACACATACATCCAAAACCCTGACGGTAGTAAGGTTAAAGTAGAAAAACGCAGAAAGAGGTAAGCTAAATGAAAATATTAATGGCTTTGCAGGGCCTTGAAATAGGCGGAGCAGAAACTCATGTTATAGAGCTTTCAAAAGAAATGAAACGCAGAGGGCACGATGTAATTATGCTTTCGGGCGGAGGCGTGTATCTTGATGAGGTTGAAAAAGCAGGTATAAGACATTATACCGTACCTGTTAAACAGAGAAAAGTAATAGATATAATAAAAGCCAAGGGTATGATAAAGGATGTACTTATTAAAGAAAAACCCGATTTGGTTCACGCTCACGCAAGAATACCTGCATTTTTGCTTGGCAGTCTGCATAAGGCAATGGGAAAACCCTTTGTATATGTAACAACTGCACACTGGACCTTTGATACGCCGTTTTTGGTAAAGCATCTTACAAACTGGGGCGAAAAAACCCTTTGCGTAAGTGATGATATTAAAAAATACCTTCTTAAAAATTACCCTGAAGTAAAAGAGGAAAATATTTATATAAGCATTAACGGTATAGACGGCAATAAGTTCAGTAAAGCTATATCAGCGGAAAGAATTATAAATGAATTTAACCTTGATACAACTGCCAAAAGAATTGTATATGTAAGCCGTTTAAACCCTGCGGTTTGTGCACCTGCTTATGGTCTTATTGAAAAGGCAGAGGAAATAAACAAAGCAGTCGGCAAGGTTGAAATAGTAATTGTAGGTGCAGGCGATTGCTTTGACGATATGAAGCAAAAGGCGGAAGCTGTTAATCAAAAGCTTGGCAGAAATGCGGTAATTTTAACAGGCGGCAGAACTGATATGAATGAGATTTTGGCATCTGCCGATGTTTGCGTTGGTGTAAGCCGAGCTATTCTTGAGCCGATGATGATGGAAAAAAGATGTGTTATAGCAGGGCAAGAGGGCTATCTTGGCATACTTACCCCCAAAAAGCTTGACACAGCTATTTTATGTAACTTTACCTGCAGAGGATGTGCAAAGCTTGACTTTAACATTTTAAAGGATGATGTAATAAAGTTGTTTAGTATGACAAATGATGAGGCAAAAGAGGTAACCGATTATTCAAAATATGTTGTTGAAACATATTATTCGATTAAGAAAATGGCAGATGATAATGAAAAAATGTACAACGACGCCATAAGAGATTTAAGATGCGAAGCGGCAATTCTTGGTTACTACGGGTACGAAAACAGCGGAGATGATGCTCTCCTTAAGGCAATCATTTCCGATATGAAGGAGCTTGACCCATCATTTACAGCAACTGTGCTTTCCCATACACCGCAAAAAACCTCGCTTGCGTATAATACCCAAAGTATAGACAGGTTTAATATATGGCAAATAAACAGTGTTTTAAAACGGGTTAAATTGCTTATTGTAGGAGGAGGAAGTCTTGTACAGGATGTAACAAGCACAAAGTCCTTGCTTTACTATTTAAGTGTGATACAAATGGCCAAAAAGCATAGTGTAAAGGTTATGCTGTATGCAAACGGCATAGGCCCTATAACAAAAAATGCGAATGCAAAAAAAGCCGCAAAAGTGTTAAACACTGTCGATGTTATTACTTTAAGAGATGAGGAATCGGCAGAGCTTTTAAAAAGTCTGGGCGTAAATAAACCTTATATAGAAGTAACTGCTGACCCTGCATTCAGCCTGAAAAAAGATTTTAAAGGCGATGCAGACCAAATAAAAAAACAGTACGGATTTTACGGTAAAAATTATCTGTGTGTTTCGGTAAGAGGCTTTGTAAACGATAATGACGGTGAAAAGGAAAAAAACATTGCGCAGCTTTTGGATTATATATGCGGCAAAAAATCGCTGATTCCTGTATTTGTACCTATGCAGATGCCAAGGGATATACAAATAAGCCGGGATGTTATGGAGTATATGAACACACCTGCTGCAATTATTGAACAAAAATTAGAAACATCAGATATGCTTGAAATTCTGGCGGATGCCGACAGTGCTGTTGCTGTAAGACTTCATACGCTTATATTCGGCGCAATAGCGGGTGTTCCTGTGCTGGGTATAGAGTATGACCCTAAAGTTAAGGCTTTTCAGCAATATATAGGTCAGCCATATACAATTTCCGTAGCTGATATTAAAGATGGTAACTTTAAAGAAAGTGCAGATAAATTTATAGATGATTGCTCAAAAATAAAAGAACATTTAAGAAGTGTAACTGACATTTTTGCAAAAAGAGCAAAAAGAAATGCGCATATTGCCCACAGTTTAATTAAAGGAGAGGAATATTAATGGAAAAAATTTTCAGACCAAAAGGTGTGTGCTCCAGCCAGATAAAAATAGATGTTGAAAACGATATTATAAAAAATGTTGCTTTTGTTGGAGGGTGCAACGGCAATACACAAGGTGTTGCAAGGCTATGTATAGGCAGAAATATAGATGAGGTTATAGAACTGCTTGAGGGAATTAAGTGCGGATTTAAGAATACTTCCTGTCCTGATCAGCTTGCCGAGGCATTGAAGGAAATTAAAAACGGTTGAACAATAAAACGCACCGTATATATATCAAGTGTGCTTTAGGACACTCGGCAGTTTTATTCGCCTGTGGCGAGTTATATTGCTTCGCAGTGATATTTGCTTTGCAAGTGGTATTGTGCTTTGCACAGTTTGTTGGCGAATAAAATACCACTAAAACCAAAGGTTTTAATAACACTTTTGATTTATCAAAAATATCACTCTGTATGAAAGTACAGAATATCACTTGAAAAAACACCAATATTGCTGTATAATTATTGCAGAGGTGATAACAATGGCAGATAGTGTTTTAAGAGATAAAGCAAAGCAATTTGCAAAAGATATTGTTTTCTTATGCAGGGAGATTAAATCTAGTCATAAAGAAGCAATTTTGGCAAATCAACTGCTTCGTTCGGCAACTTCGATAGGTGCAAATATTCACGAAGCGCAATATGCACAAAGTAAGAATGATTTTATATCAAAGCTTGAAATAGCACAAAAAGAGTGCTACGAAACCGAGTATTGGTTGGAGTTGCTTTTTTAAACAAATTGTATTGAAAAGGATAAATACAAAAAAATACAAAATGAGTGCGGAGCTATTCGCAGAATGTTAATTTCTTCGCTAAAAACAGTTAAATCCAAATAACATTAAGCCTGAAACAAAAGTAG
>JAZSPJ010000082.1:0-6314 GCA_045537365.1 Clostridia bacterium
CTCTGTCCTGGTAAATCAGCAGCAAAACCTACTGTTACAATAGACGAACATACAAGCATCAAAGTCAAAACAAATGATAAGACTTTGCTTGATAATTTGTTCATTGTTAATTCCTCCTTAAAATATGTTTATATAAACGACCAAATTACTCCTGTACAGGGAATTTGCTTATTGTACCTAATGATTTGTCGAGAATCAATGATGCATCACTCAAAGTAATACTGTTGTTACCATCAACATCTGCTCTAGCTCTCTCAGATTCAGTACCAACAATTGTTCCTAATGACATATCAAGCGCAAGAGCAGCATCAGTAAGTGTTACTTGACCATTTCCATCGATATCACCATAAACGATTGTTACAGCTGGTTTTGCATCGTATTTAGCTTCAACTGACAAATCAGCAGATATAACTGTTACGGAGTTATCGAACTCTTCCTCACCAACAAACCAGCCCTTGAATGTAAAGCCTTCAACTTCAGGAGCTGTTGGGATATCAGCATCTGCAACTTTGCCGCCATCTTCAACTTCAACAAATTTAATTTCGTTACCGTCTATACCTGTGAATGTAACCTTCCATTTTACTACAGGTGTTTCGCCTGCACTGAACACAAGCTTAAGAGCAACATCATCGTCACCCATGCTTGAATAGCCTGAGTATACATCAACATCTGCTGCATTAACTGCAAGCTCGAATGTAGCTGTACCGTCGCTATCTGCGGTATCCTGGTTGATATATTTAATATCATCCTCTGTAACATCTTCAAGTTTAATACCTTTTGTTACAGCTAATACTGTAACTTCATCACCAGGTGCAACACCTGTGATTGTAGCAATTGTTGTTGATGCGGCTGTACCGTTTTCATAAGTACCTTCTGCAGCAGCAAATGCTACTGTTGACACTGCAAGTGCAAATACAAGAGCAAGCGCCAAAACTTTAGAAATTGTCTTTCTCATTTTGAATTCCTCCATCATTAAAAATGAATATTTTTTCGATAACATACACTTATAAAGGCACAAGTGTACATTATTCTTTTTATGATAACATTATAAACCATATCACAAGTAAATTTCAATCTTTTTTTTTATTTTTTTTGTTTTTTGTAGTTATGCACAAATCTATAATATTTTTTTTGTAATTTGGGCTATATTATTTCCTTTTATTACCAAATTCCTCTATTTGACCGTTATTTTTTACCATTATAACATAGGTGCTATTCGTTTTTTCAAAAATCCTCGTACCATCCTGACTGCCTGCGGTAAATATAGCTGTTGAAAGCACATCGCATAGTTCAGAGTCGGTTGATATAACAGTAACACCATCAAGGTCGCTTTGCACAGGATAGCCGGTTAAGGGGTTTAATATATGATGATAAATTTTGCCGTCCTGTTCAAAAAACCTTTCATAAGCACCGCTTGTAACTGCGGATTGATTTGAAAGCGCTATGCTTTTAACGGTTTCTCCCCTTTGTGCGTAAGGCTTTTGTATGCCGATGTTCCATTTATCACCTTTTTGGTTTTTACCCATAGCATAAATATTGCCCCCTAAATCTATAAGGGCATTTTTTATTCCGTTATTTTCCATAAGGCTTTTTATACGGTTGGCACAGTAGCCCTTTGCCACACCTCCAAGGTCTATTTGAGTATGTGAATTTTTAATATATACCCTATTTTCTTCCATCAATATTATATTATCAGTTCCTACCGCTTTAAGGGCTTGTTTTATATCTTCATATAGCGGTACTTTGGGTGTGTCGGAATTTATATTCCACAAATCTACAAGAGGTTTTACGGTTATATCAAAAGCTCCGTCTGTTAACCTGTTATAATAAATGCATCTTTTAAGCAACTCATAAGTTTCGTCACTAACCTTAATCGGCTCTGTGTGCGCATAATTGTTTATACGGTAAATATCGCTTGTTTCTATATAACAGCTTAAAAGATTTTCAATGCGCTTTATCTCATCAGTTGCAAGGTTTGCAATAGCTTTAGCCTGATTTGCTGTTTTGGCTTCAATAGTTATTTTTACAATTGTATTTAAAGCATAATCCGTTTTTGTGTATGAGTGATTGCGAGGGATGCATACAATAATTGTAATTATTGCAAGCAATACAGATGCAATTAGCATTATCCGTAATTTTTTGTTTTTTAGTTGCACAAAAATTATCTCCTTTTTAGTTTATTATTAATATTATAAAATTTTAGTAACTCTTTGAAGTTTATTTTTATAAAGGGGCTTACCGTCGCCCCTTTAACCCTCCCTCATCCGCCACGCTTCAATTTATACGCAAAACCCGTTTGTAAATCTGCAAAATCGGGCAAGCTTTTCGCTTCCTCGCTTTTGCAATTTACTTCATTGGTTTTTACTGCATAAATTTTGCTATGCGGATTTTTTACGCTCGTAATTAGGTTTATATTTAAATTGATATTGATGTCGTGTTGGGCTTGTTTTGAGATCCCTCGACTACGCTCGGGATGACAAAATGTGGTGCTCGGGATGACGGTATGTGCATTTGCGGAACGACACACAGGTCGTTCCCTACAATTTCAAATAAATATTGTGTATTGTAGGGTATGGCGCTTGCGACATACCGTAACCGCTTTATTGCGGAATTTTTATCGTTATACGATTAAATTCATTATACAGCGTAGTTTGCTTCTAATCAAGCAAAATAACTAATTTTTTACATTTTTTTATATTGCTCTTGATTTTAATTGAGTTTCATTATATAATATATATGTAGAATTCTAAATAAGGAGCGGTGCTATATGAAACTTATACTTGCTATTGTAAGCGATGAGGATGCCGGCAAAGTATCCGGCGAACTTTCAAAAAACAATTTTTCGGTAACCAAGCTTGCCACAACAGGCGGTTTTTTAAAAGCCGGCAATACGACAATGCTTATAGGCACCGAGGATGAAAAGGTTCAGCAGGTAATAGATATTATCGAATCAAAAAGCAAAAGGAGAAAGCAAATCACAGTTTCCGGTATGCACATACAGGAACAGGCGGCAGGTGCTTACCCAATTGAAGTTGAGGTTGGCGGCGCTACAATATTTGTGCTGAATATTGACAGATTTGAAAAGGTTTGATAAATGCAAAAACCATTAGGTCAAAACAAAACAATTGAATTATTTACCAGACTTATAAGCTCCGGGAAATTAGGTCATGCATATTTGCTTGAGGGTGAGGACGGCATTGGCAAAAAAACACTTGCAAACTATGTTTGCGCACTTATGATGTGCGAAAGCGGCAATGGTTGCGGTATATGCAATGCGTGCAGTTGTATAAATATGGGCTCGCATCCTGATATTATAAGAATATCGAACGGCGACAAGCAAACAATCGGTATTGACAAAATCCGTGAGCTTTCAGGCAGAGTTTATGAAAAGCCGATTATGGCAAAATACAAGGCGATAATAATTGAAAATGCGCATCTTTTAACCAAAGAGGCTCAGAATGCTATGCTTAAATTAATAGAAGAGCCTCCCCGGTATGCTGTGTTTATGTTGCTTTGCAATTCAACATCCAGAATACTGAAAACGGTTATGTCACGTGTTACAAAAATCAACATATTACCGCTTGATACAGCTATGCTTAAATCAATTTGCCCCGATGCGCCTGAGTTTATGTATAAATATTGCAGAGGGAATGCAGGCGAGCTTTTAAAGCTTAAAGATGATTTGGAATTTGCAAACCTACGGAATACCACATTAAAACTTATTGATACAATTCAGTCGAAGGATGAGTACTCTGTATATGATGCCGTAAGCTTTACAATGACTGACAGGCAACAGTTTTTAACCCAGACAGATGTGCTGGTATCTTTTTTCAGGGATTGCATAATGAAAAGCATTTCAAACGAGGCAATGATAACCAACCTTGATTTTAACGAAATGCTTGATAAGTTTTGCGCATACTGCGGAAAATCGAAAACACACAAATATACAAGGCTTGTTGATGCAACCTTAAATACACAGAAAGAACTTATACGAAACGGTAACATAACTATGCTCAGGCATATTATGTTAATGAAATATTGGGAGGTTATTAATGATAACAGTAACAGGTGTCCGCTTTAAAAGCGTTGGCAAAATTTATTATTTTGACGCAGGCTCTATGGAGCTTAAAAGCGGAGATAATGTAATAGTAGAAACATCAAGAGGAATAGAATACGGCAATGTTGCCATAGCGAAAAAACAGGTGACAGATGACGAGATTGTTCAGCCTCTTAAAAAGGTGCTCAGAAAAGCAACAGCGCAGGATGATGCAATTCTTGCGGAAAACAAGATAAACGAAAAAGAGGCACTTAAGATTTGTCAGGAAAAAGCGAAAGCCCACAATCTTGATATGAAGCTGGTTGATGCAGAATATACATTTGACAGAAACAAGGTATTGTTTTACTTTACTGCTGACGGACGAATTGATTTCAGAGAGCTTGTAAGAGACCTTGCAAGCCAGTTTAAAACCCGTATAGAATTACGCCAGATAGGTGTAAGGGATGAGGCTAAAATGCTTGGCGGTCTTGGTATATGCGGAAGACCGTTGTGTTGCAGCTCTTTCCTTGGCGACTTTAACCCCGTTAGTATTAAAATGGCAAAGGAGCAAAACTTAAGCCTTAACCCGACAAAAATTTCGGGCACTTGCGGAAGGCTTATGTGTTGCCTTAAAAATGAGCAGGAAGCTTATGAATATATGAACAAAAGCATACCGTCGGTTGGCTCTGTTGTAGATACACCGGAGGGCAGAGGTACAGTTACCGCAACATCGCCGCTTAAAAGTCTTTTGACAGTAGCGATTGAAAAGAACGGTGAAAAGGTACTGAGCCAATTTGGTGCAAATGATGTAAGCATTATCAAAAAAGCAACAGTAAAAAATGACGATTCGGTTGATATGAAAGCGCTTAAGGAGCTTGAGGATTAATAATGCGTAAACAAAAGAAAAATTGTTTATAAAATACTTGCTTTTATACAGCAATGTGTATTATAATATAAAAAGAAATTGGAGGAGGTGTATTTCAAATGGCATATAAAATTACAGATGATTGCCTTAACTGCGGAGCTTGTGAAGCAGAATGCCCTGTTTCTTGTATATCAGCAGGCGACGGCAAATATGTTATAAACGCTGACGAATGTATCGAGTGCGGTGCATGTGCAAGCGTTTGTCCCGTAGGTGCTCCTGTTCAGGACTAATAAGTAAAATATAATTTACTGTCTTAGGGGCTGTATCTTCAGATTATGTAGGTACAGCCCTTTTGAACATTTAAAAAGGAATTTGATTATGGAAAGAATTGACGATTTGGGAATAGCTGACCTTAAGCTTATACAGGATACTGATTTATTCTGCTTTGGCACAGATGCAGTATACCTTGCCAATTTTGCGAAAGCACCTTCAGGGGCAACTGTTGTGGATTTTTGCACCGGCAACGGTATAATACCGGTGCTAATGACCGCAAAAACCAAAGCAAAAAAATTTGTGGGCATAGAAATACAGGCAAAAAGCTATGAGCTTGCATGCCGTAATGCAAAAATCAACAAGCTTGAGGAAAAATTAACATTTATAAACGGCGATGTAAAAAGCTGTACAGACTTTATTTCGCAGGGCAGTGTGGATGTGGTTACCTGCAATCCGCCGTATATGAATACGGGAGCAGGCTTTCTAAACCCTGACGATGCCAAGGCAATAGCACGGCACGAAATTTTAATAGATATTGAGGGAATCGTGTCAGTTGCGGCAAAAATACTTAAATTCGGCGGGCATTTATATATGGTGCACAGAGCGGACAGGCTTTGCGATATTATTTGCACAATGAGAAAATACAAGCTTGAGCCAAAAAGAATAAAATTTTTACATCCGTCACCATACAAAGCACCGAATTTAATTTTAATTGACGGTATGCTTGGAGCAAATCCGTCGCTTAAATTTGAAAACCCCGAATATGTTAATGCTTAGTATATAGAAAAGAGATTTTTATGGAAATAAACAAAACAGGAACTTTATATTTGTGCGCTACCCCCATCGGCAACCTTGACGATGTGAGTGTGCGAATGATTAATACTTTAAAAGAGGTTGATTTAATTGCCTGTGAGGACACAAGACATTCCTTAAAGCTTTTAAATCATTTTGATATATCAAAACCTCTCACAAGCTACTTTGAGCACAACAAAAAAGAGAAGGGCGAATACCTTATTTCAGAACTTAAAAGCGGAAAAAACATTGCACTTATAACCGATGCAGGTACTCCTGCAATTTCGGACCCCGGTGAGGATTTAGTTAAAATGTGTATAGAAAACTCGGTGCGTGTTGTACCAATAC
>JAZSPJ010000056.1:0-11785 GCA_045537365.1 Clostridia bacterium
CATCTTGCAATGCAAAGCGCAAGCGCAGTCGGCTTTTGTGCACTTAAAAGAGCGTATTTAAACGATTTTGATAACTTTTACTCGCTTTTACCTGTATATCTCAGAAAATCTCAGGCGGAGCGTGAATTAGAGGAAAGGCTAAAACAAGAATAATTAAAACAAAGGAGAATTTATAATGATTTCTATTGGTTGCGATCACGGCGGTTTTGAGCTTAAAGAAATTATAATGAGCTTTTTAACGGAGAAAGGCTTTGAGTATACCGACGAGGGAACTTATGACACAAATTCGGTGGATTATCCTGATATTGCGAAAAAAGTTTGTACCAAAGTACAAAAAGGCGATGCTGATTTTGGCATACTTATTTGCGGTACAGGTATTGGTATGAATATCTGTGCAAACAAGTATAAGGGAATAAGAGCCGCACAGTGCTCGGATACATTTTCTGCAAAAATGACAAGACGCCACAATAACACAAATGTTATTACATTGGGCGGCAGAGTAATCGGTCCTGAGCTTGCAAAGGAAATTATATTTGAGTTTTTAACAAACGATTTTGAAGGCGGAAGACATCAGACAAGGGTTGACAAGGTTATGGAAGTTGAAAATTATTAATTTTTATATAAAAATTTCAGGAGGAATTTACCATGAAACACCCCGAATACAAAAATGTAACAATAATGGAGCATCCGCTCATTATACACAAAATCTCTAAAATGAGAGATGTAGCAACAAGTTCAAAGGAATTTCGTGAATATGTAAACGAAATTGCAATGCTTATGGGCTACGAGGTTACAAGAGATTTGCCTATGGAAACAGTTGAAATTCAAACACCTATTGCAGTAGCAAAAACAAAAATCATTGCAGGTAAAAAGCTTGCAATTATACCAATCCTCCGTGCAGGTCTCGGTATGGTAGACGGTATGCTTAAATTAATGCCAAATGTAAGGGTTGGACATGTTGGTCTTTACCGTGACCACGACACATTAGAGCCTGTACCGTACTACTGTAAATTTCCTGAGGATATTGCAAAAAGGGATGTAATTGTAGTTGACCCGATGCTTGCAACAGGCGGAAGCGCGGTAGATGCAATTAAGTTTTTAAAGGATAAAGGTGCAACAAGTATAAAATTTGTATGTATAGTTGCCGCACCGCAGGGTGTTAAAAAGCTTGCCGAAAGCCACCCCGATGTTGAAGTGTACTGCGGAACTTTGGATGAAACCTTAAACGAAAACGGCTACATTGTTCCGGGCCTTGGCGATGCAGGAGACAGAATTTTCGGTACTAAATAGTAATTTTGAGGTTAAAAAATGACAGATTTTATTTTAGAATATTTCTCCCGTGACGGAGGATTGCTTGGTGTATTTTTGGTATCTATGATGCCGATAATTGAACTCAGAGGTGCTGTGCCTTTTGGTGTTGGACTTGGTCATAACGGGCTTTTGGTTTATATTATAAGCATCATAGGAAATATGCTTCCCGTACCGTTTATAATTTTGTTTGTGCGCCCGATAATTGAGTGGCTTATTAAAACAAAATATTTTAAAAAATTCGGTTTATGGCTTGAAAAACATACCATGAAAAATAAAGACAAGATTACGAAGTATAAAAAATTAGGTCTTTATTTATTTGTTGCGATACCGCTTCCCGGCACCGGTGCATGGACAGGTGCAATGCTTGCGGGGCTTCTTGATATGCGCCTTAAGGATGCTGTGCCTTCAATACTGTTTGGCATTATGACTGCAGGTGTTATTATGCTTTTAATATCCTACGGCATAGGCGGTATATTTAATATTTTTGCATAAATTAAAAACAACTTATTTTACGAAAGGAAAATAAAAATGGCTAAAAGATTTTTTACATCGGAGTCGGTAACAGAGGGACATCCCGATAAAATATGCGACCAAATTTCCGATGCCATATTGGATGCAATACTTGAAAAAGACCCGATGGCTCGTGTTGCGTGTGAAACTGCAACCACAACGGGTATGATTATGATAATGGGCGAAATTACTGCAAACTGCACAGTAGATTATGCAGATATTGCCCGAAAAACAGTAAATGAAATTGGTTATAACAGAGCAAAATTCGGTTTTGATGCGAACACCTGCGCTGTACTAACAAGTATAGACAAGCAAAGTGCCGATATTGCCCTGGGTGTTGATAAAAGCCTTGAGGCAAAAAAAGAGAATACCGATAAGCTTGACCTTGGAGCAGGCGACCAGGGTATGATGTTTGGCTTCGCATGCGACGAAACTGAGGAGCTGATGCCAATGCCGATATCACTTGCACATAAGCTTGCATTAAGGCTTACAGAGGTTAGAAAAACAAAAACTTTAGATTATTTACGCCCTGACGGTAAAACACAGGTAACTGTTGAGTATGATGGCGATGTGCCTGTAAGAGTTGATGCAGTTGTAGTATCAACCCAGCACAACCCTGATGTAGACCATGATACAATTGTTAAGGATATGACAGAGCTTGTAATAAAGCCCGTAATACCTGCAAATTTACTTGATGAAAATACAAAGATTTATGTAAACCCGACAGGTAATTTTGTAATCGGCGGACCAAACGGCGATTCGGGTCTTACAGGCAGAAAGATAATAGTTGATACCTACGGCGGTTATGCCCGTCACGGCGGCGGTGCTTTTTCAGGTAAAGACCCGACAAAGGTTGACAGAAGCGCTTGCTATGCCGCACGTTATGTTGCAAAAAATATAGTTGCCGCAGGTTTAGCTAGAAAATGCGAAATTCAGCTTGCTTATGCAATCGGTGTAAGCACACCTGTATCTATACTTATAGATACCTTCGGCACAGGTAAAATTTCAGACGAAGCGCTCTCTGAGCTTGTTTCCAAAGTATTTGACCTTCGTCCTGTTGCAATAATCGAATCACTTAACCTTCGCCGTCCTATATACGCAAAAACTGCCGCTTACGGACATTTTGGCAGATGCGATATTGAGCTTCCCTGGGAAAGATGCGATAAAGCGGAGGAGCTTAAAAAGGCCTTCCTTGCCTAAAGGGAGGGGACCAGGCTTTGCTTGGCGGAGGGATTGTAAACGGCTTTTTACGTTATGCTCCTAAAAAACACGCAACAAGTTGCTACAGCTTTTCGCAGAGCACAACACAACACCGACTGAAAGAGCCTTCCACAAAAACCGAACCATATACAAACCTCTTTGCATAATATATAAGTATTATGCAAAGAGGTGTTATTTATGTTATATGTAATTAAAAACACGGTTTTAACATTTTCAGTTATATATACTTTTATTGCTTTTATAAAATGGATTTTATGTATTATAAGCGCAAAAGAGGAAACTTGCGAAAAATTATATGTTGTAATCCGTGTGCGCAATCAGGAAGGTGCTATCGAGGGGGTTATACGAAATATAATTTTAAAATATTTAAAAATATCCAACGGCGAATTTGTACCGAATATCATTATAGTAGATACTGGCTCGTCAGATTCAACAGCCGAAATATGCAAAAAATTAAGCGAGGATTATTCCTTTATTTACTATGTAAACGAAAAAGGATAGATTTTTAAGCAAAAAACACGAAAGGATGCCATAAAATGCAAAGGTATTTACCATATTCCGAATATTTAAAATCAAAATACGGCGAAAGGGTGTATAAACTGCCTGTAAACCTTGCTCTGACCTGTCCGAACCGTGACGGCTGTCTTGGCTTTGGCGGTTGCATATATTGCGGTGATGAAGGTGCATCCTTTGAAAATTTACCTGTTACTATGGAGCCAAGAGAACAGATTAAAAAAAACCGTGAATTTATAGGCAAAAAGTATAAGGCAGATAAATTTATAGTATATTTTCAAAATTTTACTAATACATATATGCCGATTGAGGATTTTAAAAATATGATATACTCGGCAACAGATGATGATATAGTGGCAATATCGGTTTCTACCCGCCCTGACTGTGTTAGTGATGATTATATGAGGGTGCTTTATGAATTTTCCAAAGAATACGGTAAGGATGTAACTGTAGAATTAGGCTTGCAGACAGTTAACTATAAAACTCTTGAAAAGATAAACAGAGGACATAGCTTAGCCGAATTCATAGATAGCGTTTTAACCATAAAAAAATACGGTTTTACCGTATGCTCGCATATAATATTAAACTTACCCTGGGATGATGACAAAGACGCAATAGAGTGCGCAAAAATCGTGTCAGCCCTCGGTGTGGATCAGGTTAAGCTTCATTGCCTTTATATACTTAAAAACACACCCATTGCAACAATGTATAAAAACGCAGAGTTTGATATGGGTGAATATATGGATTATGTAAACAGGGTAATACTGTTTTTAGAACATTTAAAGCCCGATATTGTAATACAAAGATTAATCGGCAGAGCGAGGGAGGATTTAACTCTTTTTGCCAACTACGGTACAAGCTGGTGGAAAATAAAAGACACTATTGATGCCGAGCTTGAAATAAGGGATACTTATCAAGGTAAAAAATGTGATTATTTGGGCGGAAAAGCATTAAAAAAGTTTGAAAAAACTTGATTTTTGTTAAATTATTTGCTATAATATTAATAAGTATAATTATGTTTAAGGGGGAGCACATAAAAATGTGCTGTTTGCTATGATTAAAAGTATGACAGGCTACGGCAGAGCCGAGCAGAATTTTGATAAATATAAAATCACAGTTGAGGTTAAATCGGTTAATAACCGCTACCTTGATTATAACACTAAAGTGTACAAGCAATACTCTTTTTTGGAAGAGGTTGTAAGGGATTGCTTAACCAAAAAAATATCAAGAGGCAAGGTTGATGTTTATATCGGGTTCGACCTTAATGAAACCGATGATGTTGAGGTAACCTTAAACGAGGAAACCGCAAAGGGCTATATGAGGGCGCTTTCCCGCATGAAAGAGTTACTTTCACTTTCGGGCGATATTCATGTGTCGGATTTAACCCGTTTTCAGGACATTTTTAAACTTGAGAAAAAAGAACAGGATATAGAGGAAATTTCAAAGCACGCGTCCACGGTTTTAAATTCTGCACTTGACGACCTTACTGCAAACCGTACCCGTGAGGGCGAAAGACTATTTGCTTTTTTTGATGCATCTATTGCCAAGGTAAGGGATATTGCAAAAATCATTGAAAAGCGCTCACCGCAGACTGTAAGCGAATATACAGCCCGTATAAAAGAGCGTATTTCGGAATTGCTCGACGGTGTTCCTGTAGATGAGGCAAGGCTTTTAACAGAGGTTGCAATTTTTGCTGATAAGGTAAATATTACCGAGGAGTTAATTCGCTTTGAAAGCCATTTAAAAGAGTTTGAGCTTTTATTAAAATCAGTTGAGCCGGTTGGCAGAAAGCTTGATTTTACAGTTCAGGAGCTTAACCGTGAGGCAAATACAATGGGCTCAAAATGTAACGATATTGAAATCGGTAAGGCAGTTGTAGAGCTTAAAGCGGAGATTGAAAAAATGCGTGAGCAAATTCAGAATATTGAGTAGGGTGGTAGTTTATGAAGCTTATTAATATAGGTTTTGGCAATGTGGTTTCGTCGGACAGAATAATTTCCATAGTAAGTCCCGAATCTGCGCCGATTAAACGTATTATTCAGGAAAGCCGTGATAAGGGGATGTTAATTGATGCAACCTACGGCAGACGCACCCGTTCTGTTATTATTTGCGACAGCGACCATATTATACTTTCGGCACTTCAGACCGAAACAGTCGCAAACAGGCTTACCAGCCGTGAGGATGTTGTAAATCTTGAGGAGGAAGAAGCATTAGATGAGTAAAGGCAACTTAATAGTATTTTCAGGTCCTTCGGGTTCGGGAAAGGGTACAGTACTTAAAAGCTTTTTTGAAAAGCACCCCGAATACAAATTAAAATTTTCCGTTTCGGTTACTACAAGACAGCCGAGAGACGGCGAAATTGACGGAGTTAATTATTATTTTATAAATAAAGATACCTTTAAGAATTTACGGGATAATGACGGGCTTTTGGAATGGGCAGAGTTTTGCGGTAATTTTTACGGCACTCCCAAAGAGGAAGTTATGAAAACACTTGACACAGGCTCGGATGTTATTTTGGAAATCGAGGTTCAGGGTGCTTTAAAGGTTATGGAAAAAATGCCTGAAGCTGTATCTGTGTTTATAGCACCGCCAAGCTTTAAAGAGCTTGAAAGACGCCTTTACGGACGAGGTACAGAGGATGAGGCTACCGTACAAAAAAGGCTTGATACTGCAAAAGGCGAGTTGAAGCAAATAGAAAAATATAAATATGCTATTGTAAATGACGATGCAGATGATTGTGCTGAAAAGCTTTTCAGTATTTTATCAGCAGAGCATTTTAAAACAAATAAAAACATAAATTATTTTAAAGAGGTGTATGATATATGATGATTTATCCTTCAGTTACAGATTTAATAAGAGCTAACAAGGTTCCCGACAGGTATACCCTTGTTATAGCTACAGCAAAGCGTGCGAGAGAGATTTTAAGTTCGGGTATTACTTTTACAGATTGCAACTCCGATAAGCCCGTAACAATAGCCCTTCATGAGATTAACGAAAATAAAGTAAGCTTTAAAAAGCCGGATTCAAGCGGTTTCCAGAGCTTTGACAGTATAATGGTAGGTGCACCTGACGATGCAGAGCTTAATCAGCTTGTAGCAGGTGAAATGCACAGTAATTAATAATTAATAACACGGGGTTGCGGAATTCATATAACTATGTATTTCGTTAATCCCCTTTTGTTTAATTAAGGGCATAAGAGGTAAAATATGGTTGCAGAGGTTGTAATTAATAAAAGTGCACAGGCACACGACAGACTGTACAGTTACAATATACCGCCTCATTTAGAGGAATATGTTAAAACGGGAATAAGAGTAACTGTGCCTTTTGGCGCATCAAACAAACCCTGCGAGGCTTATGTATTATATATTAAAGAAACAAGCGATATAAAAAACCTTAAAAGTATTTTGGAAATCACCGAAAATTACAGTTACTTTAATCAAAAGGGCACAGAGCTTATAGAATTTATGCGCAGACGCTATTTTTGCACCTATATTTCTGCCATAAAAACCATAGTGCCAACGGGCATTAAAAAAAGCTATAATTTGCTGTATAGCCTAAAAGAAACGGATTTTCAAAAGGTTATGGAACAAACTAAAAATTCTGTAATTCAGAATGCTATATGTATATTTTTAAAAGATAACCCCAATTCTGCGATGTCTGAAATAAGCGATGAAATCGGCAGAAAAAGCATATACACACAGCTTAAAGCATTAGAACAAAAAGGGATTGTTTTAAAAAGCGAGGGCGAGAGCGACGGTTTAAAGGATGCAAAGGTAACTTATGTAGATTTAATTTGCGACAGAAGCTATGCTTTTGAGTATATAGATACAGTACTTAAAAATTCGCCCGCACAGTCAAACGCGCTTGAGATACTTTTGGGTGAACCGCATATTTTGCTCTCTGAGCTGTTAGAACTTGCAGGCACATCCAAAAAGACTATTGACAATTTGGTTTTAAAGGGGGTTGCCGGGTATAGCGAGGAGGTTGTATACGATACCTTAAGCCAAAAAATAACAGAAATTGTACCCGATAATAAAAAGATTTTAACCGAAAGCCAGCATTTAGCAGTTGACGAGGTGCTGAAATCCATAAAAGCACAGCAAAACTCGGTATACCTTTTACACGGCGTTACAGGCTCAGGTAAAACCGAGGTATATTTAAACCTTATTGATGAGGTTATAGAAAACGGCAAAAGTTCTTTGTTTTTAGTTCCGGAAATTGCGCTTACACCGCAAATGGTAAGTCAGGTTGTGTCAAGATTCGGCACAGATGTTGCGGTGCTTCATTCGAGCCTTACCTTAAGGGAGCGCTATGATGAGTGGAAAAATATTAAAAATAACAATGTAAAGGTTGTTGTAGGCGCAAGGTCGGCGGTTTTTGCACCGCTTGAAAATTTAGGGCTTATTATAATTGATGAGGAACACGAAAACACTTATAAATCCGAGTTTTCACCAAGGTATCACACATCGGAAATTGCCCGTTTTATTGCAAAGCAAAATAGTGCAACCGTACTTTTTGCAAGTGCAACACCGTCAGTTGAAAGCTACTATATGGCAAGACAGGGCAAATATAAGCTTTTAAAAATGCCCGAAAGGGTGGGGGGAGCTAACTTACCCGATGTTAAAATAGTTGATATGAGATGCGAGCTTGAAAATGGAAATATGAGCATTTTCAGTGAGGAATTGCAACAGGCAATTAATGATAATATAAAGGACAAAAAACAAACAATTTTATTTATGAATAAAAGGGGCTTTTCCAGCTTTGTATCCTGCCGTGAGTGCGGATATGTGGCAGAGTGCCCGAACTGCAATGTTTCGCTTACATTTCACAAAAGCGTAAATAAAATGGTGTGCCATTACTGCGATTATATGGAGGCTGTTCCAAAAGTGTGCCCTTCCTGTGAAAGTAAGTATATAAAGTACTTCGGCACAGGCACTCAAAGGGTTGAGGATGAGGCTAAAAAGCTTTTTCCGGAAGCAAAAATACTTCGTATGGATGCCGATACAACCGCAAAGCGAATGGGGCACGAGGAAATTTTAAATAAATTCAAAAAAGAAAAAACCGATATACTAATAGGTACTCAGATGATTACAAAGGGTCTTGATATAGAAAATGTAACATTAGTTGGTGTTCTTTCTGCTGATATGAGCCTGAATATGGATGATTACCGTGCATCAGAGCGCACATTTGACCTTATATGTCAGGTGTCGGGCAGAGCAGGCAGAGGCAGGTGGTCGGGAAAGAGTATAATACAAACTTATAATCCCGACGATGAGGCAATTATTGCAAGTGCCAATCAGGATTACGAGAGCTTTTATGAAAATGAGATAGTTTTCAGAGAAAATCTTATATATCCGCCGTTTTGCGAGTTTATAAATATTGTTTTTTCACATACATATTATAAAACCGCAAAGCAAACTGCTCTTGAATTTTACAATAAGCTTAAAGGTGAGGTGGCTAAAGAGAGCCTTACAACTCACATAATTATATATAAACCCGCCGAAGCGCCCATGTCACGCATTGGCGGTAAATACCGATACCGTATACTTTTAAAAACAAGGTATTCAAATAAGCTTTACGCTGTACTTCGCACGATTTATGATAATATGTCAAAGGACAAAAAATCTGCAGGTATAGTAATAGATGTAAATCCGCAAAATATGTATTAACAAGGAGAATTTTTATGGCTGTAAGAAATATAAGAAAATTAGGCGACGATGTACTTCGCAAAAAATGCCGTGAGGTTGATGTAATTGACGACAGAATTAAAACTTTAGTTGCCGATATGTTTGAAACACTTGAAAAATCTAACGGTGCAGGACTTGCTGCACCGCAGGTAGGCATACTAAAGCGAATTGCCGTAATTGATGTGGACGGCTTTAAACAGGAAATTATAAACCCTGAAATAATAGCCGAGGGCGGTGAAGTAACCGATGTTGAGGGGTGCTTAAGCGTACCGGGAAAATGGGGTATGGTTACACGCCCTGAAACCGTAGTGGTATCGGCACTTAATTTAGACGGCGAGAGGTTTGAGGTAACAGCACAGGGCTTGCTTGCAAAATGCCTTTGCCACGAAATCGACCATTTAGACGGTGTGCTTTATGTAGACAAGGTTATTGAGTACATCGACCCTGAGGATTTGGAATAGTAATTTTTAAAATTGTATGAATATATCACTTGACAGTCATTCCGAGCTTGTCGAGGAATCTCAAATTCAAATTGAGATGTTTCGGCTTTGCCTTACGGCTTCGCTCAACATGACTATATTTAACAGTATGAAAGGCAGTTTTTATGAAAATAATGTTTATGGGTACTCCCGAATTTGCAGTACCGTCACTTTTAGCTTTATACAACGAAAAGGATTTTGAGGTATGTGCCGTTGTTACAAACCCTGACCGGCCAAAGGGCAGAGGTCATAAAATGGTACATTCGCCGGTATATGAAACCGCATCCGAGCACAACACACCCATATATCAGCCACAAAACCTTAAAAAGGAGAATTTTGAGAAAATTTTAAACGAGGTTAATCCTGATATGATTGCAGTTGTGGCATTTGGCATGTTACTTCCGGAATATGTGCTTAACTACCCGAAATACGGCTGCATAAATGTGCATGGCTCACTGCTCCCGAAATACAGAGGTGCTGCACCGATGCAATGGTGCGTAATTAACGGCGAAACAAAAACAGGTATTACCACAATGTATATGGGAAAAGGTCTTGATACGGGCGATATGCTTTTAAAAGAGGAATGTGATATACTGCCCGACGATACTTATGAGGATGTACACAATAAATTAACCGTAATGGGTGCAAGCCTGCTTGTTACAACAATAAAAGGCATTTTAAACGGCACAGTTATACGCATACCGCAAATTGAACAAGAGTCAACCTATGTATCGATTGTTGACAAAAGCTTAAGTGTGATAAACTGGGAAAATGATGCAAATAAAATACACAATTTAGTCAGAGGACTTTATCCGTACCCTAAGGCGCAAACAACTATTTCGGGAAAACAGCTTAAAATATTAAAAACAAAGGTTTGCACAAAATCTCACACTCTCAAAAACGGTGCTGTTATGAGTGCCGAAAAAGACGGCTTATTTGTAGCCTGCGGAAAAAATACAGTGCTTGAAATTTTAACGGTACAGCCTGAGGGTAAAAAGCCTATGGATGTAAATTCCTATCTGTTAGGAAATAAAATTGAAAAAAATACCGTACTTGGAGTTGATTAAATGTTTTATTTTGATGTTTATTATCTTTATTTAGTAGTACCGGCACTTATACTTTCAATGTACGCACAGTTTAAGGTTAGCTCTGCTTTTACAAAATATTCAAAGGTAATATCGCAAAGAGGATATACAGGTGCGTTTGTTGCACGAAAAATACTGGATTTAAACGGCTTGACAAATATTACAGTAGAAAAAGTTTCGGGTAATTTAACCGACCATTACGACCCCGTAAAAAAGGTTGTAAGACTGTCTGACAGCGTATATTCATCCAATTCTGTAGCCGCACTTGGTGTTGCGGCACATGAAACAGGCCACGCAATTCAGCACAGCTCATCTTATATACCGCTTAAAATACGCACAGCTATTTTTCCTGTTGTAAGTATTTCATCAAAAATTGCAATACCTCTTGCAATATTCGGCTTTATACTGGGTGCACCAACGCTTGTTGATTTTGGTATCATATTATTTTCGGCAGTAGTTGCATTTCAGGTCATAACCTTGCCTGTTGAGTTTAATGCAAGCACCAGAGCATTAAAAATACTGGAAAATACCGCTATTTTATCTGATGACGAAACAAAATCAGCTAAAAAAGTGTTAACTGCCGCAGCACTCACATATTTAGCTGCAGCTCTGACATCTCTTGCATCGCTTGCAAGGCTTATTCTTTTAAACAACAGGAGACGATAGTATCATGCCAAACCCGCGAAAAGTTGCTGTTGATGCACTTTTTAATATACAAAAAGGCTCGTATATAAATTCCGAGCTTGATAAGGTAAGAAAAATCGAAAATTTAACCGAAACCGACATCCGCTTTATTGCGGAGCTTGTAAAGGGAACAGTTAAAAACAAAATTAATATAGATAATTTAATAAAGCAAAATTCAAGTGTAAAATTAAATAAAATTTCACCGTTTATTTTATGCGTGCTGGAGCTTGGTGTTTACCAGATAGTTTATTTAACAAAAGTACCTCATTCAGCAGCAGTAAACGAGTGTGTTAAA
>JAZSPJ010000071.1:0-2057 GCA_045537365.1 Clostridia bacterium
TAAGTCCTGTTTCGTCGGGGTTATCTATGGTAATTTCAACAGGGTAGCTTGTTACACCGTTTGCCGATGTTCCTATAATACTAACCTTGCTTACAACACCTGTAAATCTTTGATTTTCAAAGGCGTCTGCGGTAATGTCAACATTCTGACCAACTTCAATTTTGCTTATATCGAGCTCATCTATCTGCATCTGGAATATAAGCTTTGAAAGGTCGGCAATTATTGCCATTGTTGCCGATGAGTTGTTGTCAAGCTTTTCGCCCGATTTAATATTTTTCTGAATAATTTTACCGGAAATCGGAGCTTTGATGTTATAATCGTCAAGTGCATCGTATGCATCGTCTAAAGAGGTCTGGGCATCTTTTAAATTAAGCTGTGCCTCTTTAACACCGGTATTGTTTGATGCGCTTGAAAGATAGCATATAGCCGCACCGTTTGTAATGCGGCCGCCCTCTTTATAATTTAAGTTTGTTACTGTGCCCGAAGCTTTTGCGTTAATTGTTACATTATGTAAATACTTTAAAGTTCCCGCATCGTTGCAGGCATAGTCCTTAATAATTGCAGTTGCTTTTGCACCCTCGGTAACACCGCCTGGATTTTTAATAGCAATTTCAACCTGAGAAACCGATACACCGTAGCTGTTTATAACAGAGCCGGTTGACACACTTGTAACTGTACCTGAAACCTTGGTGTATGTATTTTCAAGCGAAATTTCTGCTGTGTCGCCCACATATATGTACTGTGCATCAACGCTGTTAAATGGAATGGTAAGCTTTAAATTTTCGTAATCAACAATTTTACAAATTTTTGTACCCGAATTTATTTCATCCTGTGCTTCAACACTCATTTCGGTTACAGTACCGCTTGCAGTAGCACGGACAGTTTGTTTGTCGGCATTTTCTACTGCTTTTGAGTAATTCATCTGTGCCTTTTCAAGTGAGTTTTTTGCTCTTTCTAAAGAGCTTTCGGCATTTACAGTATCTATTGTATATAAAAGCTGGTCTTTTTCAACAGTGTCGCCTTCCTCAAAATAATCGGCAATAACATCACCCTTTGCAAGTGAGGTTATTTCATACTGGCTGAGTGCTGATATTGTACCCGTACCCTCGATTATTGACTGCACATCGCCCCTTGTAACAACTGCTGTAATTTGTTCGCTGTTTGATGCCTTTTTGCTTCTGGATGCAAATACAAATATACTTATAACAATAATTAAAAGGGCAATAAGAGCAACCGATGCAATTATTTTACCTTTTTTGCCAAGCTTTGAAATGTTTAACTTTTCTGAAAACGGAAATTTTTCCGTCAGATTAAGCTTTGGAATTTTAAAATTGAATTTCATAAAAATACCTCCGTATATTGCTATGCTAACATATTAACATTATAAAATAAATATGTATTGAATGAATAATGAACAAATTGTTAATTTAAATAACAAAACCGCCGTTTACGCCAAGTGTTTGTCCTGTTATAAAGCCTGCCTCATCATTTGCCAGATAATATACAGCGCTTGCAACATCAAAAGGAGTGCCAAGCCTGGACAGGGGAGTTTCCCAAATAAGCTCATCGGTTTCAGTTTGGGTTAAATGGCTGTTCATAGGGCTTTTGATTACTCCAGGTGCTACACAGTTTACCCTTATATCAGATAGCCCCATCTCTTTTGCGAGAGCTTTTGTAAATCCGATTACAGCCGCTTTTGATGTACTGTAATGCACCTCACAGGATGCACCAACCTCGCCCCATATAGATGATATATTAATTATTGAACCGCTTTTATATTCAAGCATATTATGTATAACAGCCTTTGTTGTGTTAAATACCGATTTTACATTTGTATTATACATATTATCCCAATCGCTTTCAGTAATATCAGCAAATGGTTTAATTTGCGATATACCTGCATTATTTACAAGTACATCTATTTTTTTGAATTTCAAAATTGCACATTTAACTGCATTTTCTGCATCTTTAAAGCTTGTTAAATCCGCTTTAACTGTTAAAACCCTGTTTGTATCTTTATCCTTTAAAAATTTATCTGCATTTTCGGCATTAGTATT
>JAZSPJ010000017.1:0-3663 GCA_045537365.1 Clostridia bacterium
TATTTTGGATTGAATAGCTATGCTTTTGCTGTTATACAATATGTAATCCTCAAAAAATTTCATTACAATCTTTATACTATCACAATACCTAATACAAATCAACCTTTTTATTGCAAACAACTATGTGTTTATTATCCAAACTATCGTCGGCTATGACTTTCAGGGAAATGCCCCTTTTTTGAAAATACTGCTTATTTTCTTTTCTATGACCTGATGCAAAGGATACACAGGCAGGGTTTACCCTTATTTCAATATTTTTTTGTTCGGGCAGGTTTGCCTCGATAATTTTGCGGTACAATCTTGAATAGCCAAGCTCCGCAATTGCCTCATGATATGGCCCAATAACTGTGTTTTTATTTACATTATCGGTAGTTTGCAGACCTATTCGTATAATGTTTATACCCCTGCCTTCAAAAATTTTAATCAGCTCCGACAGTAAATTGGCAGTATATTCAAGCTCGTCTGGTTTATACTCACCTCTTAAATACATATTGTAAAGGGCAGTATTTTCCATAACCAAGGTAGGATATATTCTTACACATTCAGGCTGTAGTGATACAATATCCATTGCTGTTTTTATGGATTTTTCGTATGTATCACCGCAAAGTCCCGTCATCATTTGTAACCCCAAGCCTATATTATAGGATTTAATTAACCGGCTGGCATTTACAACATCCTCATAGGTATGACCGCGATTGCTTAATTTAAGCACATCCGCATCGGTTGACTGAACACCAAGTTCGATAACCGTCATACCGTAATTCTTTAGCATATCCAAAATATCTTTGTTTATATAATCGGGACGGGTGGAGCATCTTATTGCATCTACCTCACCGCTTTTTACATATTTTTGAGCAATTTCAAGATATTCTGTCTGGCGGTGCTGTTCAATACCTGTAAAGCTACCGCCGAAAAATGCAATTTCTACATACTTTTCGCCTTTATCGTATTTATTAATTGTTTCAAGGTTTTGCTTTATAATTAAATCTGCCCTGCTTGCATCCATTTGTTCGGTTTGCCCCGTTATGCGTTTTTGATTGCAAAAAACACAATCGTGTGGGCAACCGCTATGCGGTACAAACACGGGTATATGGTAAGTTCGTTTTTTCATAAAATTATCCTTAAAAATTAAGGCTGCCGCCAAAAGCGACAGCCTTATTATAACTTATGCTTCTTTTTTAATTGGTTTTGCTTTAGTTGCTCTTGGTTTGATTTTTAATACATTATCGCCCGGTTTTTCAACCATTTGCTTTGTAATCATAACACTTTTAAGGAGAGGATCTGACGGCGCATTAAACATTATATCGGACATTGTTTCCTCCATAATTGCACGCAGTCCTCTTGCGCCTGTTTTGCGCTCAACGGCTTTATCAGCAATAGCTTCAAGAGCCGCTCCGTCAAATTCAAGGCTTACATTATCGTATTCAAGCAATTTTTTATACTGCTTAACCAAGGCATTTTTAGGCTCGGTAAGTATGCTTACCAAAGCATTACGGTCAAGATTATCAAGTGTTACGGTAACGCTCATTCTGCCTATAAATTCAGGAATAAGACCGAATTTCATTAAATCCTGCGGCTGAACATCTTTTATAATATCGCCAATGTTCTTTTGGGTTTTTGATGCAACCTCTGCACCAAAGCCCATAGACTTTTTGCCAGTGCGTTTTTCTATTATTTTTTCAATGCCGTCAAAAGCACCTCCGCATATAAACAAAATATTTGTTGTATCAATTTGAATACATTCCTGCTGCGGATGCTTTCTTCCGCCCTGAGGCGGTACGGATGCAACAGCACCCTCAAGAATTTTCAAAAGTGCCTGCTGTACGCCCTCACCGCTTACATCCCTTGTAATTGACGGATTTTCGGATTTACGGGCAATTTTATCAATCTCGTCTATATATATAATACCCCGCTGTGCTTTTTCAATATTAAAATCTGC
Source organism: Clostridia bacterium (assembly GCA_045537365.1). GTDB lineage: Bacteria > Bacillota > Clostridia > UMGS1810 > UMGS1810 > UMGS1810. Next base: position 1,940 of record JAZSPJ010000017.1, read on the forward strand.
CGCCTGTATAAGCTTTAAAAGTATATTCTCAACATCCTCGCCTACATAGCCCGCCTCGGTTAATGATGTAGCATCTGCTATTGCAAAAGGTACATCAACAATTTTAGCAAGTGTTTGTGCAAGCAATGTTTTACCCGAACCTGTTGGACCAAGCATCATAATATTACTTTTCTGAATATCTACATCGTCGTCAGTTTTATCCGACATTATTCTTTTATAGTGATTGTATACTGCTATTGAAAGTCCTTTTTTGGCTTTTTCCTGACCTACTACATACTCATCTAAAATAGCTTTCATTTCTTTTGGTTTTGGTAAGTTTTTAAGGTCGCCCTCCGGCTCTGCGTTATACTCATCGCCCATAACCTCGTCAAGAAGGTCGCCGTACTCGCTGTCTAAAATATCATTGCAAATATCTATACATCTGTTACAGATATACAAGCCCTCCTGCGGACCTGCGATTAATCTTTCAACCAGATTCTGCGGTTTTCCGCAAAAGGAACATATAACAGTACTGTTGTTCTTTTCACTCATCTGGACACATACTCCTTATTTTCTTTTTACAAGAACCTCATCTATAAGACCATAAGCCTTTGCCTCTTCTGCCGACATAAAGTTATCTCTATCGGTATCTTTAACGATGGTTTCAAAAGGCTGACCTGTTCTTTCGCTTAAAATTTTGTTAAGCTTTTCTTTTGTTTTTATAATATGATTGCAATGTATTTCCATATCGGATGCCTGACCCTGCATACCGCCGAGTGGCTGATGTATCATAATTTCACTGTTAGGAAGTGCAATGCGCTTGCCCTTTTCGCCTGCTGCAAGCAAAAATGCACCCATAGATGCTGCCATACCGATACATATTGTTGAAACATCACATTTAATATACTGCATTGTGTCGTAAATAGCAAAGCCTGCTGATACAGAACCGCCGGGGCTGTTGATGTAAAAGCTTATATCCTTATCAGGATCCTCACCCTCCAAGAATAATAGCTGTGCTATTATTACACTTGCGGATGCATCGTTTACCTCTCCGTCAAGAAATACAATTCTGTCTTTTAAAAGTCTTGAATAAATATCAAATGACCTTTCTCCTCTGCTTGTTTGCTCAATAACCATAGGTACTAAACTCATAACCGTTCCTCCTTGTTTATAATTGTATTATTTTGGCATTTTTTCTGTATAGGAAAACGGGCACAAGAAGCCGCCTTATTGCGGCTTTCTTATGCCCAAGATTTATTATTCAGCCTTATCTTCTGCTTTTTTTGCGGTTGTTTTTCTTGTTGTGGTTTTCTTTGGCTTTTCCTCGCCGTTTTCAGCAGCCTTTTTGGTTGTTGTTGTCTTTTTAGTTGTAGTTTTCTTAGGCTTTTCTTCCCCGTTTGCATCAGCTTTTGCCGAAGTTGCTTTTTTTGCTTTAGGTTTGCCGACTTTAGCATTTTCTGCAATTAATTTAACTGCTTTTCTTATTTTAAGGTCTGCCTTTATGTTTTCTGTTTCAGCATCGCCTATAAGTGATTTAAGCTTATCTGCTTCCATACCGTACATTTTAGCCATTGCCTCAAGCTCAGCTGTTAAATCTTCTTCAGAAACTTCAATGTTTTCAGCTTTTGCTATTGTTTCAAGTACGAGTGTGGTTTTAACCTGCTCTTTAGCCTGGTCCTTATACATTTCCTTAAAGCTTTCAACAGTTGTGCCTGTAAGCTTCATGTACTGCTCCATATCCATAC
>JAZSPJ010000065.1:0-4010 GCA_045537365.1 Clostridia bacterium
CGTCTTTAAGAGCTTTACCTGCTTTGAATGCAGGAACAGTTGATGCAGCTATATTGATAACTTCGCCAGTCTGTGGGTTTTTACCTTTTCTTGCTGCTCTCTTTTTAGTTTCGAATGAGCCAAAGCCAACTAAAACGATTTTATCGCCTTTAACTAATCCTTCTTTAACGCTGTCAACAAAAGCGTTAACTGCTTTTTCAGCGTCTTTTTTGCTGAGCTCAGCTTTCTCAGCAACTTTTGCTACTAATTCTGTTTTATTCATCTACCTAATACCTCCTGAAATATTTTTGGTATACAGTTATTATAGCAGAATTTAACGGGCGTTTCAATAGTTATAATATACAAAATTATTAGCCTAAACTATGGAAAATGCCCGTAAAATGGGGCTTTTTAGCCACTTTTGCATTAATAAATAACTTTATTAACAGTTACATAATCGGATGTCATAAATATATCATTAAAATATGTACCTGTATCAAAGTCAACAAAGAATGTTTCACCTTTTTTCAAGACCTTAGATGCATCTGCTCCGTTTGTAATATCTATTACATCGGAAATTTTTACAGATGCAGGGTTATCGTATACATAAAACATAAGTCTGTATGTATAACCGTGACCGTTATCTTTAACAAGGCTTGGAATAAATGATATTTCTACAATAGCGCCCAAATCTGCAAACGCTTTTGTAAAATCATTAACAGGTGCAACATAAATCTCGTAAAAATCACGGCAATTATTATAAAGCTCCATGTCAAGACCTGTATTTGCAGAATCACCATAGGTTATGTAAGGAGTATTATAAACTTTAGACGGAACATCCTTTAAAATAAGCGGATAATTGCCTGCATTAGCAGGATATGAGCTTAAATCTGTATTTAAAGGCAACGAACCCCTAAGAGCTACAATTGTATTATCTGACGAGAAAAATCTTGATGTTTCAAAGCCAAACATACCATCGCACTGAAGCATAATACAAGCAAGTTCTTTTATAGTTACAGCTTTATCGGCATTGATTTTTCCGTCTGCATAAAGTGTAATACCATTGTTGTATGCCATTTTTAAGTATTTCTGCTGATTTTCATTAAGTGCTTTGCCATCAAGTTCGGGGTAAATATTTCCGTCACCGCTACCTAGATATTTAGACGATATTTCAGATGTACCAAACATTAAAGCACAAATCGCATCTGCAACTGTTGCAGTCTGGTCTATATATTCTGCATTCACCTTATCCTCGCCTATACATTCAGTGCCATAAACATAAAGCGGTCTTGCATACTTATGTGTAAAAGGAGTTTTTATTTTATATCTATCATAAGTAACATCGTTTTGTGCACATGCAATACGCATTGCTGCATAAGCTAATTCGCCCTGTGTGATTGTAGCATCGGGGTTGTATGGCTTATCATCAAAAAGGTCGAAGCTGTTATAAACAGTTTCAAGCAATTTATCACTCAAATTAGCATAAAAATCAACCTGAGGAGTTGAAGCATTTACCCCTTGAGCGCGAACAATAAGTGTTGCTGCCTCGGCTCTTGTTAAAGAGTCATTAAGGCGAAGGTCGATATAGTTATCCCCTACCATTATCCCATTGGAATAAACCCAGGCAACAGCATCGGGCACAGCACCCTGTGATGTAATCATAGCAGGTACAACTGCACCTGTTTTTGAGCCATTTCTTGTCCACAATAATTTTACAACATCGCCCCTTGTAATTGGAACATCGGGAGCAAAATCATTACCTGAGAGTGCATCCATACCGCTGGTTACAATATAGTCATAAGCCCAGTGATTGGAGTTGACATCGTTATATGTTTTATTTGCACTTCCCTTGCCAATCATTTTAACAAATTCAGCACGGGAAACAGTACCATCTGGACGGAAAGTGCCGTCCTGATAGCCATTTATTGTACCGCTTTCAACAAGGGTGTTTACATAGCTGTATGCCCAATGGTTTTGCGGTAAATCGCTAAAAGATGCCGCAAAAGCAACAGGTACAAGCATAAATGATGCTAAAACTGTAAGTACAAGTGTAAGGCTTAAAATGCGTTTAATTGAATTGATTTTAAAATTCACTTTAATCATTCCTTTCAAAAATAAACTATATAATTAATTATTAAATAAATAGTTTTCAACTGTAATTGCGGCTTCATCCTCCATATTGCATTTAAGCAAATAAGCGCCGCCTTTTGTTATAACACTATCAAGTGCAAGCATAACATTTGTCATTTGCTCGTTTGTTACAGGGTTGCGTATCTGCCCGAAAAACCTTTTAAGGCTGTTAAGGGTTGAAAGCTCACAAATTGTATTGGTTTCGCTCCGCTCTAAAAAAACAATCGCCCGAAGGGGAGCTTTAACATTTGTATTAATTCCGGTTGTACCCGCCCAAGGCGCACCGTATATATAAGGCTTACCTTCAAGCACTCTGATTATGGGAGCATCGTCGTTTATAATAACGGTATCACTGTAAAGCTTTTTCCATAATGCTGTATGGGTGGATTTACCTGTACCGGAATCTGCCGAAAAGGCTATACCCATACCTTTGTGCATAATAGTTGATGAATGAAATACAAAGCCATTATAATTCTGTATTAGAATCTGGAACATAATATCCAAAATATTTTTTGCAAAGCAAACAGGCTCGGTATCGAGCAAACCGTTAAGCCTGGCAAGCATTACATCAACATCGGTATAGCTTTTATTATATTTAATCTGAGCTATAACAGCATTAATATTAAAATCACAAATACTTACACACAAGCCATCCTCTGTATTTGTGTAAACAGAAATACTATGTTTGGCGATTATACCTTCCTCAGGTATCGGGGGCAAGCCATCAATTTTGTTATTATTAAAATACTCAATATTTACCTTAACATCAGCTTCATCAAAATACTGTTCGTCAGCTAAATACGGTTTAAAATCCTCACTTAGCTTTTGGTCGTTAAAATCATTTAAGGCAATTACCAAATCTGCAATTTTATAATTAGGCATAAGCAAACCCCTTTCCCTGAAGTGTATAACTATATGTTTTATTATAAAAAAAGGTTGACATTTAAGTCAACCTTTTAATTATTTAAATGTACAAATTATTAGCTCTGTTGATTTGTATCAACAGGTAAAATTGAATCAGAAAGTGTGGCAATTGTTGTGCTAATTTTGTTAAGACTTAAATTAGAACCAAAGCCAAAATCTTTAGTTTCTCTTTGTCTTGCAAAAGCTGCAATAGATTCTTTAACTGATAATTCAACTACATTTAAATCTGGTTTAATATAAGTTTTCATTATGTAATTCCTCCTATCAATCAAATTCTATTACTGAGCTTCAATGATTTCAACAAATGGTACTAATGTACAATCAGTAAAGTCACGACCTGTTACTTTAATTGCATAATATTTACCATATGATAACTCTGCTCTACCAACTGCATCATCATTAGCATCCGCATTTAAAGCATAAACCTTAATAGATTCTTCACCAGGTGCAGTAAATTTTGCGCCATATTTAATATTGTCGCCAGAAGCATTTACCTTAGCTATAACTGTCATACTATCAACATCATTTAATGCTTTTACAAGGCTAACATTTGCATCAACTGCTTCTCCTACTACAACTGCAAGGTCTTTCACACCATCTTTTGTGAAAGTATAATCTGCATTTGAACCCATTTTCAAAACTGCTGCTGCAGTTTCAAGCTTTTCAATATCTACTGTGCAAGTGAATGTAACATGGTCTGAACCTGTTGTTTTCTGGTCGATAAACAAAATGTCGCTACCTGATGAAACTGCTTCTTTATTTGACAGCAAATATGTAATCATCTTACCAGAACCAACACCGTTAGCTGTTGTTGTTACTGTAACATCACCTGTACTAAAATCAAATATTGATGTTGTAGTTGTGGCAATGGTATCAGCAGCAAAGCAAGTAGCTGACGAAAGCATAACCAATGATGCTGTAGCCAAGGTTGCTACGGTTTTAAATAATTTCTTATTCATGTGAACATACATCTCCTA
>JAZSPJ010000179.1:0-3503 GCA_045537365.1 Clostridia bacterium
GGTTTTATCCTGTGTATTTATTTTTTGCATATTTTATAACCTTTGCTCTTGTTTTTTTATTATTTCTTTAAACTGATTGTAACAGGTTTTGCAAGCGGTTTTAAGCTTGCATTGTTTTTCCATATAAACACTTTTACAACAGAAACCTTATTTACATTACTCTTGCTTGCCTCATAAGTAAAAGTACCGTCGCTTTGCAGTTTGGCATTTGCAAGATACCCGCCATTTCCATTGTAGCATACCACATATACCTTTGAGCCTTGCAGTGCTTCGCCGCCTATATTTACTACAATCTTTTTATCGCTTACACGGCTTGCCTGAGCGTAGCTTATGGCGGAGCCATCCGTGTAAACCTTATTGGTGTAATATATAACAGCTTTTTCGAGTGAACTATTGTTGTCGCAAATTAAAACCTGCTCCCAATCCGCTTTTGTACCGCCGTAATATATACGTGAAAGCTTAGTACAATTATAAAAAGCGCCATCATCAATTATAGTTACTGACTTTGGTATTGATATGCTCTCAAGTAATGAGCAGTTGGAAAACACACCATAAATTTCGCTGTCATAAGATGAAAGATTTTCATGCACACCGATGTATTTTACGCTTTCCGGCAAAACAATACTTTTAATATTGTTTATATTATAAAATGCTTCCTCGGCTATAACTCTTGTACCCTCTTTAACCTTAAACTCGCCTACTGCCTGATAATTAGCACATATAAGCACATCACCTATATAAAGAGTGCCGTTTATAACACCATTTTCCCAGTTTGAGCTGTTGTTTGTAAATTTTGTACCGCCAAAAATACTATATACACCTGTCACGGTATCGGCTATTTCAATGTTCTCTATCTGATTTGAATATTTGCTCCAAAGGTACATTGATGCAATATTGCTCATATCGCCTGTACCCGATATTTTAAGTAAATTAGTTTCCTGTACAAACTGCCATTTTACATTTTTTCCGCAACCGCCGTGTATTATATTTTCATAAACTACGCCGTCATTTGCATCAATAGCTTTAATATCAAAAGCTCTCCAAGGTGCAGAGTTTACCGAATACGGATAAACTTTTCCGCTTACGCTTTCAAAGGTATGCATATCGGCTATAACATCATAGCCGAGCTTTAAGACAAGCTCTCCGTCAACATCTGCAATCTGCCAGGTTATGCCGTTTGGTGTAATACCGTATGCCTTAGGGTTTTGGCTGTTCCAGCCGTTATTTGAAAATACATTATTGTTCTGTGTAACATCGGTTGCATTTACAAAGCATACATTTGCATTGTTTATAAATGTACTGTTTGTTATACTTGAGCCATTTTGTATGTTAATTAAGTTCTGCGCTTTATATTTTGAACTGCATCCGTTATTTGAAAATACGGAATTATTTATATTAACCTTACTGTATGCATAAATTGCGCCGTGTGTGTTATCTCTTACTGTTGTATTATCGATGGTAAGTAATATACCTCTGAACTCTATACCGTAAGCATTATTAAATATATCGCAGTTTACTATATTTGCCTTATTCTGTATAGCTATAGGATATGTCATATCCTCATAGCCGTCGGGTTCGTCAGCTTCACCGAAATATGCGCCGTTGTAGCCATCAACTTTAGTTTCATCTACTTCACCGCCTAAAAGCTCAACACCTTCGCCATTAACATTCGAGCCGTTTCTTGTGCTGATTTTCATATTACCTATGCGCAAGCCGTCAAGTGTAAGGTTATATGCTCCCTTTACAATAATCGGAGCATTTTCGTATTCAAAATAGCTTATATAGTTATTCTGCGGTGATATAAGCTCAACCATACCCCTGTTTTTTGCTTTAATAGTAAGATTTGTTACATCCTTAATTAAAAGTGCATCAAGGTACTCATAAACTCCGCCGTAAGCTTCCATACGTGCTGTGCGGTCAAGCACATAAATACCGTCCTCAACTATAATTGTTGTATTTGATTTTATGTTTGCTATAAGCTCCTCAACTGTTGATACTGTAACCTCGGTAATTTGTACCGAATCTGTATCCAAAACAAAACTGCATCCAAGATACTCAGCATACATCTGTGCATAAGTACCCTCTTTGCCTTTAATTGTTACATCCTCATCCAGATAACCAAAGGAATTTCTGTCGAGCATTTCAATTGTTTCAGGCAAATATATTTCGGTTAAATTATTTGTGCTGTTAAAAGCAAATCTGCCAACTGTTTTAACATTGTCTAAAGTAATTGAGGTCAGCGAACTGCAATCGAAGGTATATCCCCTTATATTATCAACGCCCGAAACCTCAACTGTTTTTATTTCCGTCATATATTTAAACCAAGGTATATCGGTAATATTAGCATAATCGGGCATTTCACCTGAACCTGAAACCACAAGCAAGCCCTTGCTGTTAAAGCTCCATATAATATTTTCGTTTACATTACCTGAAGCTAATACCCTTACAGGGGCTGTGCCTATGCTTACAAAAGTAATATTATTATTTTGCGCATACTCGTGTGCTTTTGATTCCTCGTAGCCTTTTATTGCAACATCTGACGACATTCGAAATGCACTGTCTCCAATTGAATTTACATTATAATGAATTGTAATTTCTTTAAGATTTGTACAGTATGCAAAGGCATATTTGCCTATAGATATAACGCTTTCAGGCAATACAACACTTGTAAGTGACGAGCAGTTTCTGAAAGAATATTCACCTATTGACACAAGGGTATCGGGCAAAGTAAGGTCGGTTAATTGTGTTAAGCCGTAAAAAGCATAATCGGCAATAGCGGTAATGCCCTCACCTATTACTGCACTTTTAATTTTTGATTTATAGCTGTACCAGGGTACATCGTTATAATCTATGCTTAAAACACCTGCATAAGAGTCTCCCCCTGCAACAATACCGCCAACAGAACCGCCCGTCTCTCCGCCTGCATCACCGCTTGATGATTTATCCTGAAATTCCATAGCGCCTGTACCTGATATTATAAGCTTACCGTAGTTAGTTAAGCTCCAGCTTATGTTATCGCCGCAACTACCTGATGCAACTTCTGTTTCAGGCAAATTACCAAGTGATGTAAATGTATATGACTTTGAGATTGCATAATCATAAGCGGCTGACGGAATATAGCCTTTAATTACCATATCGGACCGGCAGTTAGAAAATGCCGATGTACTGATTGATGTTACACTTACAGGTATTTCAACCTCAGTAAGGCCCGATGTTTCTTTAAAAAGAAAATTTCCTATATTTTCTATGCCATCGCATATAACTATTTTTTTATCACCGTTGTCTACGATGCGAGTAGCTTCTGCAAGTTCAATATCCGCGCCGTGCGTAATAACCTGATCCACAAGCATTTGAGCAAGGTCGTTTCCGCTTACCTGCATCAAAGTAGGATAATTTTCAACCTTGGGAGAAAAGGTTATCTGACCGCCAAACGTTTCTTTTTCAAGAACGAGCACCTTTTTGTCAGCTCTCAATGCGTAAAGCGCGGCGGTAAGTCCCGCGGG